>NZ_JAXARY010000014.1:0-153572 GCF_033949435.1 Methylomonas defluvii | reverse complement strand
ATCGCGGGTTCGTAGCCAGTCACTTTTTCATCTTCCACGGTTCAAGTCGTTGTATTCTCCATTACAAATCCAGTTAGGGACAGTATCAATACAGGGAAGTTATTTTTGGCGAAATCCTTAGGCCGCTTAATTTGGAACGATTTGATGATGTCCTCTGACTTCATCTCCGCATTCTGGTCGACATCGGAGGACGGCGTTGGTTTGGTGTGCTTGATTACCTCGGCCGAATCCTGATTAGCAACGGTTGATAGCCCCGATCCGCTGGGTTTACTGCTGCTGATCCCGCGTAACGCCGCACTACGGCGCCGAGCCCGATGTTTCCGATTGATCATTAATCCTTCGATGGCTTGTGCCAGTTCATATCGAGCCCGTTCGAGAGCAACTTTATCGATAACCGCCTCGCCTTGCTCTCGCAGATATTCACGAATGAAGTCGTTCTGTTTTTCGGTGAGTCCATGGGCAAACGCGTAGTCGACGGCCTTCACCGTCACCGGCTCGACATCATTGGGACCCCAGACCTGGATTTCACCCAAGTCTTCCGGGTCGTAGACCAACCGAACTTTCACCCCCTCACCAAATCCCCGAAGTATGTGACCGAGCTCATCGCCACTGTAGCGGATGCCATGCAGGAAAATGCCGTCGCAGCGTAATGAACGCTCTTCAACTAATCCAATTCGGCGCTGCAACGTACGCAAATCATCGGGCAGTATAGGTTCGTGATGCGCAATGCTTTCTTGCCAGCGAGCCCATGGCGTTGTTTTACCGAGTCCTCGATGTTCATCCTGGGCATAAACATCAACCACCCACTTTTCGAAGATTTGCTTAAATTCGGCAAAGGTTAACAACGCCGCTTTTTCTGGATCGTAATCGCCGCGCAGATAAAATTTAGCGAAACTGGTGCCAGGCAACTGATGAGCAAAGAAGTAGTTGATCGTTTTTAGATAGCGCTCTACCACGCCTTTGAAACGGGGCGCATGCTTGGGACAGTATTGAATGCGAATGCCTAAATCGTAAGCAACGCTTTCCAGATCATCGCTATGGAACTCCAAGCCGTTATCGACCACCACTAATTCATGAAGACCGTAACAATTCCACGTATTAACGGTTTTTAGGTTTGCTATGACCGCAGTTGCTAACTTCTTGGGCAGAATGGCATGCCGTAAGGCCCCCATCACCGCCGTAGTCGAAGGGCTATCGAAACTCAAATAGTAGCCAAGCAACATCCGGCTATAGTGGTCGATAATCACGGTCAACGTTGGCCTGCCCAGAGGTAGCCAAGTTCTTTCGTCAACTAGGAATAGATCGAGCGGTGTATGATCAACTTCAACCCGCTCCAGGATACGAGAAGTTTTTACACCAGCTTTGCCGATCCTAAAACGCCTATCGGCAGCCGCCTTACCTTCCTTTAAGGCCACGAGTTCATAAGCCTCGGCACGCTCAACCAATCGGTACAAGGTGCGTAAGGATGGCGGTTTGATAGGCTCACCTCCGAGAGTGCGTTGATTCTCAAGGTCGATTTTGCCAAGCAAGCGCGTATACACGTTACGACAGGTCGCCTGCGGCGAGGCCTTAAAAGCTTCCTCCAAAGATTCTGCTACCAACTGGAGAATACGATCATTTTGCCGTAACTCTTTGGGACCACGAAGATCAGTTCTCGGAATGATCGCTCGCGGATCGTTAACTGATTTAAATCGACGAAACCAACGATATACGGTAATCACACCCGGCGGTTTTAAATCGCCGATTTCCGTAGCGGCCTGCCCAATCAACGGCTTCAAATACTCCGGTGTAAAAATCGGATTGCCATGATCGAGAATACTTTCAAGATAATATTTACGCCGCTTCACGGCGTTTCTAACGCCTTCAGAGAGTTCATCGAGCGGTCTTGAAAATGAAGGTACTAACGAGGTAGTAGTAGCAGAAGCAACATCAACTGTCTTCGCGGAAATTTTGCCTGCCCCGTACTCAGTGAGCAGTTGCTCACGACTGATCACCGAAAAATGGCCATCATTCGTGCTTTCCAGCAGTAAATCACCATTCGGTTGGATACGATCAATCCGATATGCAGTACCGTCCCAGTTAAAAACCCTGTTCTTGTGCAATGCAAAACCAGCCATTGTCTGCCCCCGTATTCAATTCAATTAAGGTTTCTTGAGTAATAGGCTGATCTAGGGAACAGCGCAGGTGGCCAGCTAACAATAGACTGTAAGGATCTATATCACTTAGCGTGATAAACCCACTGTAAGGATCGATACAAATTGTCCTCAGCAGGGCTGTCGCCTTTGCAATCGATACGGGGAAATGATGACGAACTTTATTGATTGCAACCCTCATGGCATCCGGCGATGGTGGAATTCGTCGAGCCCGATGATAGATCCAGCGTAGATTGGATAATCGTGGTTCCTGGCGAATGACTTGATCAGTCAAAATGACGAAAGGCTTTCCTGAGCGGTACATATGTTCGGCTACGCAACCGAGTTTATGTTGCACCTTGGCATGTTGGAGACTACTGACTGGCTTAACTTCGATGAATACGATTTCGCCGGTGCTCAACACCAATTCAAAGTCCGGAGTATAGCGGCGCAACTTGGGACCGTCTGGATAATGAAAGGTTATGGGTTGTTCACGATATCGGACAATATTGGGGGAGGCCTCGAAAAGATAACTAGCTTCGAGTTCTAGTAATCCCTCAAGGTGGACCATTCGCCCGTTCTTGCGGCTGGGGTATTTACAGCGAACAATGCCGCCTGATGGAGTGATGACGTTTCGAGCTCGTTTATGCACATCGCCGTCGGGTCGACGACCACGCCAAGCCCCTTGCCAAAGATTTGAGGACATATTTGTCTCCGTTAATCTAATTTCAGAGCGCACAATTCCTGCGCCCTGAGTAATGCGTTTAAAAAATGGTTCGCATAAACAGGCCGCAGGCTTGACACCCACGAAATTTAGATCAACAATTAAACTGTCAGGAGTACCAAATTCTCGACGGTTTCAAAAAAGCTTAGGGCGCCAACCCTAAGCTTTTTGTTTTTCTAAGCCTGTGTTTCAATCAAAACAGATTGCTTAGGTCATATCTTTTTCTCCTTCTTCTGGTAAATGTGTTTGAGAATTGGACATACGCTGCTTTGCCAACCAGCGTGCAACATCAATCGTTAACGCAAAATGACCACTTCGGCCTTCAATCTCAAATTCCGGCACCGACACCCGTTTCCGTAATCGGGCTTGCCGATAAGCGCCTGGACTCGCATAGCCTAAAACCTTCCACAAATCTCGACTAGCCAGCAAGGGCCCATACAGTCGAGTCAGCATCTCCTGCAATTCCTTGCATAGTGGTTCTGAGGAATTAATTTGTGCCATGTAACGTCCAGTATCGCTTAAATTTGCAGTCGTAGCTTAACCGAAATACCATCGAAATAAATTAGGATAATTCAGGGTAGGTTTGTACCAGAACCTGCGACTGTTTATTCAATATATCAATAACATACTATTTTTCGCGTCATCCGACGCGAAAATAAATTCGCCGCCATTTTGAAGACAAAAAAGAACATTTGCCCTATCAAAAGTTTACGCGTTCGCGCTTGGTATGAAGGTATCAAGCAACGCTCAAACTGCACTAACCCGCACCAGATTGAAAAGTTGATCGAAAATAAAATTCCTACACCTCTCCATCCAGATACGCCGTTAAGAAACAAATGGCGGCGATATAGGTTAGGAATAGAAGTGCCTAGACAAAAATTTGTTCAGAACGTAGATGTCGTATTTCCTGGTTCCGCCAGGGAATTTAATCATCCACTTTGGGAAATACTTCTGCGGGGCGATCAAGTAATATCAGACATCGATAACTGGATGGAGAAGCTCGAGCCAAAAGTTCAATTCGCTGTATTTGGCCAAAGTTATGAGGTCTTTCCGGTCAAATCCAGGCAACCCTTCAGCTCAAAGATAGGCCGAGAACTTGTCAAATTGGGCAATATAGATGCATTGGCGGCGATACTTCTATATTGGATAGAGTCAAAACAGCTTGGACAAGTTAATAACACTCAGAATCAGGCGCAGTATATGTACCGACTTTTGCTAATGCTGGGATTGGAATTAAAAGAACGGAATCTTGCCGAGGACCTTTTCGATCTTATATTAGAAAGAGTCTTTGATAGAACCAATTGGGGCACCAATTTAGAATTTGGTATCAACTATTCTCATTATCGGCGAGCATTCAATCTATTAAACGTCATGCTATACAAGTTTCCAGAATTGAAAGCTTTTTCCTCACGAAAAACTTGCAGCAGTGCAATGCATTTACTATTGGAGGGTAAACGGGGTCTTTCTATCAGTTGCGGATTAGATGTCGTGCTAACTCCTAACTGGCAATTTGGACCACCAACAGAAGGAGAATGGAATTCATGGGTCAGACATTACAAAGAATGGCTCTGGGGATGGACCCATCTGAACCGCACAACTATAGGCTATTATGGTGAAGACGATATATGGAAATCCCTTGGCCTTAACTCGCTTTCTAGTCGCGGCTGAAGCGCGTCATAATAATCTATCGCGCTTCGTCGACTAAAAGGTGCCATCTAGGTCGAAACGATAGTCCCCTTTGAAATTGCCAATTTGGCGGAACGATAGCAAGCAATTAGAAGCTGGATCAAGCTGTAATCGCAATCCTACACTCAGAAGCAATTCCTGACCCGCCCCCTATATCTACCGACAAACCAAGTTTCTATCCATGGTGGTATTCCTGTTCTTAGAAAAATCGTTTTAACTGATAATGCAAATGCACATCCAATATTTGACCGAGAGCCTGATTTGCAGAGGCTGGCATGCTTAAAGGGGGCGATTGGGTTGGAGTGAATACATAACATCCCTAGGGATCGCCTAGGTGATCTTGGGTATGACCCGGGAGCAAGATAGCTTATGCTGGAATTAGATCTAAGAAGAGTCACTTATCGCAAACATAACCTCGATTCAATTTGAATTAACGCTTTCACTCTTTATAGGTAGGCTTACCACCTAGACGTTGCAAGTCACTCAAGCCAGGCTGTCCTAACCATTCCAAAAAAGACTGCGCAGATAATGAGCCTAGCAGCACACGCAAAACCCCCTCAATGAACACATTATGTTCGATGAGGGTTATGTCATGCGCACCAGCGACCTTCTTCTTACAGGTTTCATCAAATTGGGGCTTACCAAGCGTCACACGCTTATAACTCCGGTCGTAATCTGCCGCTTTCTGAAGTACTGCCCAAGCCTCCTCCTTTCCAATCAACGGCACCTTCTTTTGAGTTGTTTTGCATTCTATTATGATCGTGATTGTACCCAGTTGTACCATCAGGTCAGGATCGTTCTGGCGTTTGCCATCATCTATTTCAGTGACGACCCAAGAAGGCTCCTCTCTCAAGAGAGCTGCTATAGCGGCCTCATAGGGGGTGCCAAGCTGCGTGTTACATTCATTTACCAGTTCGTCGACCCCAACGGATTTTGCGACTCGCGAATGTGCGTGTTTTAGTCGATCCTCTGTTATGCCGGATACCGAGGAGACTGCTTGAACCAGTGCCTCGGCACGCGTTTGATGACGTAAGATTGAAGTCAGTTTGTCAATGCTGATTGTCAACACGTCTTTGAGCGTTGTAATTCCTTGCGCTACTAGAGCCATAGCGCGCTGTCTTCCTAACCCGGGAACCTGGTGTTTCTGGGCGATACGCAAAACATCTAATGCTTCAGGGGGGGCACCCCAACGAACCATTCGCGACAACATTGCCAAATGGTTCGTCACATTCTGTGAACATTGGAATTCAGGCACACATGAGAGCTTTTGAAGGCCTTCTAGTACCCACGCAACATCGTTCGAGAGACGATGCAAATTCCCGGATGTGATGTTAGTCCGGTAAGCGATCTTCCTTTCCTGCTCCCCTTGAGAAAATAGCAATATCGCATGTGCGCACTGAGCCACCTGCAAATTCGCAGGATCCAATCTTACAAGTAGATTTAAGCCACGTAGTATTGACAGAGATTCATATTCCTCTTTTTGAAAAGTTAGAAAGCGAGTACGGTGCTTACCAATAAATTCTTCGCTGGACACGGCAGCATGAATTAACCCTGGAATTGCATCTTCAAACGCATCTTCCAAGCGATTTCGATATACTTCTAAGATTCTTGCAAATTGAACCGTTGTAGAGGGTAATAGCCCCGTTGATGCTGTTGCCGCACCAAATGGCGTTACCAACAGCTCCGTTTCTTCCTTGGTAATCAGTCTGTGATCCAACAGCCAGTTAATTGCATCAATCGTCTTGGCTTCCAGCGCTTGAAGTTTCACTGGATTAGTTTCAAGTGTTTGATACCAGTACAACGTATTTCTGAAGAATCCCATGACGGATTCGAGACTGTCCGCAAGACCAGCGGCAAGTAGAGACAAGATCGTTTTTCTCAATCCGACGGAGAAGTAACGTGATTCGAGCCGGTCATTCTCAGGTAAGACAAGTTGATTTGCATGCCCAAGTTCAACCTGATTTTTCGGAAGAATGATCGCGTATCCCTTTTCATGCATTCCTAAGCGTCCAGCTCTCCCAGACATGTTTCGATAATCCCATCTAGCGATACGTGTTCCCTTTCGCTCAAAATACTCGTACGTTAATTTCCAAAACAAAATGGTCCGAAAAGGAAAATTCACACCCGCTGCTAGAGTCGTCGTAGCAAAGCACACATCTATATCACCCTCGCTGATTCCACGCTCAATCACCTGTCTTTCCTGAGGCGAAAGGTCAGCCGTGTGAAATGTTACGTGGCGCTCCGCATTTGCACGAAGACTATTGGATGATTCGGTGGGTTCAGAGAAAAGTTCTAGCTGATTCGATAGCTCGATGCCCCGACTTTGCTTAGGCCGTCTCTGAGAAAAAGATTCTGCTAATTGTGTCGCTTCCCGGCGTGTTTCAGTGAACACAAGAATGGGGCCTCGATCAAGCTCCAAAAGCTTAGAAACCACATCTTCTACGTTAAAAGGCGCTCTGCCACCAACATCGACCAACTCACCTTGTTCTTGACCAAAGGTCGTTGCGTGTGCCTGCCCGTTGAACCAAATTTCCTGATGTAGCGGAATGTCACGATGACTACTTGAAACCATTTTACATTCCATCCATCCAGCCAAATCTTCCGCATTTTCCACTGTAGCTGTTAACGCAATGAACTGACCGATACCACGTTGCCGGAGCGCTGAGCACAAAGTTTCGATTTCGGGACCTCTTCCATCCTCCCGAAGGATCTGAAGTTCATCCGCAATGACCACTGAATCATTAGGTCGAAGCTGTCCGGCCAACAATAAACCCAACGCCTTTTCGTAAGTAGCTATCATGAACTGGGCATCAACATCGCCTTCCTCACGATCGCCGGTACTAAGGCCAACCGAGGCCAAAGGTATTGGAGCTTCTTCCCCAAAGCGTTGACGAAAATCTAGATACTTTTGATCGGCAAGCGCTTTATGTGAGACAAGATAAATGATTTGCCTACCATTCCGAAGACCGGCGAGAGCCGCAAGTTCACCAACGAGTGTTTTTCCGGAAGATGTCGGTGCGCTGACGAATATGCTCTCTCCCTGTATTACCCCAGCGTCTAATGCTCGCTGTTGAATAACAGTAAGCGACTGAATTCCCCAACTCGTTAATGTTCCCTTGATGAAATCATCAAATCCGTTTGCTACCACTGACTGAATTTCCATTGTTTTCCTTAGAATCTTTCTGGCACTATTAATAACAGCCAATCTACATCATTGTTTTACGCTCCAAAGCTGCGCCCAAACGGCACCAATCGACGATTGGTTTATTCATTCTGACCATCTATACCATTTGTTCCAACTCAAAAAAAACCAGATTCCCATAGGGTTACCTGGTTTTCTAAAGTGCTTTTGAAAATTTAGCATTAGGTGAAATTGCCGGATTATTTCACTATCTATGTCACTATTTTTTCACTAACTTGGCACACTTTTCACTAATTGTGGCATCCGACAACCGTTACACGTCCAAGTTCGCCACATCCAAGGCGTTCTTAACTATGAAATCCCGACGCGGTTCCACCACATCGCCCATTAGGGTGGTGAAGATTTCGTCGGCGGCAACTACGTCGTTGATGGTGACTTGCAGCATGCGGCGGCCGTTGGCGTCGAGAGTGGTTTCCCAAAGCTGTTCCGGGTTCATTTCGCCCAAACCTTTGTAGCGCTGGATATGCTGGCCTTTTTTGACTTCTTTCATCATCCATTCGAATGCTTGCTTAAAGTTATCCACTTGCTGTTCGCGTTCGCCCATGCGCATGACGGAGGTTTCGCCGAACATGCTGAGGGTTTTTTCCACGTAGCGGGCGATTTTTTGATAATCGTTGCCGGCAAAGAACGGTGCGTGCAAAACAAAGCTTTTGGTGATGCCGTGCAAGCGTTTGCTGACTTCCACATCAAAATCATCGCTCCCGCGATATTTTAATTGGGTGCTGAATATAGCCTTATGGCCGCCTTCGTTCAGATTTTTTTGCAGTAAATCCAACCAGGCTTGCAGCTTTTGCTGGTCGGCTTTGATTTCGTCGCTTAACACCTGCATGTAGGTCATTTGCTCCAGGTACAGGTCGTCGTAGCGTCTGGACAGGCGATTGATGATGCTCATCACGTCGGCAAATTCCGTCGCCAGTTTTTCCAGGCCTTGGCCTTGGATCACCGGGGTGTCGGCATCGGTTTGTAGTTGAGCTTTGTCCAACGCCAATTGGATCAAGTATTGGTTTAAGGCGTTGTCGTCTTTGACGTAATGTTCTTGTTTACCTTTTTTGACTTTGTACAACGGCGGTTGGGCGATGTAGATGTGGCCGCGCTCGACCAGCTCCGGCAATTGCCGATAGAAGAAAGTCAGTAGCAGGGTGCGAATGTGCGAGCCGTCGACGTCCGCGTCGGTCATGATGATGATGCGGTGGTAGCGGAGTTTATCGATGTTGTATTCGTCTTTACCGATGCCGCAGCCCAACGCGGTGATCAGGGTGCCGACTTCTTCCGAGGAAATCATTCTGTCGAAGCGGGCGCGTTCCACGTTAAGAATTTTACCTTTCAACGGCAGAATAGCTTGGGTACGGCGATCACGGCCTTGCTTTGCTGAGCCGCCCGCCGAGTCCCCTTCCACGATGAACAGTTCGGACAAGGCCGGGTCTTTTTCCTGGCAATCGGCGAGTTTGCCGGGTAAACCGGCAATATCCAGGGTGGTTTTGCGGCGGGTCATTTCCCGAGCTTTTCTAGCCGCTTCACGTGCTCTGGCTGCATCGATAATTTTGGCGGCAATGGCTTTGGCAACTTGCGGTTGTTCCAGTAAGAACTCTTGCAGTTTTTCGTTCATGGTCGATTCGACCAAGGGTTTGACTTCCGATGACACCAATTTGTCTTTGGTCTGCGAGGAGAACTTGGGATCGGGGACTTTCACCGATAACACGGCAGTTAAACCTTCGCGGGCGTCGTCGCCGGTGGTGGCGACCTTTTCTTTTTTAGCCAAGCCGTTGGTTTCGATGTATTGGTTGATGGTACGAGTCAAGGCGCCTCTAAAGCCGGCCAAATGCGTACCGCCGTCGCGTTGCGGAATGTTGTTGGTATAGCAGAATACGTTCTCTTGGTAGGAGTCGTTCCATTGCATCGCCACTTCCACCGTGACGCCTTCTTTCTCGGCGACAAAGTGAAAAACTTTTTCAAACAATGGTGTTTTGTTTTTGTTGAGATGTTGGACGAAGGCACTGATGCCGCCTTCAAATTCGAATACATCTTCCTTGCCGGTTCTTTCGTCGCGCAAGGAGATTCGCACGCCGGAATTCAAAAACGACAGTTCGCGCAAACGCTTGGCGAGGATGTCGTAGTGAAATTCGATATTGGTGAAGATAGTTGGGCTGGGCTTGAAGTTGATGTAGGTGCCGCTGCCCTCACAATCACCTATCACCGCTAGCGGCGCTACGGGCTCCCCGAGCACGTATTTTTGCATGTGCAGTTTGCCGTTCTTGCGGATCTTCAACGTTAACTCTTCAGACAAGGCATTCACCACGGAGACGCCTACGCCGTGTAAACCGCCGGAGACTTTGTAGGCGTTGTCGTCAAACTTACCGCCGGCATGCAGGATGGTCATAATTACTTCGGCGGCGGAGCGGCCTTCTTCCTTGTGTATATCCACCGGAATACCGCGACCATCGTCGTAAACGGATACGGACCCATTTTCATGAATAACGACATCGACGCCTTTGCAATAACCAGCCAGCGCTTCGTCGATGGAGTTATCGACCACTTCGAACACCATGTGATGCAAGCCGGAACCGTCATCGGTGTCGCCAATGTACATGCCTGGACGTTTTCTGACCGCATCCAAGCCTTTTAGTACGGTGATATTCGAACTGTCGTAATTTTCACTCATGGGTATATCCATTGTGTTGTGTTTTACCGCAACGATGCCCGGTCTTCATGTCACGCATGAATCGGTTGTATCGTGTGTGATGGGAGTTGTTAATTTTTATTATTTGTTCCACGTGAAACATCAAAATTGTTTTACATCGCCTTGTTCCACGTGAAACCATTTATAGTTTTCTACTGTACTTAAGTCGCCAAAATCAGCTATATCGGTACTGCTGATAAAAACCTGGCAACTCAATCCAACGAGGTATTTTATCAATTTTGCCCGGTTTTCTGTATCCAATTCGGACGCTAGATCGTCAATGAGAATGACGCACGAGTATGGGCTTTCCTGGTTTAATAAAGTCACTTGCGCTAACAACAAAGCCAAGACCAAAAGCTTTTGTTGCCCGCGTGACAGATAGTCTTTCGCCAGTCTTTTGTTTTGATAAGTTTGAAAATCCGCCCGGTGCGGGCCGCTATGTGTAAAGCCATAGCGCATATCTCGGTCTAGATCGTTTTTCAAAATAAAGTCTAAGGCTTGTCTATCGTCCCAGCCTGGCAAGAAGCGTAAATCGACATCATCCTTATCCAAAAAATGACCAGCCATTTCTAAAAACACCGGTTGCAAGCTGGCGACATAGGCCAAACGAAAATCGTTAATCACCTGCCCATATTCCACAAGTTCTTTGTCCCAGGCCGGAAGCTGTTTGATTTGCCGGGTTTTCAACAAAGCGTTGCGTTGCTGCAAAGCCTTATTAAACTTGCGCCAACAGGGCAGAAAGTTTTTGTGCTGATTAAAAATCCCCCAGTCTAAAAACTCTCTACGGATTTGCGGCCCGGAGTCCAGCAAGCGATAACTCTTGGGATGAATCAATTGCACCGGCAATGCGTAAGCCAAATCCGCTTTTTGCCGATCTTCCTGATCGATGCGGATCTGGCATTGTTTATTGTCAATCTGTATCCCCAACGTACTGACTGAACCGGACTGTTGCCGATTTTGTGCCGACACGGTCAATTGCGACTGTTCGAAAGAAATTGCCTGCTTGGTATGGGTCGTTCTAAACGAACGGGATCTACCCAAAATAAAAATAGCTTCCAGCAGCGAACTCTTGCCGCTGGCATTGGCGCCGGTGATGAAATTAATGGCGGGCGACGGCGAGATACTTGCGGAATGGATGTTTCTGACCGACAGCACATCCAGCTTTAACAAGGTCATAATCCCTGGACAACCTACATCCGCATCGGCATCACAATAAATTTAAATAAAGGCTGTTCGGGTTCTTCAATAAAACAACTGCTGGCATTGCCGGCTATGGTTAGCACCGCCATTTCGGAGTCCAAATTAGATACAGCATCCAACATGTACTGCGAGTTAAACGAAATACTCAACGGCTCACCTTGATAATCGATGATCAACTCTTCCTCGGCCTCGTCATGCTCAGGATTATGCGTACTGAGTTTCAGCAAATCGCCGGATATATCGAAAGTCACGCCCTTGTATTTTTCATTAGACAGAATCGCCACCCGCGTTAACGCATCTCTCAAGACTTGTTTTTGGATTAGCAAAGGACTCATAAAGCTTTGATTAAACACTTTACTGAAATCCGGAAACTTGGCATCGATCAGTTTGGAGGAGAACACTACATCCTTGTAATAAATTCGGATGTTGTTGCTGGAAAACTGGATGTTTAGTTCAGCGTCTGCATCGTCCAGCAAGCGGCTAAGTTCCTGCACCGCTTTTCTGGGCATGATAATGCGGGATTCATAACCGGTCGCTTGTCCTATATCGTCTTCATAAATCGACAAACGATGACCATCGGAAGCGACCAGCTTTAGCTTGGAATTACTCACGTTCAACAACAAACCGTTCAAGTAATAGCGTACATCTTGATTAGCCATGCAAAACACGGTTTTATCCAACGCCTTCTTGAATTTGCCGGCATTCAGCAAAAAGCTGTGTTCAAACTCTGACTCATTGAATTCAGGGTAGTGTTCAGCTGGCAAGGTACTTAAGGAAAATCTGCTGCGGCCGGAGACAACTTTGACTTTATCGTCTTGCAACTCGAAATGAATTTCCGCGCCATTGGGTAATAAGCGGCAAATATCCAGAAATTTCCTAGCAGGAACCGTGATTTCCCCGGAATGCGCTATTGATTCGATATTTAACTTAGCAACGATCTGGATTTCCGTATCCGTACCGGTCATGACCAGTTGCTCGTCGCTAGCCTGCAACAACACATTGGACAGAATCGGCATGGTCTGCCTTTTCTCGATAACGCTGACGATTTGCTGCAGCGGCGGCAAAATTTGATCTCGGCTAATAATAAATTTCATATAAATATCTTTTATATATTGTTACTACTATGTAAACAAAAAGCTGTGGAAAACCGGTTTTATCTAATTTAAATCAAAATCTTAGCATGTATCAAACATTGTTGCCGGATACCGTTTTAGCTTGTATGAGGTTTGTGGATAACCTGGATAGGGTATTTTCGGCACACTTTATCCACAACTTAAGCGCAATTAATGCGATAAGGTTCTCAACAGGTTTTTGTAATCTTCCGCCATCTTCACATCGTCATCTTTCAACTCAGCCACCCGCTTGCAGGCATTGATGACTGTGGTGTGATCGCGTCCGCCAAATGCATCACCAATTTCCGGATAACTGTGCGAGGTCAATTCCCTAGCCAGGCACATCGCCACCTGTCTGGGTCGGGTGATGGATTGTTTGCGGTTTTTTGAGGATAAATCGGCTACCCTGATCTTGAAATATTCAGCCACGGTCTTTTGAATGTTATCGATACTGATCAACTTGTCTTGCAAGCTGATCAAATCGTGCAACGCTTCCTTGGTAAATTCCAAGGTAATGTCGCGGCCGGTAAATTGTGAGTTGGCTACCACCCGCCGTAATGCACCTTCCAAATCTCTAACATTGGAAGGTATCCGCTTGGCGATAAAAAAGGCTATGTCTTGATCCAGATCCACACCGACCTGCATAGCCTTTTTAATCAAGATGGCGGCCCGGGTTTCCAGATCCGGCGGTTCGATAGCCACTGGCAAACCCCAACCGAAGCGCGATTTCAAACGATCTTCCAAACCGTCGATTTCCTTGGGATATTTGTCGCAAGTCAAAACCACCTGATGTTTGTTATCCAGCAGGTTGTTAAAGGTGTGAAAAAACTCTTCCTGCGAACGCTCCTTACCGGCCAGAAACTGGATGTCGTCCATCAATAAAATATCGATGCTGCGATAGTATTCTTTAAATTGGTTGATGCTGTTTTGTTGCAACGCCTTGACCATGTCCTGCACAAACTTCTCGGAATGCAGATAGACGATATTGGCGTCGGGCTTTTTCAACAACACCGCGTTACCGATGGCATGCATCAAGTGGGTTTTACCCAGACCGGAACTGCCGTAGATAAACAGCGGGTTGTAGACTTTGCCGATATTGTCGGAAACCGTCATCGAAGCCGCTCTGGCCAATTGATTGGATTTACCTTCCACAAAGCTTTCAAAGGTGAAGGCTTTGTTTAAAAAATTCGGTTGATTCTTCTTTTGCGTCGGACTCTTATTAAGTGCCGGTGCTTTGATGGCCGGCGATTTTTTACTGCCGATTTCAAACTGCACCGCCAAAGTTGCATTGGAAAATTCGTTTACGGAGTCTTCGATGATCGCGAAAAAATGCTGTTTGATGTGGTCGATAATAAACCGGTTGGGGGCAAGCAATTTTAACTGGCTGTCGCTTTCCACTGCTTGCAGCGGCCTGATCCAGGTGCTGAAATCGGTACTGGGAATTTCATGTTCAAGCTTGGCCAGGCAGTTGTTCCAAATCACACTCATCGGCATTCAAGAAGGGGCTTAGAAAGGCCTTGCATGATACCACAGTGACCGCTTAGGGCTTGACTCTGTGGACGTTATCAGAAAAGAATGACGGCCGCATGGATTACCCTCATTACTACACATGATTTCGGGCAAACTTTATATTATTTCCGCACCATCCGGGGCAGGCAAAACCAGTCTTGTTAAACAACTGATTGCCGAGATGGACGATCTGGCCGTGTCGGTATCCCACACGACGCGAGCTATGCGCAGTGGCGAACAGGATGGCGTCGATTACTTCTTTGTTTCGGTCGAGACTTTTAAAGCCATGATCGAGCGGCAAGCTTTTTTAGAGCATGCGCAAGTGTTCGACAACTTTTATGGCACAGCACAACAGACCGTAGAAGATAATCTGGCTAAAGGGCTGGATGTGATCTTGGAAATCGATTGGCAAGGCGCTCAGCAAGTCAGAAGGATGTTGCCGGAAAGCCTGTCGATTTTCATCCTGCCGCCGTCTATCGAGGTATTGAGCCAGCGTTTGCAAAATCGCGGTCAGGATAATCCTGAAGTGATTGCCCGGCGCATGCGCGATGCGGTGACGGAAATGAGCCATTATCCGGAGTACGATTATTTGATCGTTAACGACGATTTCAGTCTGGCGTTGCAGCAATTAAAAAGCATTGTGACCGCAAACCGCTTAACCCAAAATCAACAACAAAAAACCTTGGCAGCATTGCTGCAAGATTTACTTAACTAATAGAACTAACAACACTTATGAAAACTAGAAAAACGTCTTATCTGTTTGCCACGCTGATTGTTTCGGCGTTGACCCTTGCCGGCTGCTCCAGTGATGAAGCGGAAACACCCAAAGCCAGTGCCCCGTCTGCAAGTAAAAAAGCTGTCCATCGCGTGGATAGCGGCGAAGCGACCGAACCCGAGAAACGTCAATTCGAAAAAGAGTTTTCAGCCAAATGCGTCGCGCGGGAACTGAAAAACTCGAATAACAAAGACGTCGACGAAAAACGCTTCCAAGAAAGCTGCGACTGTATCGCCGAACACATCATGAAAGATCTATCGGAAATTGATGCCGAGAAATACCTGGAAGACCACGAAGACACCCACACCTTGCAGATCAAATTCGATGCTGCGGCGTATTTCTGTTTGCAAAACAAACCGCAGCCGAAAGGCCCGCATTTGTTTGGCAAACCGCAATAACGATGTAGGTTGGGTTTGCCCGAAAGGGCATAAAAGGCGTTAGCCGTAACCCAACACGTCGGCCTTAAATGTTGGGTTACCCTCTATCGAGCTTATTCAGGGTAAACCCAACCTACCGATTTATCCAATCTTTCATTCCCCCAATGACCCAATCTTCCGAATTATTTTCTCAAGCCAAACAATACATTCCCGGCGGCGTCAACTCGCCGGTGCGTTCCTTCAGCGGTGTTGGCGGCACGCCGGTATATTTCGATCGCGCAGCCGGCGCTTATGTTTACGACAGCGAAGGCAAGCGTTACATCGATTATGTCGGTTCCTGGGGACCAATGATTTTGGGACACGCACATCCGGCCGTAATCGACGCGGTTAAACACAGCGCCGAAAAAGGTTTGAGTTTTGGTGCGCCCACCGAAATCGAAACGCTGATGGCGCAAACAGTTTGTGAACTGCTGCCGTCGATAGACATGGTGCGGATGGTCAGCTCCGGTACCGAAGCCACCATGAGCGCATTGCGCCTGGCGCGCGGTTATACCGGCCGCGACAAGATCGTTAAATTCGAAGGCTGCTACCACGGCCATTCTGATTCCTTGTTGGTCAAAGCCGGTTCCGGTGCGTTGACCTTTGGTGTACCCAGTTCACCCGGCGTGCCGGCCTCCGTCGCTGCCGACACCCTAACCCTGACTTACAATGACAGCGATGCGGTGCGCAGCACCTTCGCCGAACTGGGCGACAAAATCGCCTGCATCATCGTCGAACCGGTAGCCGGCAACATGAACTGCATTCCGCCCGAGCCGGGATTTCTGCAAACTTTGCGCGAGGTTTGCGATCAATACGGCAGCGTGTTGATTTTTGATGAAGTAATGACCGGCTTCCGCGTTGGTTTGCAAGGCGCGCAAGGCCTGTACGGCGTTAAACCGGATTTGACCACACTGGGTAAAATCATCGGCGGCGGCCTGCCGGTCGGCGCTTTCGGAGGCAGCCGCAAAATCATGGAATATCTGGCGCCGCTGGGCCCTGTTTATCAAGCCGGCACCTTGTCCGGCTGCCCGGTGGCGATGGCCGCCGGCTTGAAAACCCTGGAACTGATCAACCAGCTGGGTTTCTACGAAGATTTAACCACCAAAACCACTAAATTATTGGCCGGCCTGCAAGCCGCCGCCGACGCAGCCAGCATCGCCTTTACCACCAACCAGGTCGGCGGTATGTTTGGCTTGTTCTTTAGCAATGAAAAATTGGTTAGCCGTTTTTCCCAAGTCATGGCTTGCGATGTTGATCGCTTTAAACGATTTTTTCATGGGATGTTGGACAAAGGCTTTTACCTGGCTCCATCGGCTTTTGAAGCTGGGTTTGTTTCTGCTGCGCATTCGGATGAAGATTTGCAGGCAACGGTAGATGCGGCGGCGGAGGTGTTTAAGTGCTTGTTGGATTGAATGTAGCGTATGTTCAAACCCCTGAAAACTCATTGAATTCTGGTACACTGACAGGCAAATTGAAAGGGGATATGCAATGGCTAGTGTGACTTTTGATACTCACAAATTTGCGCGTAAGTTGAAAGAAGCCGGTTTTGACGAAAAACAGGCGGAGGCTGTATCGGAAGCTTTTCGCGACGCCCAAACCGAAGCCGATCCGCTCACCAAAAAGGATTTGCAAATCGAGCTAGCGCCGGTCAAATCGGATTTATTGATCGTCAAATGGATGCTCGGCTTGGTATTTGCCGCCGAAGTCATGCCGCTGCTTGCCAAGCTTTTGGCTTGAATAGCCTAACATCGTTCGTGCGGTATACACGCTGCTAATAGCACCACGGACCGACGCATACCAAGGAGGATTTGCAGGCGGCGGCGGAGGTGTTTAAAGCGTTGTGAGATTGTGGTGTCCGAGTAATGTATGAAAACCTTTAAATTACTTGTTAGGCTTATGTATCACTATAATCCCTACATCTATTTCACTGTAATTGTTACCTTAACTCTTATTGGCTGCTCTCGTGAGTTTGAATATGGCGTGGTAAGTGGGCCACTTCAGATCCCCGCGAACACACGGGTGTCAATCAAAAACCCAGAACATATAAGAACCCCGAACGATTATGATTCTGTTTGCGTGCTTCCAGCTGAGCCATATGTGGTTGCGGACGCAGTATTCGGTCCAAATGGGGTGGTACCGCCGAAATTTGTCGGCCCCAATGGAGCGGCGTTCTCACCGAAAATCTTTGTTAGGAATGCTTCAGGTATAGAGGATCCTTTACCAAGCATTTCCATAGCTGTTACCAATAACGGAACTTGGCTTTGTTTTAGGTCATTGGACAACAATCAAAAATTACACTTACCGTATACTGAGATAGCACTAGAAAGCTCTGAGGCTATGTATATCAAGTCAATTCAATGGGATAGCACTGAAATATCGTTCTAACCGAAGGCATGTAAAGCTATTATTTTTGTGCGGTTACGCTCCGCTAACCGCACCTACCAAACCTTGTTTTTTCTGACATAGCGAATAGCTGAGTGGCTAGCATCATTCATAGCCGTAGCCCAATAACGACTTTCATCCTATAATGGTACGGAACTTCCGTACAGGAGAAAGCCATTATGGAAACTGTCAGCGTCAATCAATTTCGGGACAATTTAAAAAGCTACGTCGAGCAAGTGGTCGATAATCACGAGCCGCTGAAAGTCACCCGCCGAGCTGGAGAAGCGTTTGTGGTTATCAGCGCCGACGATTGGGAACGGGAGCAGGAAACGCTTTATGTGCTGCAAAACGCCAACCTGATGGCACAAATCGCTGCTTCCGCCGCCACACACACTCAACAGCAAGGCTACCGACCAAGCGAAGAGCAATTCATTGAGATCGCTGGCATTTGAAGGTAACACTTGGGTTGTCTACGAAGCGCTGAGAGACAAAGACAAAGTTTTACACAAAGCGCTTTGCAAACTGTTCAAGGAAATGCTGCGCGGTGATCCCGCAACTGGTTTGGGCAAACCGGAACCCTTACGTCACAATCTTTCCGGACTTTGGTCCAAGCGAATTTCGCATAAAGACCGGCTGATTTATAAGTTCGACGATAACTGCATTTATATTTTTGCTATCGGCGGACATTACGACCAACATTGAAAGTCAGTATCTGAGCGTCGCCATCGCTCGGCGGTACAATTTTGATTTTCGCCATTCCCACCCGCTAATCCCAAGCCTACAATCTCTCCTGATAACTCAAAGCAGGCTTTCCCAGCTTTGAAAACCAACGATTTGTGCTCTCTGGCCAAATCGTATATTCCGTGTCTAACTGATTTGGACGAAATAGATGAATAAGCAGCCAACCCACTTGCCAACTCCAAAGAAACAGGGTTATAGCCTAATCCTGATTAACTCAGCCAAGTATAAGATTTCTGGTCGGATACTACTTTACGTTGCTTGTCTACTTGTCGGGTTTTCCAATATAAGCCACGCCGATTTTGTTACCCATCCGCTAACCGACGCACCGTCTCCAAAGCCATCGGAACCGGCAACACCGGCCGCGCCGGAAACCACTGATACCGGCCAGCCTAACCAGGCCGAGATTGACTTTAACGAGCAGTTTGGCGAAAAGAAACTGGGTACCTGCAGCATGACCTACAAGATGGAGGGCTTTTCGCTGGCTTATAAGCAATACGACGGTACTGGCGAAATCACCTGCCGTAATGGCCAAAAGGCAGCGGTAAAGCTGTCCTCAAAAAGCATAGGTTTTACGATTGGCTATTCGGTTATTGAAGGCGAAGGCCATTTCACCGATGTGAAATATATCAGCGAAATTTTTGGCGATTACATTTCGCTGGGTAATCACTTTGGTATTAAAAACTCGGTGGATAGGCAAGTATTGACCCGTGGCGAAATTTCCCTGGTGTTGATGGGTAAAGGCAAGGGCTTTGACATTGGTTTTACGATTGGGGATTTGTCGATCAAGCCGCGGTAAACCGTCTGCTTGATTTATTAAGAGGATTTCGATGGAAACAGAAATAGGGATGGCACTGGCGGCAATACCGTTGGCGGCTTTGCTTGGTTACCTGACTTGCGCCTGGCTGAGCGGTAAGCGGCAGCGCGAATTGCAAAGTCAGTTAGAGCATCAGCAACAGCAAGTCCAGCAACAAGCCGTTAAATTGGCCGTGGCGGAAGAGCGGGTTTTGCTGTTGGCGCAAAAAGAATCCGAGTTGCAGTTGCTACAGCAACAATTGTTGGAGTTGAAAACCGAAAACGCGGATCTCAACGCGCGTCAGCAAGAACAACACAAAAGCAACGCCGAGAAAATCCGCCTACTGCAAGATGCGGAAAATCAGTTAAAAACCCAGTTCGAGAATCTGGCGCATAAGATCTTCGAAGAACGCGGCAAGCAATTTACCGAACACAATAAAGTCAGTATCGAAAGTTTGGTTGCACCACTTAAGCAACAACTCGGTGAATTCAAAAGCCGCGTCGAAAGCGTTTACGATAACGAAACCAAAGACCGCATTTCCTTACGCGAGGAAATCGTCTCGCTACGCCGCGATACCGCGAAGATGAATCAGGACGCGCTGAACCTAACTCGCGCCTTGAAAGGCGATCATAAAACCCAGGGTAATTGGGGGGAGATGATCCTAGAAAAAGTCTTGGAACAATCCGGTTTACGCAAAGGTATCGAATACGAAACCCAAGGCGCGTTTCGCGATGAAGACAACCGCCTGTTCAAACCGGATGTCATCGTCCGCTTACCGGAAAACAAGGATGTCATCATCGATTCCAAAGTTTCATTGGTGGCCTACGAGCGCTATTGCTCGGCGGAAGACGATAATCAACGTATCGAAGCCTTGAAACAACACACCGAAGCCGTGCGCAATCACATCAAGGGTTTGAGCGACAAGGATTATTCCAGCCTGAAAGGCCTGCGCTCCTTGGATTTCGTGTTGCTATTCATGCCCATCGAAGCCGCCTTTATGGCAGCTTTCCAGGCAGACGAAAAATTGTTTAACGATGCTTTCGAGCACAAAATCGTCGTCGTCACCCCGACTACCTTGTTGGCGACTTTGCGCACCGTGCAAAACATCTGGCGATACGAACAACAAAACGAAAACGCCCGCTTGATCGCCGATAAAGCCGGCAGCCTGTACGACAAGATCAGAGGTTTTGTCGAAGACATTGAAAAACTGGGTAACCAACTCAGCACGGTACAAAAAACCTACGACGGCATCGTCAACAAGCTCAGTAGCGGTAGCGGCAATTTGCTGCGTCAAGCTAGCGCCTTAGAAGAATTGGGAGTCAAAGTTAAGAAAAAGCTGCCTAAAAGCCTAACCGAACAACTATCCGCAGAAGATTGATGTTTCTTGGGGGCTTAATGGCCAGAATCTGGGCGCAATAATAGTAATAACTTTATAAAGATCTTAAAATTATTATTACTATTAGCTGTAAAAAATCTGTGGAAAACCATATTTATATTTTTTAATTCAATACCTTATTAAAAAATAAGGCTGTTATGCATCGGCTATTGTGCTTGTTCACAGCTTGGGGATAACCAAAAATTAGGTTTTCTTTGGCTACTTATCCACAAATTTATAGCTATTTAAACAACAGGTTTTCAACAGCTGTTGCAAACTATAGGAAAAATGCAATTGGGATGGGCCGTCAGACTTGTGTAGGAGATTGAACTAACACTCGGAAAAAGGGAAAATCCCTGGGCAGCCCTAGTGTTGCAGGCTTAAATAAAAAAGGCACAGGCTTATCAGCCCGTGCCCATGTCTTTTTGAATGGGATCTCTCCACCAGCCTTAATCGGTGGGTGAAGAGATTTGAGCGGTCGTTTATTTCAAGCCACTTTCGAAGGAAGGCAATGGAGCCGATTTGCCAAACCGGCCAACGGCAGGCAAAGTGCGATTTTCATCCACACCCAGAGCTGGGTCCAATTGATTACCATCCGTTACGAAAAACTCGTTACCGACATGGCCATGCGGAATGGTCAGTGATGGGTGGTCGAAAGGTGCGCGTTCATAACTGACTCGGGGATCCGTGAAAGTTTTCATGAATGCCACCAAATCCGCTTGTTCTTGCGGTGTTAAACCCAGCGGTTTGACATCCGGATGTTTTTGCGGATTATCAAAGTTGCCGCCTTGGTTGTAAAAGGACACCACTTGTTCCAGCGTTGATAAGCTACCGTTATGCATGTACGGTCCCGTAAATTCCACATTACGCAACGTCGGTACTTTAAAGCCGCCATCTACCACAGCTGTGTTTTGAGCGCGTCGCGCCGGCGAATTATCTGCGCACAGGCCGTTATCTTGGTCAAACTTACAAGGTTCAACACCAAAGCTGTCGACGAACTGACTTTGCACATACTGGCGTGACAAAGACAGCGTATTACCGAAAGGATCCAAACCGCCACCGCCAATATCGTAATCCGTTGGAACGACGCCTATGTTGTAAAAGCCTTTATCGTAAATCGCAACCTGGTTGTTTTTCATCAACATGCCTTCGATGACATTGTCACTGGTTTGCAAGTTGGTAGCGTTGGACATCGTTGGCCCTTTATGACAAGCATTGCATTCCCCCTTACCGTTGAATATCGCTTCACCGTTACGTTCGGCTGTGGTGGGGATGTACAAGCTGCGTTTCCATTTGTCGAAGCGGCTGTCATCGGATATCAATGTTTCTTGATAGAGCTGTAAGGCAATACCAAAATACATCGAGAAATTGGCTTCCATTTGATTGTAAGCCGCGTTAGGCGCCACCCCTGTATTGGGCGTACCGCATTGGCTGCCGCAATCACCGTTCCAGTAAGCGGGTGCAAAGGCTTTTTGGATCAGGGTGCTATAGGTTCCATTGGCACCCAACAGTGTAGGTAAAGCAGACAACACGCTGTCATCAGCCGCTATCGATTGGAACTGCAAGGGCTTTCTATTCAAAAGCTTACGCCCGACGTCGGCAAATTTACGCGCCCGACAAGCCATTTCAAAATCACTACCGACCGGGCCCACCGCTTGAGACGCCAAAGAGGCGTTTATCAATTTCAGCGGTTTTTTGACGATTTTGACCGGTGGCGTGTAGGTCACGACCAGTCTTGGCCGTTGTGATGTGGTGGCTGCTTGGGCGCTGGCTATAGTCCAGTTATCAGCGTCTGTTGAGCCCGTGTTAATCACCCAGCCGTAATTGGGCGCACCATTGGACCAAGCTTGAAGTGATGAAGCCAAGTTGTCGAAACTTTGGTTTCCTGAACCGCCTGCGGACAAGCGGAACAATTGGGTGCTGCTGGCTTCCACATTGTTGGTAGAAATACCACTGGCGAGCGAATTCCAGGTCGAAGTATCGCTCCAGGGCACCAACATTTGATTAATTCCGACGTAATCCAGACCATCGGTTTTGGTCACAAACACCTTCAGCGACGCGCTTTCGATTTTCGAACCGGGAG
This sequence comes from Methylomonas defluvii, assembly GCF_033949435.1. Taxonomy (NCBI): domain Bacteria; kingdom Pseudomonadati; phylum Pseudomonadota; class Gammaproteobacteria; order Methylococcales; family Methylococcaceae; genus Methylomonas; species Methylomonas defluvii. The sequence goes on along the minus strand of NZ_JAXARY010000014.1, from coordinate 130,765 downwards.
GAATTTGTCCTGGACCGTTCCCAAACAAGCCGTCGAAACGAATCAGAATGTTTTTCTGATTGGGAGAGCCATCGTCAACTAACAGGGAAGTAGCGGTCGCATACGCTGTATTCCTGAAGCTGGCGTCGAGATAGGTGTCGACAGTGCCGCTGAAATTGTTTGTGCCCTGTTGGAAATCCACGTTCCGGGTTAGGTTATCGTTGATGTAAACACCTGCGGCAACGTCGCGCGCACCGAATGGCGACACACCGTTGAACTCATTGTTGGCTCGACCATCCCAGAAGTTACGGTAGTTATAAGCGGCATTGATCACGGTTGGTGAGTTTCGCGGCTCGACATTCCGGGTACCCACGCCATTGACATGGAAGATGGGGGAAACATCGCGGTCGCAATCCTCGTTATTGCTGTCAGCAATTGTCGAGAAGAATTGACCCGAGAAGGTACCTGAGGAGGTCACCGTGTCGTCATTGGCAGGGTCAAAGGGAAAGTCGGCTTTAGTCAGGGTGTAATTTGGACCACCGAGCGCGCCAGACAAAGTGGGTTCAAAGGTAGTGCCTGTTGCTGCAGCATGGGTTAAGCCGGGCGAAAGCTGGTTTTTTACCCGGTTATCACCGCCAGCGTGAAAGTGGCAACTGGCGCAAGCCATTTGATCACTACCAACACCTTGCTCCCAGAACAACGCTTTACCCAGAGCAATCGCGGCCGATTTATCGACAACAATAGGGGTGACAATGTCGGTACGGGTTTTTTCATTGCCAAATAGGCCGGGTGTGGCCGGCGGTAAGATGCCGGTCAAGGCTTCAGGGGTATTGGGATCCCCTGAAATCGTAGTTTCCAGCGAAACGTCATCTAGGAAGGTGCCGATGCCATCAGACGTGCCAGTGGCTTCAAAACTTAATGTAGCTTCGCCGGTTGGGCCGCTATACAAAAACAGGAACTGCCACTCCGTCCAGTTGCTAGTACCTACAACAGAAAAATAACCGCTGTTAAAGTTGGGTGCTGTCACTGCGGCACGCAAACCGCCTCCCAACTGGAAAAGGCTTCTTGAGCGGCTGTGAAACCGCAGACGATAATGTTGGCCGTTGACCAATTTAACTTTGGTGGACATGCTGGAATTGGCCCACGTATCCAATTCGACAAAATGTCTGCCGCTGTGTGCGTTGACACCAGAGGCACCATTTGTCAGCAATTCCAGATTATTGTCGCCTGCAGTCCAAACCCGGGTTTTGGGGAAATACTGATAGGCACTATTGGGCATTTGGTCTTGAATGAAGCCGTTCGGCGAACCGGCAGTCTGTTCCAGTGTGGTGCGCTCGAAATCGTCGGAAAAAAACACCACGGCCTGAGTGGCGGGGAAATAGCACGTCGATAAAATGATCGCCAAAACTGAAAGAGCATTTATTTTGGTTCTCGGGGGTGCCGATTGCTGGTCGACAAGCGGCAACTGGGTACAATTGCTTTGATTCATATCATTTAGTTAGGAAGTTGAAAAATTGAATGTTGAGCGGTTCCAGAATGGTCAGCTCGGATTGAGAACAGCAATAAATATACCGATAGGACAAATTTTCTTATCAGTTAAGATGTTAACTAGCAATTGGACCAAGGTATTTTTTCAACTGTAAAAAAATCAGACAATGCCTACGATTTATGTAGGGAAGTTCTGATTAGATAGCTATCCTGGATTTTAAGAAACATTGAATAAGTTGAGTTAGCTAATGACTCCTCAAAGAGTATGTGGGGTTCGACAAGCTTGCGGCAAGTGCTGTCGATTTGCTTTAACGCTTATGTAATTGCAGTCGATCACGAGCAGAATCAAAAATTTCTGTTTCTAAACGGGTAAACGGTAGATGTAAGTTCTATCCTCGATAAGTTGGTCGCATGAGATTAAACTTGTCGTTTCGACGATAGCTGAGCGGAGGCTTCCCACATGAATCTAAACAATGCTGATGTTTTCAGTCAGCTACATATCGACATCGCCCGCAATTCCACCGACGATTTCAATCTGTTCCACGATAGCCGGAAGTGGCAGAACATCAACGGTAATCCGTTTAATGGCCCGATTACCTTGGGGTTTCAGCTGGAGTCCTTGATCGAAGGCAAGATTGCCGACTATCGCCGGCAACATGACGAAGAAAAATTGCTGGCCGAACAGGGCTTGAACTTCAGCAATTACCAGTTTGCCTTTGCCAATGCCATTAAGCCGAACCAGGCGATTGAAGTGGATATTAAAGACTCGGTATTTAAAAAAGAACCGTCGCCAAGCTTGAGCAATCGGATTATCGTCAAGGCCGACGGCAAACTGGCCCTGACCGGCTATAAAAAAGAAACTGCTGAACCGCTGTTTTTAGATCAGCCGGATTTGTCTCGGGTCGGCGAATTAAAAATCCAGCCTGACCGTTGTTTTTTGAGCAATGGTTTTTTTCTCAAACGCAAGTTCATGATGACCAGCAATGCCAAGAATTTTCTGTGTGCATCGCTGCGTGATCAAACCCAGTATTTCGACGAGCTACAGGATAAGGTGATTTTCCCGGAGATGTTTCCGTGCGCATTGCTGTCCAGTGCTTTGCTGGAAAAGGCCTTGAAATGGCTGCACGATTTCGAGCGTAACCCCATGGTCTATACTTCGCACAAAATTTCCATCGACAGACGCTGTTTGTCGCAGCTTAAAAGTAACGACGCGGTGCATATTTTGATCAAACCCGCAGCGGATTGTGCCGCGCACGATTTCGGCGATTTGAACGCCACACCCTTGGATTACGAATGTTACGGCCTAGTCAACAATCACAACGCCTTGTTGTTTAGAGCATTGATTTCGCTGGTGCCGCTGGAGTTAATCCGCAAGGCCATGGCATAAATAACTCTGGATGCAGCTAGTGCCATTTTTTAGGGGATAAAATGAAATATTTGTTGTTGACGTTGCCGCTATTGCTGGCCGCTTGCGAAAAACCAGCGCCCACGGCATCAGCGCCCAGACCGGCTTTAGTGGTGACAGTAGGCGAACAAACCACAGCCGCTCCTATCATATTGATAGGCGAAATTCGCTCCCGCTACGAAAGTGCTCAAGGTTTTCGCATCAACGGCAAAATTATCGAACGCAATGTCGATACAGGCGCAGTGGTGACGAAAGGTCAGCTGTTGGCCAAACTGGATAGTATGGATACCGGTTTATCCACCCAAGCGGCGCAGGCGGAAGTCCGGGCGGCGGAAGCCGATCTGGCCTTGGCCCAAGCCGAGCTGGACAGACAACGCCAATTACACGCCAGCAAATTCATTTCCAACCAGGCTTTGGATATTCAGGAAGCGCAATTCAAGGCGGCGGCGGCCAGGGTAAAGCAAACCCGCGCGCAAGCGGCGGTAACCGGCAATCAGTCGCGCTACACGCAGTTACTGGCGGAGCGGGATGGCGTGGTTACCCGCATTCAGGCCGAACCAGGCCAAGTGGTTGCCGCCGGCGAGCCTATTGTTCGTATCGCCGTGCCGGAAAATAAAGAAGTCGAAATAGCCGTTCCCGAGTCGCGCATGCTGGGCATCGCTGTCGATGTGCCGGCGGAAATCAGATTGTGGGCCAACCCCACTACCGTATATCAAGGTAAAGTCCGGGAAGTGGCACCGGCGGCCGATAATCTCACACGTACTTTTCAAGTACGTGTGGTTTTGCTGGATGCCGACGATTCGGTGCGTTTGGGCATGACGGCCGGCGTTCGCTTTTATCATCAGGACACCAAGGATTTTTTATTACCCACCACAGCGCTCACTCAGCGCGATGGTCAATCCGTCGTCTGGGTGGTGAATCCGGCGAACGGTGAAGTTCAGCCTAGAACCGTTCAGGCTGGCGCGTTTCGCGAAGATGGCGTGTTGATTGCCGGCGGTATCCAAAAAGGCGAACAAGTCGTGGTGGCTGGGGTGCAAACTTTGATACCCGGCCAGAAAGTTAGGGCAACGCCGCTGCGGAGCCAACCATGAAATCGGGCTTCAATCTCTCCGAGTGGGCTTTGCGGCACCCGGCATTGGTGTTATATGCCATGTTGATGCTGACCTTGGTGGGCATGCTTTCGTATACCAGGCTGGGCCAGTCTGAAGATCCGCCGTTCACTTTCAAAGTGATGGTTATCCGCACCGGTTGGCCCGGTGCCAGCGCGCAGGAAGTGGAACAACAAGTCACCGATAAACTGGAGAAAAAACTCCAGGAAGTACCCTGGCTGGACAATTTACGCAGCTATTCCAGACCGGGCGAATCCTTAATTTTTCTGTCGGCCAAGGACTCCACACCAGCGGCGCAAGTCCCGGACATTTTTTATCAGGTTCGCAAAAAAATCGGCGATATTGCTTACACCCTGCCGGCTGGTGTTGAAGGGCCGACGTTCAACGATGAGTTTGGGGATGTATACGGAAACTTGTATGCCTTGACCGGCGACGGTTACGACTATGCGGAACTGAAACGCCACTCGGAAACCTTGCGCGCCGAACTGCTCAGAGTGAACGATGTCGCCAAGGTCGATTTTTTCGGCGAGCAGAAACAACGCATTTACGTCGAATTGTCCAATGCCAAATTAGCGACCATCGGCATCGACGTTGCCACCTTGCTCCGCACCTTGCAAGCGCAAAATCTGGTGACGGGCAGCGGTAGTTTCGATTCTGAAAACGAGCATATTCGGATTGCGGTAACCGGTCGTTACGATAGATTGGAAGAACTGCGGGATGTACGTTTTCGCGCCAATAACAACGAATTTCGGTTGGGCGATGTCGCCAAAGTCAGCCGCGGCTTTGAAGATCCCCCCAAGGACCGGGTGCGTTATAAAGGTCATGACGCGCTGTTGATCGGCGTGGCGATGCGTGCTGGCGGCGATATCATCAAGCTGGGCCGCGATTTGGACCAGGCCGTAGTAACTACCCAAGCTCAATTGCCGGTGGGTTTGGAATTGCATACTGTGTCTTCGCAGCCGAAAGCGGTGCAGCGCTCGGTTAACGAGTTTGCCAAATCGCTGACCGAAGCGGTCGTCATAGTGCTGGGCGTTAGCTTGCTGTCGTTGGGTTTACGCACCGGCATCGTGGTCGCGATCACGATTCCGGTGGTGTTGGCGGTTACCTTCTGGCTGATGCATCTGTTTGGCGTTGGCTTGCACAAAATTTCTCTGGGTGCGTTGATTTTGGCTTTGGGCTTGTTGGTGGACGATGCCATTATTGCGGTGGAAATGATGGCGTCTAAGATGGAACAGGGTTGGGATAGAACCCGTGCTGCCGCATTTGCCTATACAACCACCGCGATGCCGATGCTGAGCGGCACATTGGTAACCGCTGCCGGCTTTTTGCCGATTGCCACGGCGGCGTCTTCTACCGGCGAATACACCCGCTCGATCTTTCAAGTGGTGGTCATCGCCTTGTTGGTCTCCTGGTTCGCGGCGGTAGTGTTTGTACCGTATTTGGGCCATCGCTTGTTGCCTGACTTGAGCAAGGGACAAGAGCAAGCGTCGAGCTGGGCGCGGATTTGGGCCAAATTGCGGAACAAACCACATGCCGAACAGCCCAAGAACCACGCCCACGAGCTTTATCAAACGCCGTTTTATCTGCGCTTCCGAAAACTGGTGGCTGCTTGCGTTATCCACCGTTGGCTGGTGATTGTTTTAACCATAGCCATGTTTATTACCGCGATCTTCGGTTTTAAGTTTGTCCAGCAACAGTTTTTTCCGGATTCCACTCGGCCGGAGTTAATCGTCGATTTGCGTTTGGCTGAGGGTGTGTCGTATGCCGCCACCGAAGCCGATGTGAAAAAAATGGAGGCCTGGCTGGATGAGCAAAGCGGCATTGATAATTACGTGGCTTATGTCGGCAACGGCAGTCCGCGTTTTTATTTACCTTTGGATCAGCAATTACCGCAACGCAGCTTTGCGCAGTTTGTGGTGTTGACCAATGGTCCAGCGGAACGAGAACAACTGCGCGATAAACTCATCCATTTGTTTGAACAGGATTTTCCGGATATGCGCGGCAGCGTATTACGTTTGGAGAACGGCCCGCCGGTAGGTTTTCCCGTGCAATTCAGAGTCTCCGGGCCGGATTTATCAACGCTACGCACGATTGCTCGCCAGGTGGCGGATGTGATGCGCGCCAACCCTTATCCGTCCAATGTGCAGTTGGATTGGGAAGAGCCGGTGAAAGTCGTGCGCGTGAATGTTGACCAATCGAAAGCCAGACTGCTGGGGATTAGCTCCAGTGATATTGCCAATATTGTCAACGGTGCGCTACAAGGCTTGTATGTGACCGAATTTCGTGAAGGCATCGAGCGCATCGACTTATTGGTGCGAGGCGCCGAAATCGAACGTAAGCATTTATCGCGTCTGCAAAATTTGATGATACCGATCCCCGGCGGACGCAGTGTGCCCCTGTCGCAAGTCGCGGAACTGGAATACGGTTTTGAGGAAGGTTTGATTTGGCGGCGTAATCGCATTCCTACCGTCACGGTGCGCGCGAATTTGTATGGCAATATGCAGGCGCCGATGGTGTCGGCACAGATAGAAGAACAACTGGTCGACATAAAGCGGCAATTACCGCCTGGCTACCGCCTGGAGACCGGCGGCGCGGTGGAAGAATCGGCCAAAGGCGGCGATTCGGTCGCGGCCGGTATGCCTTTGTTCTTTCTGACGGTATTGACTGTGCTGATGATCCAGTTGCAAAGCTTTTCGCGGATGGCCTTGGTGTTATTAACAGCGCCGCTCGGTTTAATCGGCGTGACCTTGTTTTTGTTGATTTTTCAACAACCGTTCGGTTTTGTGGCGATGTTGGGTACCATCGCACTTTCCGGCATGATCATGCGCAACTCGGTAATTCTGGTCGATCAAATCGATCAGGATAAGCAGGCCGGGCGTTCGGATTTTGATGCGATTGTCGATTCGACGGTGCGCCGGTTTCGCCCCATCGTATTAACGGCGGCGGCGGCAATATTGGCTATGATTCCCCTCACCCACAGCGCCTTTTTCGGCCCGATGGCAGTGGCGATTATGGGAGGTTTGACCGTCGCGACTGCGTTGACGCTGCTGTTTTTGCCGGCTTTATATGCAGCTTGGTTCAGAATCACTGTTTAATTTTTAAGGTTTAGAAACCGGTGTTTTCGCGTGGGTGAAATTCAGGTTTCGAATGCCCCGGTATGAACTGTAGAAAAGCATTACAGGAACGACCGATTAATGGCTGGTCAATGAGTTGATCTTTCCAGTTGCCTTTTACATCTGCACTGGCATATCGGCAAAACTCAGTTTTGAAAATATCGATCATTTCAGTAAAGCAGTGACCATTTTATTTTGGTGATAAGCAACGTTGTAAACCGCTTATTCAAACGCGGTGATTACCTCGCTTTCCAACTTGCCGGCTTCCATCCAGGCGCTTACAGCCGGGCAAGCCAGCACCGAGTCTACATAGGCCTGCGCCTCTTTATTGGTTGCCAGTTGATAGCTGTGAAATCGCAAGGCGACGGGGGCGAACATCGCATCGACTATCGTAAAACGGCCGAATAACCACGGACCGTCGTGGCGGTGCAGTTGCCGGTAGTGTTGCCAAATTTCACCGATACGTTCGATGTCCGGATGTACTGCTTCCGGCAAGGGTTTGGCTGAGGGTGTTCGCTTGCAATTCATCCCGCAATAGGTTCGTAGCGCCGTAAATCCGGAATGCATTTCGGCAGCCAAGGAGCGGGCCGCGGCGCGTTCGGCAAAATCCTCCGGCCAGCCTTGGGTTTGCGGAAAGCGTTCCGCCAGATATTCCAATATCGCCAGCGAATCCCAAACCTTAAGCTCACCATCCAGCAAAACCGGTACCTTACCGGTCGGCGAGTATTGCAGCAGCTTGTCTTTCGAATCCTCCCGATACAGCGGGATGCGGATTTCCGTGAAATCGATGTCGTGATATTTCAAAAACAACCAAGGCCGTAACGACCAGGATGAGTAATTTTTGTTACCGATGACTAAGGACAGACTCATAAACGAAAACTCCTTTGCAGATTATGGATCGAGAATTTATTAAATCGGATATCGTCGTCCCAGAGAATGTGTGAACCCAGGGAAATGAGAAGCCCTGTTCCACTCTCGAAGGCTTGACAGCGAAGAACGCCTTTAGGTATCAGCGCATCATTCTCGCCGTTTTATAATAAATAACCGCATAGAGCAATGCCATTTTGTAAGGGATTTTTAGTTGGGTTCTACGGCTGTGCTATTCAACGGATGGAATCAGCGGCAAATCTTGGTTTAACAACAATCCTCACCGATGTCTTCAAACCAAATCTTTGGCGATTGAGCAATAAAACGGCTCATCAACTCGATGCAGACGGGGTCGTTCAATTCCACAATCTTGACGCCGGCTTCTCTTAGCCAGTCCAGATGCCCGGAAAAGTTGCTTGATTCGCCGACAACCACCGTGCCGATATTGAATTGCCGAATTAATCCCGAGCAATACCAGCACGGTGCCAAGGTGGTGACCAAAATTTTGTCGCGGTAGCTGGTCTGCCGGCCGGCATTGCGGAAGGCATCGGTTTCGCCGTGCACAGACGGATCGTTATCTTGCACGCGGCGGTTGCGGCCCCGGCCCAGCAAGCTGCCATCAGCATCGAACAAGGCCGCGCCGACCGGCACGCCGCCTTCGTCAAAACCGGCTTTTGCTTCGGCAAACGCCACGGCGAGCATCTCGTGATAGTTCATCGCAACTCCTAAAATCAATTGGGGTATGTTTGAAAATCCGTTCTACAAAGGCTGGGTAGATGAGTATGGGGTTAAGTCGAGTTTTAGGTCTCCAAAAACCTCTTTTAAAAAGGGGGTGGGGAGATTTTCCAAACCTAAGCGCCTCGATCCGCTATTGCCAGTAAGCCAACACAATCCCCACAAATACCGCCAGACCGAACCAGTTGTTATTCAAAAAAGCCTTGAAACACTTGGGTTTGTCGAAATGAAAAATCAGCGTTTGCTGATAAATTGACAGACCGGCAGCGACGGCCAAGCCCGCGTAATACGGCCAGCTCAGTTGTTGCATTATGCCCACTGTAACCAACAATCCCATGATAATAACTTGCAGGCCGGCGGTAATTTCCCGCACCCGCTTGCCGAACAGAATGGCCGTGGATTTGACACCGATTTTCAAATCATCGTCGATATCCACCATCGCATACATCGTGTCGTACACCAGAGCCCAGAGCAGCACCGCTAAATATAAAATCCAGCCCACCAAGGGGATTTCGTTGATTTGCGCTGCAAACGCCATCGGCACCGCAAAGCCAAAGGCCGCGCCCAGATAAGCTTGCGGCAGATGGGTAAAGCGCTTCATGAACGGATAACTGGCCGCCAGAAACGCGCCGATGAAGGACAAGCCAATCGTGTACCCATTCAGCAGCAGCACCAAACCGAACGCGGTCAGACACAATACCGCAAATACAATCAAAGCTTCCTTAGGGCTGACTTTGCCGGCCGCGATAGGCCTTAGTTTGCAGCGATCAACATGCGGATCGAAATCCTTGTCGGCGTAATCGTTAATCACGCAACCGGCAGCGCGCATCAATACCACGCCCAGTGTAAACACGAACAACACCAACAAATCCGGCTTGCCGTTACCGGCTATCCACAAGGCCCATAATGTCGGCCACAGCAAAATGAAAATGCCGATGGGTTTATCAAAGCGGGCCAGTAGCCAGTATTGGTGGAGGCGGTCGATTATTTTATTCGTCTGCATATTTTTAGATAGAACTGAAGCGTTTGAAAGGTCTTTAATTTGGTGCTTTGCTACCAATATCGTCCATCAAGTCTTTCAACTCATGATCAATCGTATCTTTCGATGCAATGGCATTGGCAAGACAGCCACGCATTTCTTCCCAATGGCGAATACTTTCAATTCCCAGGCTATCAGATAAATACCGGCATAAGCGCATCAAACTCTTTTTTCCATCTAAAATGCGTGATAGTCCTTCCCAACGCTCGGCGGAATTAACATCATTTTGACCAAATGCGATGATTTTCTTAGCGTCATTGCTAATATCGGGATCAACAACTTCAGGAAATTGTTTTTTCAGAAACTTATCAATCTCCTTGGTTAGTTCTTCGCCCGTTGACTGAATACCAAAACCTGGATTTGGCGAATTTTTACAGTGCCTTACCGAAAAGGTAGTCAGTGCGGTAACTTGGATAAGTTCGTCCGCTTGAGATAAAAATATATCCTCTGAAACGATTGGCGAGGGCGACCGAGAAACTCTTCTGGAAACTTCACTGGTAAAAGCATCCGGTTGTAATAAATAATTTTCCAACTCCCAGCGGCGCAATACATGAATTTTCTCTCCATAGGGCTTTGCAGCGTGGAATTTTGGATCGTTGGTTTCCCAAAATATATCTAACTTCTCGTCAGACAATAAAACATCACGATCAACAATGCCGTAAGCTTGAATATTCTGCTTATTAGCTTCTTCAACTTTGCTAATTACAACTTGGCATCCACCACCGCCCGATTGTTCGCCTTCCGCGCTCACAAAACGCAATTTATCCTGTTTGTGGCTAAACCAATGTTCACTGAAGATGCGCACATCTTCGGCAGACTCTAAAAAGACTTTGATTCCGCCTTCGTACTTTGCATCGACAACTGCTGTTTGTGCTGTTTTGAAACTTGCCATATTTCTATCTCAAATCCGTTTCTTCGATTAGTTCGCCGCCCAAATAGAGACCTTCTCTTTCCTGCCCCATCGTCGCGGTAAAGCGCCGTAATATTTCAATGGAATGGGTGGTTAATATCACCGTAAAACCGGGATTATCCTTAGCTAGTTTCTCCAAGGCGTTATATAAGCGGTGCTGCCAGCGAATATGCAAATGAATATCCATTTCATCGATCAAAATAATGGTGTTGCAGGTACTGTGGGCTCCCATGCGCAAAAACAAATAAGCCAAACTTTTTTCGCCGCTGCTCAATCTGTCTAGCCGATGGGTTTGGTTATTACCGGTATCGATAATCGCTTCGGGTGGATTGCGGCGTACGCCTTTCAACAGCTTGGGCGTTTCGACAAATAACTGTTGGTTAATCCACTCTTGAGCTTTTTCAAATGAACCGTTGTCGAGCCATTTAAGCCAAACTAACAAATTGTCCAGTGAGTTCTTCCAATAAGCGCTATGCGCTTCGAAAGCGTGAACAGGCTGATAATTCCAATGGTTAGGTGTTGAAATACTGCGTTCGTTTATGAACTGGGCCGTTTGCGGAATGCAGTCGTGATTGTCGTTATTCGGATAGGGAATATCCCGGTAAGCGGAAAAATATAAAACGGTCGGCAAATGAAACGACGGTTGCAGAAAGTTATCTTCTGGCGCCGTTTCACTGGCAGCACGGAGAGTCGCAAGTAAATCTTGTAACAGATCATCGCTTTTCAGCGCGATGCCTTCGTACCTTCCAGGAACCGGACTGCGAAATCCGGCCTTGTGCCAACTCTCGGCATTAAAAGTTTGCAGTTGATCCGGCGACCACGGATTTAAAAACGTTTCTTCACCAATAACGCCCGCCAAAACCGATAACACAATACCGATATTTCTACCTTGCCAGCGCAACCTAACCCAGAAATCCAGCTGCGCGCGGCCGTCACGTTTGTCTAAATCCTCATGACCGTAGCTGTCGATAGCTTTTTTTCCCAACAAATTCATCAGGCACGAGAAGGTTTCCAGTGATGTGGTTTTGCCCAAGCCATTGGGCGAAACCATCATGAAGAAATTACAAGGATGATTGTTGTTATCGGTGAAATCGACTTTATAAAAGCTTTGGAAAGGCCCCACCCGATCCAGTGTCAAAAATAAGGGTTTGAATTCGTATACCAATAGGTCGTCCATTGCATGCTCCGTATTTCGAATAAGCTACCGGCAATAATGCGCAATGGCTTGGGCGATGTTGTCGTCAGTTAGTTTGGCACCATGTAAGCGTATCGGGTCGGGCTTATCGGTTAATTTAACCAGCATATCGCCTTTACCCAGTAAGGCTTCCGCACCCTTTGTGTCCAAAATAATGTTGGACTCGGTGTGTTTCTGCACTCGTAGTGCAATCCTGACCGGAATATTGCTGCGCAACAAACCGCTGAACGTCGCGGAATCCGGTCTTTGCGTGGCAAGAATCAAATGGATGCCGGCAGACCGGGCCTTTTGCGCCAATCGTACCAGCGGAATTTCGAGATCGCGAGATTGCATCAAAAGGTCGGCCAACTCCTCTACAACCGCGACAATGCGCGGCATCTGTATTTTGTGGCTGGCTTCTTCATAATTCCTGACACCCAGCTCGATGAAATGCTGGTTACGCATTTCCATTTCATCGACCAAGGCATTAAGAATGTCGGCGGCTTCAACAATATTCCGGCCTATTTGCCCACCAAACAAATTCGGTAATTTGCCGTACAAGGAAAACTCCGTGCCTTTGGGGTCGATCAAAGCTAACTGTACTTGGCTGCTACTCAATGTCAGCAATAGCGAACAGAGCATACTGTGCAAACATACGGTTTTGCCGCTGCCGGTGGCCCCGGCAATCAGGATATGCGGCGCCTCGGCTAAATCCATTGCAAAGTCATCACCCATAACGGTACAGCCTAGCCAGATCGGCAATTTTTCCGGTCGTTTTGTTATAGCCCACTCATTAAGGCGCTGGGCTGGCACTATCCGCCAGAATTCGGGATCTCTAGGGATATAAAGATTGGCGATACCCGCTTCGGAACCAACTTCCAGAGTAATACTGTCATCAGGTACGCCAAGCCGGAACGAAAGCTTGCTCAAGCCTTTTTTCAGAGTATCCAGATGATGAATATTGGCGAGATAGAGTGCGTATTTGTTAAGACGAATACCTTGCTTGGATTCTTTGATTTCCGTGGAGATGCCGATTTCTTTCAATGCTGCTTCCAATTGTCCTTGTTCAAGTTCGGTATTTATAATACTGCCGGTTTCTATAGCGGGCTCGAAAATTAACTCTTCGCGCAACCAATGAATGAAACTGTGCCCGCGATTCCAGCTGGTGCGAATTTCCCGTAATCCTCGGCGAATATGCCTTTGCAGCAGCTTTTTATACCGGGCATCCGAATTAAATAAGTCTTCGTTGTGATAAACGCTTAATACCGAACGAATAGCGTCATCGTAGTCCAAAGCGCCGTCGTTTTTGTTATTGCCATACCCTGTTACTTGTTCTAGCCAGTATTCCGATCCCTTACCAACAAGCGTATCTAAATCCTTGTCTGGATGTGCATCGATCGATAAAGATTTAGCCAGCGCTAATCTTAATACCCGATATTTAGGGGCTTTAGGGGTACGAAAACCATAGGTTTTTACCTGCTCTATAATATTCTCATCATCGTGGCTAGTGTAAATATCAGCCATAGTGAGTTTCCTTGCTTCGTGTTATTTCTCTTATCTCGGTATTTTCCCCAGCGGGATTATATAGATGAAACTCCCGATAAATATAAGGTTCCAATAAGCGATGTTTGCGTTCGTCCAACTCAGAATCGGTCGGCAACAAAATGACCTGTTTGGCTGCATGAGGGTAATAGCGGCTTAGCAAATTATCTTGGTGTTGTTTGTCGATACGGCCTAATGGCGTATCAATAATAACCGGCAATTGCCGACCACAAGCGTCCTTCAAGGCCCACAACAAAGCGGTGGCGGCGAGCTGCTTCATTCCTGCGGAAATGCTACTCATTGCAACTGGGTTGCCGGATATGTCTAAATAGTGTAGTTGAAATAATTCGTCTATTTTTGCCTCGCTAATTAGATTATTTGAGTCCAATAGACTAGCTAAGTGACTGTTGAAATATTTTTCCAGAGTACCTCGTTGTCTTTCTTTGAGTTGTTGCTTATAGGCTGCCAATAGCTTTTGCATTTTATCTAATAATTCAATACGTGTTTGAGCTTGTTCTGATTGGCGAGCTTGCTGGGTTAATCTGGTAATTGCTTCGTCTAAAGGTTTAATCTCACGTTCAATGAGAGGAAGTTTATGGGCAATATCACTTAATTGTTTGTTGAGCTTAGTAAGTTCGTCTTGCCGTTGCTCTAACCTGTCTTGAATCTGTAACAATTGCTGTTTATTTTCCTCAGATAACAGCCGGACATCCTGTAATGTTTTGTCAATATCATTAATTGCATTATCGGCTTGGATAGCTTGAGACAATAGATTGCGCAAGGGTTGTTCAGGGATATGTTGCGGCGCATAAGCAGAAATTGTAGTCAAAAGCTTTTTTGCTCGGCCAATGTCCAGTCGGAAAGGGATGTTTTCTTCCTCTTCTATATCACGGGAGTCAAGTAATTTAGTTATACGTTTTTGATAAAAGGCTATTTGAGAATCAGTAAGTCGATAATCTGGATAAGGAGGTGTGGTAAAAACTTCTTTCAACGGCTCCCGAAGGGATTCCAACATTTCTGCGTTTATACCACGTTGACCATTAACGCAAACATCAACAACGGGTATTGTGTTTTGAATCTGTTTCGAATTTAAACGTAAAAATGCATCCCGTTCAAACATTTCCGAAAGTGCTGTCAGCGCATTTTCTTGGTTTTTCAACTCGCCATTTCTAATAGCTTCAAATTTTGCATTATTTTCGATAGCACCCTGCCCACTGAATAACCTAAGTTTTTGTCGAAGTTCACGAATCTCCTCTTCTAAAGTTTCAATATCAGAGCCTACAGATTGCATTTCTTGTTGAAGGCTTTCTCGGTGTATTCGCATTTCTGACTGGCGATTTTCGGCCTTAACTAATTCTAATTTGGCATCTGGCGCGATAGAATCACGTTCTATTTTTCTAGTCAGTCTCTTGATACATTCTTTGAGATTATCGGCAGGGCGTATATTGAGCAATTGCTCCATTCTCTCGATGACTTTGTTACGATTGGCTTCTGCCAAATAACCGATTTCTTCAGCATCAAAAAAAAAGAATGGAATGTAGTCAAGAGGTAATAGCGCAGATAAATAATTATTAGCATCTTCACCAACTAGCGGAGCCTTTCTGGGGGCCGTGATGGTTAATTCGCTCTGGTAATTACCACCATACAAATTCCAAGCGCGTTTTATTTCATATTCACGATGATTGTCATCAAGTAAAATTGCAGAAACAAAGCACTCAAAATCACCCTTTATTTTAGCCTGATGATTTAATATACCCCACCAGTCCTTATCTCCAACCACAAAACCTTTTGCCGTAGGAGGTTTGTCGCGTTGGACGCTTTGTCGTAACTCTTCAGTGACACCGCCAAAAAGTAGTTTTATGCTGTTGAGAAGGCTTGTTTTTCCAAAACCATTGCGCCCCATAATAACAACAATGTTACCCGAGTTGTCTGCAGGTGGTTCTAAATCAAATGAGCAAGAGCCATAATAAGAAAATATATTATGTAGCGTGATAGACTTAAAAATCATTCCATTCCTACAACTTTATTCTTAAAGGCATATTCTAAAACTCTTTCAAGTTTTCCTGTCAATTCTGACTCACTTCCCCATATACTTAAATCTGGATATTGCTGCATCAGCACAGCCATTTGTTCTGCTATTTCCAGTGGAACTTGATGCTCTTTAGCAAGAGATTTAAGTAATTCGGTGGATTGGATTAATGAGTCTTGTGCAATATCTTCCATGGTTCTCTGCCAAATTGTTCTGCGATGATAAAAGCGCTATCCATAATATCGAAGTCGGCAGTCCATTGTTTTTGAATCTCCACGATTTCTTCATCCGATATTAAAGGCTGTTTGACATTTTGCTCCGCCATTAACAAGCGTTGCAGCATCTCTTTACGAGTGGCGGCTATAAAAGGCCCGTGACCTTCGGCACCGTTTCTTCTAACCGGACTACGCCGGGATTCGTCTTCTCGAATCTCTTTCAACCAATTTCGGTAATCGTTGAGCGGTTTCATCCATTCTTCGCCGTTTTCGATAAAGCTTTCCATTGATTTGTCGGCTTTGACGACCGTACAGGTCCAGCAACCGAAACGGCTACCGCCGCAGGAAGGGGTGTTCAAATCCATCACCACCGGGCATTCGCCACCGTTTGCCTGCCGGTACAAGTCCAGCATAAAGTCGTGACTGCCGCCCCAGGGTGGTGGATTGTTGGTAAATAAATACTCCCAGACATCGTCGCTAGTCCAGTCCGCGATAGGGGACAAAACGAGTGCATTGGCTATCTCGCCATGTGCATTCAATTTACGGCTGCTCAGTTCACGTTTGCCCATGCTTTGAGAGCGTTGGCTGCTTTCCGCGCTTCGTGAACCGAGCAATAAAATGACGCTACCAAATTCGGTTATGACGTTTTCAATGGCTGTTTGTACCGGTTTGATTTTCATCTTGGACGTACACCAACGAAACCAGCGTGTCGGTGGCGGATAGCCCTTGCCGATTAAATTAAACCAAAAACTTTGTTCTACGGTTGGTTGTGCCAGTTCGGCATGAATTGGCAGATCGTTTGCCGAGGCGTGAAAGCTGATTTCTTTAATGCGTTTATCAAGGTAGCTTTCAACATTTGGTGCTTCCACGCGGGTATCCGAGGCGATAACAAATACCGGTTTTCTCTGTTCTTTCTCTAGCGAATAAATCAGCTCGTATACTAATTGCAGTACCAGGGTCGAATCCTTGCCGCCGGAATAGGCAACAACCCACGGCCGGCTATCCGCAAGGTAATTGCGTAGCAGCAAATCTTTGGTTAGCTCGACGTGCGATTGCAGCTTATCGATTGGGAGTACGGCTTGTTGCATCTGTTTGTTTTACTGTTGGTGGTATAGATGGATTCTAACCTGTTAGCGGGGGCGTCGCTAATTGCAGCGATCTTGCCATGTGGTTCGAACCCAGAAAAAAGTCAAATTTCTACCTTGCGGTTTTTTTCAATGTCAGATTTCCCTTTCGACAGGTATTCTTTAGCTGCTTGTTTTGCTGAGGCAATTTCTTCGTCCGCATTGACGCTACGTATCAGCCGATTATGTTCCAATGCGGTTAATATCGACATTTCTTCATCATCAAACATGGCCGTCCTCCTTTGTAACGTTATTAGCTTAGTTGCCGGCTTTATCCTTAATCGTCTGAATAATCGCCGTCGTCGAATGCCCTTCGATGAACGACAGGATTTTCACCTCGCCGCCATTCGCCAATACGCTTTCGTGGCCGGCGATGCTGGTGATGTCGGTGTAGTCGCCGCCTTTGACCAGAATGTCCGGCAGTAATTGGTCGATGACTTCCTTGGGGGTGTCTTGCTCAAATTCCACCACCCAGTCCACGCATTCCAGCGCGGCCAACATTTCCATGCGATGATCCAGTTTGTTGACCGGGCGCTCCGGGCCTTTCAGGCGTTGCACCGAGGCGTCACTGTTGACCAACACCACCAAGCGGTCGCCCAGGGTTTTAGCTTGTTGCAGGTAGCGGACGTGGCCGGGATGCAGGATGTCGAAGCAGCCGTTGGTGGCGACGATTTTTTCGCCGTTTTGTTTGGCGGCGGCGCGCTCAGCCAGCAGGTCCGGTAGGCTGCAGACGCCTTTGTGATGGGCGCGTGGGCCTTGTAAGGCGTTAGCCAGTTCGTCGGTGTTGACGGTGGCGGTACCCATTTTGCCGACCACGATGCCGGCACCGATATTGGCGAGTTGCGTGGCTTCGGCCAGCGACTTTTTCGCGGCCAGACTGGCGGCTAGTACGGAGATCACCGTATCGCCGGCGCCGGTGACATCGAAAACCTCGCGGGCATGCGTTGGTAGATGTAAGGGTTCTTCATTCTTGCTGAGCAGGGTCATGCCGTTTTCGCCACGGGTGACCAGCAAGGCTTGAAGTTCTAGCTCGTTCAGCAAATTCATGCCGCGTTCGACGATTTTCTGTTGATCGGCGCAGCGGCCCACCACCGCTTCAAATTCGCTGAGGTTGGGGGTAATCAGCGTGGCTTGCCGATAAATCGAAAAATCGCTGCCTTTCGGATCGACCAATACCGGTTTGTGCAACTGCTTAGCCAACTTGATGAATTGTTGCACTTGGCTTAGGGTGCCTTTGCCGTAATCGGACAGAACGATGACTTGCGATTGCATCATCTCGGCATGGTATAGATGCAGTAACGCATCGCTATCGACATTGTTAAAACCGTCTTCAAAATCTAGCCGGATCAACTGCTGGTGCCGGCTCATCACCCGCAATTTAGTAATCGTCGGATAACCCGGCACCGCTTGAAACAGGCATAAAACCTTGGCCTGTTGCAGCAAAGCTTTCAACGCCGTCGCCGCTTCGTCTTCGCCGGTAAAACCCAGCAGCGATACTTTTGCACCCAGTGCGGCGATATTCAAAGCCACGTTACCGGCGCCGCCCGCCCGTTGTTCGTCTTGTTTGACGTGCACCACCGGCACCGGCGCTTCCGGGGAAATCCGTGAAGTGGCGCCGTGCCAGTAACGATCCAGCATCAGGTCGCCGACCACCAGCACGCGGGCGGTTGAATAGTTGGGTAATTGCATGGCTTTGGGAGCTTATCCGTGATTCGAAGGGTGCTATTATAGCCGCAACCCGTCATGATTAAGGTGCAAACCATGAGAGTCAAAATCTACCACAACCCGCGTTGCGGCAAATCCCGCGACACTTTGAAACTACTGGAAGCGCAAGGTGTCACGCCGGACATTGTCGAATATCTTAAATCCCCGCCTACCGCCGCTGAATTGCAGGACATTCTGACCAAGTTAAATATCAAGCCGCGCGAGTTGATGCGCACCAAAGAACCGGAATACAAAGACAACGGCCTGGACGATAAATCTTTAAGCGATGCGGACTTGATCGAAGCGATGATCAGAATTCCCAAATTGATCGAACGGCCCATCGTGTTGAAAGACGGTAAAGCCGCCATCGGCCGGCCGCCGGAAAACGTATTGGCCATACTCTGATGGCGAAAATCCTGATCCTGTATTACAGCCGCGACGGTAGTACCGCGCGCATGGCCCAGCAGATCGGCCGGGGTGTGGAATCGGTGGCCGGCGCGGAAGCGGTGTTGCGCACGGTGCCGGAAGTATCCGCAGTATGCGAGAAAATCGCCGACAGCATTCCTGATGCCGGCGCGTCGTATGCCACTTTGCAAGACCTGGAAACCTGCGACGGCTTGGCGCTGGGCAGCCCAACGCACTTCGGCAATATGGCGGCGTCCTTAAAGCATTTTCTGGATGGCACGACCGCGTTATGGTTCTCCGGCGCCTTGTCCGGCAAACCGGCCGGCGTGTTTACGTCCACCGGCAGCATGCACGGCGGTCAGGAAACCACGCTGTTATCGATGATGCTGCCCTTGATGCATCACGGCATGTTGCTGATGAGCCTACCGTGTAACGAGATTGCGCTGCGCGAAACGGTCAGCGGCGGCACGCCGTACGGACCCAGCCATGTCGCCGACAACGACACCGAACTTACCGAACATGAAAAACGCTTGTGTTGGGTGCTGGGGGAACGTCTGGCAAAAACGGCATTGGCGCTACGAGCCAAATAAGGCCTTGCGATTACAATATTCCCAAGGCCTTGAGACAGGCCTTGCCTAACTCTACCCGCTTGGGTGCGTCGGCGGCTTGAGTGATGTCGATGTTCAATGCAAAGCTGTACAGACGATTTCCGTGCATGACCCAGCCCACCCACCAGCCGATACCGGGATTGGGTGCGTTTAACCAGCCGGTTTTGCCGTATAAATTTCGTGCGCCCTGCTGCTCCAGCATGAGAATTTCCCGCACTTTGGCCTGAACATCGCCAGAGAGCGGTAATTGATCCTGCGCTAGCCGTGCCAGGAATGCGGTTTGTTCCACCGCGCTGATTTGCAGCGGACCATCCAGCCAAAACTGATCGACTTTGTCTCCTATATCGGCGTTACCGTAGCCCAGGTTGGCAACTCCCTCGCGCATCCGCTCGTGGCCGATGCGCCGGGCCAGTGCTTGATAAATCGGCACGTTGGATAGCTTGATCGCCTCGCGTAAGCCCATGTCCCGTTCCCAGTCTTTTATCATTTGTGCTTGGCCGCCGTATGGCAAGGGCTCGTCTACGCTACTGACCGCGCCTACCGACAAGCCGATCAAACTATTGGCAATCTTGAACGTCGAGGCCGGGATGAAGCGGGTTTCGGCGCGCAGCCGGTCGTGGCCGACCAAACGCTCAGCATCAACGTCGTACAGCACGAAGGCGCCGCGCACGCCGGCTTCGCTGAACAGTTTGCCAAGCTCGGGATCGTCCAGCCATTCGATAGCGTTAACTCGGGCGGCAAATACTAGTAATAGCGTTGCGAATAGAAGCTTCATTCAGGTTTGTTCGTAGGCTCGTTTTAAAGTGTCTATGTCTATTTTTGTCATTTTCAGCATGGCCTCCATCACTCGGCCGGCTTTTACCGGGTCGGGGTCATTTAATAATTCGATCAGGATATTCGGCACGATCTGCCAGGTCACGCCGAATTTGTCCTCCAGCCAGGCGCATTGATTCTGCTTGCCGCCCGCGGATAGTTTTTCCCAATAGTGATTCACTTCCGCTTGGGTTTCGCAGTGTATAACAAAGGAAATGGCCGGCGATAGTTGGTACACCGGCCCGCCGTTGAGTGCGGTAAACACCTGCCCGTCCAGCTCGAAATTGGCGGTCATCACGCTGCCCTTCGGTCCCGGCCCGCCATCGCCGTAGCGAGTAACGCTCAAGACTTTCGAATGTTTAAAAATGGATACGTAAAAATTCATCGCCTCTTCGGCTTGGTCGTCGAACCATAAAAATGGGGTGATTTTGGGCATGGTGTTTACTCGGTGAGTGTTAAAAAGTAATGACCGGTTTTCCCCGCTTAAAGGCTGGCTACCAACTCGGCCAATTGGTCGGTGGCCTTGCCCCAGCCTTCGTGAAAGCCCATTTCTTCGTGGGTTTTCCGGTCTGCCGCGCTCCAATGCAACACGCGCGCGGTGTAGCGGGTTTTGCCGGCTTCAGGTGTAAACGTGATGATGCCGGTCATGAAGGGTTTGGCGGAGGGTTCCCAGGCGCTGGTGTAGGCGTCGGTGAACACCAAACGCTCGTTTGGCACGACTTCAAGATAGATTCCTTGGTTTGGAAATTCCTCGCCGTCAGGGCCACGCATCACGATGTTGCTGGTGCCGCCGGCTCTGACATCGAGTTCGGCAGATGCCACCGTCCAAGGCTTCGGACAAAACCACTGCTTGAGCAGCGCCGGTTCGGTCCAGGCTTTATAGAGTTTCTCGGGTGGCGCATCGATCAGGCGCGTCAGCATTAATTCACGCGATTCAGCTGTTTGTTCAGTTGGATTCATGGCTTTTCCTATGCAATTGAAATAGACAGTTACTTTTCGGCGATGGTCTTTAGCTCGGCTAAACCTTCCTCGAATTTCCCGCCTATCATTTTGTCCATGCTGAACACCAGGCTCATCACTTTAGATAGGAAGGGGCTGGGGCCGTATATCGCCTGCGTGACATGAGTAACACCGCCTTCGGCTTGTAGCGTAAATTCCACGGTGTTTTCGGCTGGAAATGGTTTAATAAAAGTCAGCCGCAGCATCAGCTTTACCGGTGGATTGGTTTCCAGAATCTCCATGCGACCCTGGCCTATCTCCTTGTTGCCTTCCCATTCGTAGACCGCGCCGGGACCGCTGGCTGCGCCGCTGTATGTGCGCTTCATGCCTGGATCTACTTTCTCCCAAGCCGACCAGGTTTGCATATTGTGCAAATCGTTAATCAACGGAAAAATCTTATCCGGGGCCGCTTTGATGGTGATCGAGCGTTGTACGCGGAAGGTATCGGGTTTGCTTGCCGCATAGATCAGCAGCGCGGCGACTATGACGACGAGAACGATAAGGATGGTTTTGATCATGGTTTCCTCCTAAAGGTTGGTAGGTTCAATCGCCGGGTAGCCCCGGAATTTCGATCAGCGGCCGCACTTCGACGGTACCCTTGCGCGCCATCGGAATCTGCTCGGCGATAGCGAGAGCCGCGTCCAGATCCGGGACGTCGACCAGATAGTAGCCGCCCAGTTGTTCGCGGGTTTCCGCGAACGGGCCATCGGTGATGAAGCGTTTGCCGTCGCGTACCCGCACGCTGGTAGCCATGGCTGTGGGGTGTAACGGGCTGGCGGCCAGATATTGGCCGTCGGCTTTGAGCTTATGTGCGAGCTGGGTGGATTCGGCATAACAAGCTTGCCGGTCAGCTTCGTCCAAGCTGTGTTCTTCCAGATAAATCAGTAGCATATATTTCATCGCGTTCTCCGTTAGTTTTGGGATACCGCATCCGGTGCCATGTAGACCAGTTCCCAGATATGGCCATCCAAATCCTGAAAACCGTGCGCGTACATAAAGCCGTGGTCTTGCGGCTGGTTATAGGTGCTGCCGCCAGCGGCGACCGCCTTGCTTACCATGTCGTCGACCTCCTCCCGGCTTTGGCAGGACAAGCAAATCAACACTTCCGTGCTTTTGGTGGCGTCGCATATGGTGTTGGGCGTGAATGTGCGGAACTTGTCTTCCGTCAACAGCATGACGAAGATGTTCTCGCTGACGATCATGCAGGTTGCGGTTTCGTCGGTAAATTGCGCGTTGAAGGTGTAGCCCAGCGCGGTAAAAAACGTCACGGCGCGGGCCAGGTTTTTTACCGGCAGATTGACGAATATTTGCGTGTTCATATTGCTTCCTTTAAAGGTGCGAGGATGCCGAAATCGGCCGATTTAAGGTTTACCGGCTGTTGCCTGAGCGGCGAAGAAAGCCTCCATTCTGCCCTGAAATTCGCTGGGGTCGACATCTTCGATGTGCGTGGCGATCAGCCATTTATGACCAAACGGGTCGGTCAGCGCGCCCATTCGGTCGCCCCAGAACTGGTCGGTGGGTGGCATGATTTCTGTTGCGCCGGCTTGTATGGCCGCGGCGAACACCGCATCGGTATCGGTGACATAAAGGTGCAGTTTCACCGGCGTACCGCCCAGTGCCTGCGGCGAAATATCGCTGCAATTCGGATTCTCGTCGGCCAGCATGAAATGCGAATCGCCGATTTTAAATTCGGCGTGGGCGATAAGTCCGCCGGGCGCGTTGAGGCGCATTAGCTCGGTGGCGGCAAAGGCTTTTGCATAAAATTCCAATGCCGCCGCCGCGCCGCGCACCACTAGGTAAGGAGTTAAGGTGTGGCGACCTTCGGGGATAGGTTTGATGTTGTTCATGGCTGTGCTCCTGGTTTAAGGTTTGTCGTGGAAAAAAGATTGCTTACATCTGTTGTCGAACCGCGAATGCCGAAATCGACAAGCCGCAGAAATTTTTTCCACTAGTTGGCAAACTTGCCGGCTAACGCAAATTGTCCGGTTCCAAAAAACCCAACGCTTGCAGCGTTTGCCGGTCTTCGGCTATCGGCCGCACTTCCACACAGCCTAGCTTGGCGCCGGGAATCCGCGCGGCCACCTGGATAGCCTCGTTTAAATCGCTAGCCTCGATCAGATAATAGCCGCCGAGTTGTTCCTTGGTTTCCGCGAACGGGCCGTCGGTGATGCTGACTTTACCGCCGCGCACCCGCAGCGTGATGGCCGCATTGGCCGGCAGCAGCCGATTGCAGCTCAGGTAATGGCCGCTGTTGCGGATAGCTTGGGTAAATTCGGCGTATTCGTCAAAGTGTTTGGCTGCCGCGTCATTCGACATTCCCTCCATCACGGTTTCGGCGCAAATCAGGCATAGGTATTTCATGGTCAACTCCTGGGTTAAAAATAATGTTCGCACTGAGTAGTCGTTCGGCGCCGGGCATATTCGACAACTGGAACGTTTTTATCGTTGAAACGAGCTACCGAAAGTGGTGTCGATGCATGGCGACAATTTCCAGTGCTTGCCCTGAGCCGAAGCCGGCTGTCGCTTACCATTGAAAGATCGACCTCAATTTTTCGCAACCTAACCGGAGATGAACTATGACGCTTTGCCCTGGCGGCTCCAAACTGGATTATGCCGAATGCTGCGGCCCGATTATCGACGGTGCGCCGGCGCCCACCACCGAAGCTTTGATGCGTTCGCGTTACACGGCTTTCGTACAACGCAAGCTGGACCATGTCGAACGCACCCATGCGCCGGAAATCAAAGAGGATTTTAATCGGGCTGAAGCCGAGCGGATGGCTGAGGAATGCGAGTGGCGCAGCCTGGAAATCCGCAACGCCACGGAAATGGCGAATGGCTATATGTCACCAGCGGGGCGCCACGATAAAACTAGCCAACCGGAAAGAATTGGCGGCGCCGGTATTTGCCGACAAGAAAATCCTGTCTCGCGAGGATTTTGATGCAGAAAGGCAGGCCTTGGAGGAACAGATCCCGCAGATTCGCCGCTATGTGGACTATATGTTGAAGTACACGCCACAGCTGGTCGATAGTCTGGTCAAAGTGTCGCTTAAACCCAAAGGCGGACAAGTGGTGACCAGCCTTTCGTCGTTTCTGACCGCGTTCGCCACCCTAATGCCCAACAGATTGCCGAACAGCAACTAGCGGTTTTGAAAGGTTATGTAGAAAAAATCGCATCGGAACCGGGCCTGGCGGAATTTCATCGCCATCACATTTCCGAGGTCAAAGAAATGCAGTATTTATCTCAGCTAGCCGGATAACTATTCTACGATTGCCGGTTGTCACAACTCAGTGCATTTTGCTTTAGTGTTCCAAAACAAACCGCGCATCCAATTCCCGCAGAAACTGAAACGTATCCAGGCAAGGCACACCGAATTGCAGGCAAATGTTGGGAACTTTGACTTTCTTAGTGTTCGGCGCCAGAAAGGCTTCGTGGGTGACCACCGTTGCCCCAAGGGTTTTAGCTTTGGCGATGAGCCAGGGATCGGCTTTTGCTAAGAAGTTGTCGCGGTTGCCGGGGTTATAGTCGCCGGCTGCGACACTTTGAACAATTTCGGAAAACACCGACTGGGTTTCGGTGTCGTCGTTGTTGATGAAGTGTTCTGAGCGCGCCTTGGCCCATGCGGCTAGTTCGTCGTGACCGTCTTTAAGTTCCTTGCCTATCATCTGAACACTGGCGACCAAACCCGCTTGAAATTGCCGATCCAGCCAATCCCAATAAGCAGGACAGATGTCCATGCCGTAATAGAAATTCTTGGCTTGTATGTAGGTATTGGCATCGAGAAGATATTTCAAACGCCCAACTCCTTGGCAAAGGTGGCGATTTTGTCGGGTTTGATACCACCCAATAACTGGCTGGCTTCACGGAGTAAAAGTTGGCCGCTGAGAGCCTCACTGACGACCGCGCGGGAAAAACGCTGGCTAATCTGGGCTTTTTTGGTACGGTAATAACCGGGGCCGCCGTTATCGTCGCGATCCTTATAAGTCGCTTGCTGGGTGTTGATATAACGCTGGTATTCGTCCTGAGTTATGTAGTTTAAAGCCAGTGCGCGGCGCGCCAAGGTCCACGTACTGACGTGGAAATGCGATTCCAAAGTCGGCAAATTGGACTGCCAGTTGTCCAGATCATGCCTCCATATGGTCTGAAATTCAGTGGCCGGGACTAAAAACTCGGCGGCTACCGCATTACAAAGAATCTCTTCTGCCCGATGGGTTTGCGTGCTAGCGTCGGAAATGCCAGACTGGCCGATCCAGATATGGCAGAGTTCGTGGATCAGGGTGAACAGCCGTGCACCCAAGGCATCTGCATGGTTGACGAAAATGATCGGCGCGTAATTGTCAGCAATTGCAAAACCTCGAAACTCTTCGACGCGCAATGGTCGCGTGTAGTGGCCCACATCGCTTTGGCGCATCACCAACACCCCTACAGACTCGATACGGTTGACCAGATCGCGGTAATAGTCTTCCCAGCTGCCGCGTTGCGGGTGATTGCCGACGCCGAGCGCGGTGCGAATGTCGCGCACGATGGCGGTTACCCCATCTTTGACGACAAAGCGGCCAACGATAGGATTTGGACCGACAAGATGCTGTTGCAAATAGTCTTTGTACCATTCCTGGCGCTGTTGCATCAGCTTGATCAGATCAAGCAATTCCGCGCTGAGTCTACGGTTGGTTTGGCCTTCGATCGTTCTTAAATCGGGAATAGGCAATTCGTCGGTTGGAGGCTGGGCAAGAAACAAATAGCCGAATGGGATATGTGCCTTTTCGGCGTAGGTCATAGCCTGCTTAAAGGTCAAAGAGCGGTGGCCGGACTCCCATTCGCAGAGCTTGTCTAGGCTGACACCGCACTTCCGGGCAAATTCAGACACGGCGATGCCGGAGCGTTCGCGCGCCCAGGTCAGCATGGTCGTGTTGATGTTGGCGGTGGTCATAAGTCTATTTTTTCTTCCAACTAATCGATTATTAATGCATTTATACCAACTTGTCGATACCGAATGCTGCGATTCGTTTTGTATTGATGCCGCTGTGCCAACGCGGCGAGATTGGCAGGCCTCATTATAGGCAATACTTTGAACCTAAACGCATGAATTACAAATAGTAATTATTTCTTCATAATGAGATTGTCTGAGCTCTACTTGTTTGATCCACGGGCAATTAGCAAGTAGCCTCGATGGAATCGAGGTTTCGAAGCCCAGCTTCTTTTAATTGTCTATGTGGGTTTGATGGCCGGCAGGCCGACGCCCTCGATTCCGCTAACGCTGCATCGAGGCTACAATGGCCCGACTTCAATCGACGCAATTTCATGGCGGATGGCACCTTTTTAAGTAAGGGGGCTTTGGCCGAACTTGCTCTATCAGAATGGCGCGGCGCGAAACTTTTCATTTGTTGTGTCAAAAAGCGCGTCTGGTGCGCGACGCAAATGATTAAATATCACTTTAAAATCAATCGCCAATTTTTTACTGATATCGTCACTCCAAGCGGATTTCGCGCAGTCTGCGCGCCAAAAAGCGCCGTTCCGGCTCCTGCCGCGTCAAAGCCAGGGCTTGTTCGTAAGCTGCGACCGCTTCGTCGGTTCTGCCCAGACGCCGGAACAAATCTGCTCGTGCCGCATGCGCGAGGTGATAATCGGTAAGGTCGCCGTTTTGTAAAATGGCATCGATCAACTCCAGTCCAGCTAAAGGTCCATCGCGCATCGCTACCGCGACGGCCCGGTTTAATTCGATTACCGGCGAGGCTTCGATGCGCAATAAGACTTCATAGAGTGCGACGATTTGCGGCCAGTCTGTGGCGGCGGCGTGGCTGGCGTTGGCGTGCAGCCCAGCGATGGCGGCTTGCAACGCATAAGGGCCGAAGCGCCGCGACCCTAAGGCCCGCTGTACCAGTGCAGAGCCCTCGACGATGCGTTCCTTATCCCACAAGCTGCGGTCTTGGTCATCCAACAAAATGAGTTCACCGTCGGCTGTGGTTCTGGCGGCGCGGCGGGATTCGTGCAGCAGCATCAACGCCAATAAGCCTTGCGCTTCCGGCTCCGGCAGTAACTCGACCAGCAAATGTCCCAAGCGTATCGCTTCTTCCGACAAATCATGCCGGGTTAGCGCGTCGCCGGACGACGCGGAGTAGCCTTCGTTGAACACCAGATAAATTACCCGTAACACCGAATCGAGGCGTTGTGGGAGTTCTGAAGGCGACGGTACCTGATAGGGAATGAGGGCATCACGGATCTTGGTTTTGGCGCGGACGATGCGTTGGGCCAGCGTCGGTGTCGGCGTCAGGAAGGCGCGGGCGATTTCCTCGGTGGCCAGGCCGCAAACTTCGCGTAGCGTCAATGCGACTTGGGCATCCGGGGATAGCGCTGGATGGCAACAGGTAAAGATCAGCCGCAGGCGGTCGTCTTCCAGGCCTTCGTCATCCGTGTCGCCGGGTTCGCTGGCTGGATCCGCCAAGGTATCGGCATCCTCCAGCACATCGAAGCGGGCTTGCCGGCGCAGGCCGTCGATAGCCTTGAAGCGGCCGGCCGACACCAGCCAACTGCGCGGATTGGCCGGTAAGCCGTCACGCGGCCATTGTTCGAGCGCAACGCGAAAGGCATCGTGCAGCGCTTCCTCGGCCACATCGAAATCGCCGAGCAGCCGAATCAAGGTGGCCAGTACCTGGCGGGATTCGCTTTGGTAGATGGCGTCGATTTTTTCGCGCACGGCTGCTCAGCTCTGTGCACTCAAGCTACGCATCACTTCATGCCAGCCGGCTTCGGCTTCGGCGCCGACTTGCGCGAATACCGTTTGCAGCTGTTGCATTTGCGTGCCGGTCAGTTGCGCTTCCAATTCCGCGCCGTCCGGCGTTAAGCTGAGTTCGCGTACCCGTTTGTCATGCGCGGCCGTGTCTATCATGACCAGCTGCATGTCCATTAACTGCCGCAATGGCGCGTTCAGAGCTTGTTTACTGACGCTTAGCATGCCCAGCAGCGCGTTCACGGAAATCCGCGGGTTGCGGCCGACGAAATACAAGATCCGGTGATGCACCCGCCCAAGCCCGCGCTCGGCCAGGATGCGGTCCGGCTGTACGGTAAAGGCGCGATAGCCGAAGTAAAATTGTTCGATAGCCAGACGTAACGCGGCTTCGCGCCTGTCCGGCTTCGGCGTTTCATCAAGCAGGGGATTATCGATAGCGGCTATTTGGTCAACCATGTTGACATTATAGGCAGGCAGCCGTTAGCATGGCTATAGGTCAACTTTATTGACATTTATCAATGCCCACCATGAACTCATTATCGCCGCAGCACCCTATCCGCTTTTCCGCTCGTACCCAAGACCTGCATCCGTCACCAATCCGCGAAATTCTGGCCGTCGTCGACAGACCCGGCATGATTTCCTTTGCCGGCGGATTACCGTCGTTGGACAGCTTCCCGCAATTCACGCTAGAGGCCATGCCGCAGCACATGTTGCAATACGGCGCCAGCGAAGGCGAAGCGGAGTTGCGCGAGCGTATCGCCGCCGACATGCAAAGCCTGGGCGTTAAATGTTCGGCCGAACAGGTGTTGATCCTGTCCGGTTCGCAGCAAGGTATCGATCTGGTCGCCAAACTGTTCATCGATCCCGGCACGCCGGTGGCCGTGGAAGCGCCTACTTATCTGGCGGCTTTGCAGGTGTTCCGCTTTTTCGGCGCCCGCTTCGTGGCTTACGATGCTGGGGCGCCCGATCTGGATACCTGGCAGCGGGAAAAGCCAGCGTTTGCCTATGCGATCCCCACGTTCCAGAATCCCAGCGGCCGCTGCCTGGATGCCGGGGAGCGCAGTGCCCTGGCCGCCGCTTGCGATGCCGGCAATATTCCCCTATTCGAAGACGATCCCTACCGTGATCTGGTGTACGACGATTGCGAACGCACGCCGGTATGTGCCAGGTTGCAACAAGCGCCATGGATTTATCAAGGCTCGTTTTCCAAAAGCCTGGCGCCGGGCTTGCGCTTGGGTTACCTGGTCGCGTCGCCGGAACTGATGCCTTTTTTGACCCGCTTGAAGCAGGCGGCCGATTTGCACAGCAATCGCCTTAGCCAATGGCTGGTACTACAACAACTGAACAATCCCGACCGCAGCCGGCAATTGGCGGATTTGGCCGGCCATTACCGCCAGCGCCGCGATGCATTCGACGCTGCGCTGCGCCGGCATTTTGTGGATTTGGCAGTTTGGCAAACCCCGCCCGGTGGTTTGTTTTTTTGGCTGACGCTGAATCGCCGCATCGATACCCGTCAGCTGTTGCCTAAGGCTATCGAAGCCGGCGTGGCTTTTATGCCCGGCGAACCCTTCCTACCGATGGCGGTGGACGCTTGCGGCCAGCTACGGTTGAATTTCAGCCACTCCAGTAGCGAGGATGCCGAATCAGGCTTGCGGATTTTGGCAGATTTGGTGCGGGAGTCGATTTAAGCTAGGGTTGCAGCCGCGCCAGATTATGCAAACCCACTGTGGGCGCGGCACCGAAAGTCTTGCGAAATTCATGGCTGAAATGGGCGGAATCGGAAAACCCGGTAGCGTGCGCGGCAGTCGTGAAGTTGTGGCCCTTGATGACTTCTTTTATCGCTTGCCGCATCCGGTTCCAGCTGCGATAACGGCGAAACGGCACGCCGATCTGCTGGCTGAACAGATGTTGTAGCCGGGATGCGGATAGTCCTACATTCGCTGCCAGCGTAATCACCGACGTCAGGTCGTCGCCTTGCGCGAATAAAAATTCGACGATTTGGCTGATGCGTGGGTCTAGTCTGTCGGCTTGAGACCGGCGTTTCGAAAAATCCAGCAAATCGGCCAGGGGCTGCGCGGTCCAATTCGGGCTGTAGCGATCTTCGTAGAGATCGCGCATGAAGGCGATTTCGCCGCCGTTACCGACCAAGGCACCGTTCACTGAGCGGGTATCGCGGATTAAAGGTAACAGCGCCTCGACGCCGGCGATGGTCGGTTCGATGTAAAACACCGCAAGCGGGTCGCCGCCCACATCCAGCTCGTGCCACACGCCGGCCGGAATTACCGCCGTGCGGCAAGACAGCCAATCGCTACCCGCCACTTTCAAACGAAACTTCCCATACAGACCGGCCAGAAACACCGGAGCGCCGTGTTGGTGGTTGGCGTTGTAATACAGCGGACCGCAAAAAAACGTGCGGCCGCCGCTGATGTCCCAGAGCGCATCGAAAGGGACCGCCGAGGCAGTAGCACGTTCATACAAGCGTGGTGTATTGGTCATTGTTTAAGCTCCCCGTTGCGTTCGGCCAACCGGCATTTTTGCCGGGCAGTCTAGTCAAAGCGTTTGAGCTTGGCAACGGGGTCGGCGCGTTTGCCCTTTGCGGCGTTCGATAACTGGGGCCAAGCGCCTCTTGAAAATGAGGATACACATGAGCAATCAAAAATTTCCACCCGAACCGTTGGCAAACGTGTTTTTGCTGGTGTTTGCGATATTCTGTCTGGCGATAGCGTTGAGTATCGCCTGGGTATTGGGCTTTACGCTGTTTTATCCCGACGGCGCGTTGGCCAGCCACCTGGTCGAACGGGCCGACATTATTCGCGCCCACATCGATTACCTGATGATGGCGCAATTTCTGTTCATTTTCTTTTTGCTGT
This sequence comes from Methylomonas defluvii, assembly GCF_033949435.1. Taxonomy (NCBI): domain Bacteria; kingdom Pseudomonadati; phylum Pseudomonadota; class Gammaproteobacteria; order Methylococcales; family Methylococcaceae; genus Methylomonas; species Methylomonas defluvii. The sequence goes on along the minus strand of NZ_JAXARY010000014.1, from coordinate 99,912 downwards.
TTCGGCAATATGCGGTCACGCCGCCGGTCTGGGTGGTGAGTGCCTGCTGCTTCGGGGCGTTTTTCAACCCGCTATCGTTTTTACTAAGGGGATTGTCGGCCAAGCCGGTGGCCTCCGCTTTACCGGTCGAACCGCACTTCCCGATTCAGGCTGGCATCAGTTTTACGCTGACCACGGTCGGTTTTCTAACGGCGGCGATTCTAGTGGCCCGAGCGGCCTGGAAGTCGAGATCGGAACAGGATTAACCCAAATCGTTTGTAGGCGCTTGGGCCGCTAGGCAAACAGACTGACAGAGGTTGAGCGTTGGAATGTTCTTTGATTAGTTTGGGTCTTGGGGTATCTTTGCAAGAAATACGGAACCAAAATGTTTATTTCCGCGAACTCGATAGTCTGGGGCTTGAATAAAAGTGGCTCATAAGCCTTGGACATTTGTCGTATTTTCCGGCCAGGGCTGGTTCTTTGTTTAATAAAGCGCAGTTTTATCAATTATTTAAACTCAGGAATAAGGAGTTATACGACAGATGGCTGGGATTATAAGGCAAAAAATGTCGTATATATTATGTTGAGCAACAAACAAATGAACATGACGCACATCAATCTTGTTGCCGTACTTTTGCTTGCCACCGTTACGGTCTTATTCGCTAAAGAGCCAGAGACGCTCAGTGCTGTTGGGGGACAGAAAATCGTTAAGGAATTCTATGATTCCGGAGCGATCAAGAGCATAAATCGCTATGGACCGGACGGTGCTCTGATTGGCATCCTTCATCACAACGAGCAAGCGGTTGCTATTTACGCTGAGATGTACGACGGCCAGTTGCTTGCCGGAAAGATTTACTACTATCCGAACGGGCAACCTCGCATTGAGGAGCGTTACGATGTACAGGGTATGAAGCGCATCGAGCGCCGCTTTGATGAGCATGGGCAGTTGATAAGTGAAACGCAGTGATGCCCACATTTCGCTCAAGCCAACCCGCTTCCGCTTCGCTAATCGGAGCTACGCGGGCTTATCTCCGGCCACACCGAATAATCAAGTTGATGAGTTAGTCGTGCAAAAACTTAAATCGTCGGGCCGTTTATAAGTGTCGCTTTTGATTTTTACCAAAAATGGATACAGTGTCCGCCATGAACAATATCTCGATTACCGATATTCTGGAACTTCCGTTGCAGGAACGCATTCAGCTCGTTGAGCTTATTTGGGACAGCGTCGCCGCAGTACCTGAAGCTGTGGAAGTATCGCCGGAGCTTAAAGCCGAACTGGAACGGCGCATGATTGAGTTTGAGCGGAATCCGGAGTCCGGCTATTCCTGGGATCAAGTAAAATCGTGCCTTAAAGATGGCTCATGGCGTACCGCCTGAAATTTTCCGCACGCGCTTTACGTGAAACGGGCGAAGCCCAAGAATGGTACGAGTCGCAAAGCTCCGGTCTCGGAGATGAATTTATTGCCGCTTTAGAGCTGCAGCTAAAAAGGCTGGAACAAGCACCGTTGCTCTATGCCGAGGTAATTCCAAACGTTCGGCGCATTACTCCCGCGTTTTCCATTCGGCGTGTTTTATGTAGTGCGCGGCGATTTAGTACATGTGTTGGCTGTAGTGCATGATGCTAGAAATCCGAATAGCTGGCCTAAAAACCGCTAAGCAAACCCCCTTAGACAAAAAAGGCCTTAGGCCCGCTTAGCGATAGCGTAATCGGACGCATGTTTGACGTCGTTCCTCCGATTACGCTGCGCTAATCGGAGCTACGCGGTCTGTTTTGCCCAAATAAAAACCCGGCCCAAACAAAACTCCTTTTCCAAGAATAAAACCCAAAACCCCTTTGACAAAGTCCATAAATAGACTTATTTTAACGTAAAGTTTAGATAAGTTGTTTTGGAGGGCTTATGTTGTCAACAGCTCATGTGCAATTACCGGCCGACAGCGCGCTGGTGGCCGGTGCGGCTTTACGGACTTTTTTTAATATCGCCGATGCCTGGGGTTTGAATGTCGAGCAGGCCATGGTTTTACTGGGGCTGGATTCGCGCAGCACGTATTTTAAGTGGAAGAAAAATCCGGAAAGCGCCAGTCTTAACGCCGATAAATTGGAAAGGTTGTCTTACATCTTTGGGATTTATAAAGCCTTGCAGATTTTACTGCCCAAGCCGGCAGCGGCGGATGGCTGGCTGCATCAAGCCAATCAGGCCGCGCTGTTTTCCGGGCAAACCGCCTTGCAACGCATGTTGTCCGGGCGGGTGGCGGATTTGTATGTAGTGCGCCAATATCTGGATGCGCAGTGCGGTTGGGCCTAATGGCGGTAGCGAAAATCAGTCGGATAGATTGGCGACCTTGCTGGCGCCTGGTGCCTAGCCGGTTTCCGCCGACGGGTTTGTTCGATAGGGTGGCAGACCCGGCTGATCTGGAAGTAGTGTTCGCCATTGAAGCGCTGACTAACGACAGGCTGCGCGACGAAGCCGGCGAAATCAGTTTGGTCGCCGTGGCGGACCGAATTGCCGGGCCGGGGACTACGCCGATCATGGCCGCGTTCACGCATTTAAATCCGGAAGGCAGCCGGTTTTGCGACGGCAGTTACGGCGTGTATTACGCCGCCAAAGACATCGATACCGCGATAGCCGAAACCCGTTTTCATCGCAGCCGGTTTCTGGCCGCGACCCGACAAGCGCCGATTGACATCGACATGCGCAGCAATGCCTCGGATTTGAATGCCGAGCTGCACGACATTCGCGGTCGGCAAACCGAATTACCGGAAATTTACGACGCCGACACCGGCAATTACGCCGCCGCGCAGGCCTGGGCCAGGCAGTTACGCGCGGACGGTGCGGATGGTATCGTCTATTCCAGCGTGCGGGCGGCGGGCGGAGAATGTGTGGCGGTGTTTAAACCGCGTTTGCTGGCGCCGGTCAAGCAAGGCGCGCATTATTGCTATGTGTGGGACGGCAGGCAAATCAGCGCGGTTTATAAAAAAGAACTTTACCAGCCCGGTGTGTAACGGATAGCCATGCTCGATTTGCCAGTACCCAGCCAAGAAAACGATTTTTACGAAACCCATATCCAATTGCTGCTCCAAAGCTATCAGCAATTGCTGGGCAAGCCGCTGTTGGAACAGTCCGCAAACATGGCGCTGGGCCGGCAAGTCTATGAAGCCGATTTTGCCCTGTTGTCGCATAACACTGCTGCCGATCCTGTATTCAATTACGCCAACCGCACCGCACAGGATTTATTCGAGCTAAGTTGGCCGGAATTTATCGGTATGCCTTCGCGTTTTTCGGCGGAGCCGGTCAATCGTGAAGAGCGCGAGCGACTATTGAATCAAGTGACCAGCCAGGGCTATATCGACAATTACAGTGGCGTGCGGATCGCCAAATCCGGCAAGCGTTTTTTGATCGAGCGCGCGGTGGTGTGGAATGTCCACGATAGCGCGCAACGCTATGTTGGTCAGGCGGCTTGTTTTAGCGACTGGCGCTTGTTACCCTGAGTCTGACCCTTTCCATCTACTCACTGTCTGCGAGAAATTTATGCTGAAAATATCCTTAAAACATAGCGGCCGCTTATGCTGTGGCTTGTTGCTCATGCTGGCGGGCGCGGCGCAGGCCGATGAAGTGGGTTGCGTGACCACGGCCTGGAAACTAATCGGTGCCAATCACAAGGTTTGTGTCGACGCCTTTGAAGATCCGAAAATCCCTAACGTGATTTGCCATATCAGTCAGGCCAGATCGGGGGGGATTTCCGGCGGCTTGGGTCTGTCGGAAGATCCGTCGGAATTTTCGCTGGCTTGCCGGCAAACCGGGCCGATCACATTGCCGGCCAAACTGAGCACGGAAGAAACCGTATTTTCGGAGAGCACCTCGCTGTTTTTCAAGTCCACCAACATTACCCGTTTATGGGATGCCAAGCACAACACCCTGGTTTATCTGGCGATTAGCCGGAAAGTGATCGAAGGTGCACCGGCCAACAGTGTGTCGACGGTGCCGGTGATGCCTTGGGGTAAATAGGGCGTTGATTAATGCTATCCCAGGTCCAAAGGCTGGTCGGTAACCGGTTTAATCCATTTCAATAAGGTTTCGTAAAGCGTGGCCGGTAGAATCGGTTTGCCGATGAAGTCGTTCATGCCGGCGGCCAGACAGTGCTGATGATCGCCGTGCATCACGTTGGCGGTCATCGCAATGACGGGTAGGTCGCGGCAAGCCGGGATTTGCCGTAACAGCCGGGTGGCTTGATAGCCGTCCATCACCGGCATTTGTACATCCATCAGCACACAGTCGTAGTCGTGATGCCGCAGCTTGTCCAAGGCCAGTTCGCCGTTTTCGGCAATATCCACCTGTAATTGCGCTTGTTCCAACAGCTCGATGGCGACGATGCGGTTGATTTCGTTATCTTCCACCAGCAACACCCGCCGCCCCTGCAGCCGCGCCAATTTTCCGATGTCTATGCTGGTACGGTGACGGCGGATTTGGAAATTACGGATGGTATTCAAATCGGTGGCGCCGAGCAGCACATTAAAGGTAAAGGTGGAACCGACGCCGGGTTCGCTGCTGACCTCTATCGTCCCTCCCATTTGTTCGATCAGCTGCTTGGAGATAATCAAGCCCAGGCCGGTACCGCCGTAGTTGCGGGTCACGCTGCTGTCGCCCTGGCTAAAAGCCTGGAACAATTTGGTTTGCTGTTCGGCGGTGATGCCGATGCCGGTGTCGCTGATGGCAAATTGCAGACGCACCGAGTGCGCATCGCGGCTGATTTCGCTGAAACTGACGGTTATCTCGCCGTGCTCGGTAAACTTGATGGCGTTGCCGATCAGATTGATTAACACCTGCCGCAGCCGTTGCGGATCGCCGATTACCGCGTGATACTCGCCGACCGGCGGCCTGATCAGTTGAATCCCCTTGTTCGCGCTGAGTTGCAGCATGGTGGAAAACACATGCTCCAGCATCTCTTCCAGCAGAAAGGGTATGGTCTCCATCTGCATTTTGCCGGCTTCCATTTTGGAGAAATCCAGAATGTCGCCTATCAGTGTCATCAAGGACTGCGCGGACGATTCCACCCGTTTCAGATATTCGCGTTGTTTAAAGCTCAGTTCGCTATTCAGGCACAGCTCCACCAAGCCGACAATCGCGTTCATCGGCGTGCGGATTTCATGGCTCATATTGGCCAGGAACTGGCCTTTGGCCTGATTGGCGGATTCCGCCTCCCGCTTGGCGAGCTCAAGCTCCTGCGTGCGGCTTCGCACCTGGCTTTCCAAGTCGGTCTCGTGCGCCTGGATTTGCGCCAGCATATTATTAAAGGCTTCGGCCAAATCGCTGATTTCGTCGTTACCGGCATAATCCGAGCGCCGGCTGTAATCGTGGTCTTTTTCGATTTGCCGCGCGGTATTAGCCAATTTCAACAGCGGGCCTAAAAACGAACGTTGCAAGCGCTGCACATACAAGGCCACCACGCTCAAGGCGATCAAGATAATACCGGTGTTAATCAGGGTATTGAACAGCAAGGAGTGGTAGGCGCGTTTCAGGTCGGCAACCAGGGTAATGTGGCCGACAATCTGTTTATTTTTATGCAAAATCGGCTGCGTGATCTGCCGGGTTTTCGATAGCCAGGCCGGCCACCAGCCGTGCCAATTGCTTGCCGGTTTTGCGTAACGGACCAGCGTGACCCCGCTGGGGGTTTGGATTTGCCCGGCGATGATGTCCGGATCGTGGGCCAGCGCATCCAATATTTCCTGGGCGGTTTGATTGTCGTCGAACAACAAGGCAAAGCTGCTGTTTTGGCCGATCATATTGGCGGTCAAGGTCAATTTTTGCCCAATGTTCTGCTGCAAAGCCGAATATTCCCGAATCGACAGCGATACCGTCGCCACCATCAGGCTTAACATCACCATCACTCGCAGGATTTTACCCAGCTTGCGGCTGATGGAAATGCGAGGATCTGTTGACGCTGTCATTCTATTATTTCGGCCATCCGCAGTAATTTCGAACTCAGCTTTAAATCGGCTGATTTCACCGCCGCTAAATTTACCACCAGTTTTAACCTGTTGTCGCGCAACGTAAATTGCACCATACCCCCGTGGTTAGCAAAGTTTTCCACGTCGCCGACCAACAACACGTGATGCTGCCGGGCTTGCTCGGCTAATACCGGTGTTAAGCCGGCCAAGTCGCTTAGAAACAAGATGCTGCATTGGGTGATGTCGGGGGCGTCGGCCAAATTGACATGCACCGCATTACCGTTGATTTGCTGGCCTTCCAAAACCGGCAAGTAGGCGCGTAACAGGCTGCGGCCTTGCAAACAAATCGTCACCGGCTTGGTCGTCGGCCATTGCGCCAATTCTGCAAAATGGAACAAATAGGCAGTCTTTAATTGAAACTCGCGGCTTTGGCTATTTTCCTCCGCGTGCGCGAAACCGGCGAACCAAACGCAGACACTGAGTAGCAAAAGGGTGTGCAGACGCATTGGCGCAATCAACCGTCTTAAAAATGCCAGGAGATTTGCGCCAGATAGCCGCGTTGAATCTGGCTGGCGACCGGTATGTACAGCACGTCGCTGAATTCAGGATGTTGATCATCCAGCAGATTTTGCCCGCTTATCGATAACTCCAGATTTTTGTGCGGATGCCAGCCCAGGCGTAAGTCCAAGGAGATATAGGCCGGAATGCTGCGTCTATCGATATACAGTTCATCGACATAGCGCGCCCAGGCATCCAGTTCGATTTCGCTGGTCAGGTTGTACAAAGAGCGCAGTGAGAGATTGTGTTGCGGATTGAAATGTTCTTCGGTGAGTGGATCGCGAAACCAGGGCTGGTTTTTATCGTAATTGACCGAGAATTGGTTGGCGCTGTAAGAGGCTTGTAGCCGCCAATCGTGGTTTACCCGGTAATTGACCGCCAACTCCAGGCCGTAACTGTCCACTTGCCGGTAATTGGCCACGGTGGCCTGCTTGATGTTGCCGTACGTTGGGTTGTTATAGGTCACACTGGTAAATTTAGTGCCTTGCATCCGGTCATAGATGTTGTAAAACAAGGCGCTGTCGATATCCAGACTAGTGGAAACTTGCCAACGCCAGCCCAATTCGTAGGCCAACAGATTTTCGGTCAACATGTCCGGGTTGGCTTTGGCTTCGAAAAATCGGTTGGTATCTGGGATTTGTTTGAATAAACGAATGCTGTGTTGGGCCCGATTCGGCAGGACCACGGCGCGCGACACCGCGGCCCACAGGCTGTGCTGCTTATTGGGTGTCCACAGTAGCCGGGCGTTGGGCTCGGTTTCCCAGCCGGTGAAGGTGAAATGCTCCACCCGGTTGCCCAGCGTTAGGGTCAGGTCGTCGGTCAAGCCGATTTGATCCTGTAAAAATACCCCGACATTGTGCTGCGTTAATTGCTCGGGTTCGAAACCCAGAGTCAGCGTGTTATCGAAACTATCGGAGATATTTTGATAGTTCACCCCCCACATCAGTTTGTGGTTGTCGATGATGGCCGGCAGGGTGTGTTGAAAGTCCAAATCGTAATGCGAGCGGCTCATCCGATTCACCGCCAATTGCCATTCGGTTTGGGTAAACGCCATATTCAGTCGCCAGTCGTGGCCGCTGTCGGTGCGATGAGACCAATTGCCCTGCAAACTGCCGGTCACGCCGTCCCTGCCAAAGTCGTCGTTTTGCCACAGCGGTGCTGTCGTCGAGGTTTTACCGATATAGTAGCCGCCCAACCGGTAGCGGGAGACGTTGGCTTCCACCATCAGTTTGTCCTGGGCGCTGAGTTGGCTGTCCAGGCGAAAATTGGCGGTTTCGGTATCGCCGGTGTCGTGGGTGTCTTGCCTGCCGGCCAGATCGATGCTGGCGTCGCGCACCATCGTACTGATCGTGCCGCGCAGAAAGGTGGATTCGGATAATTTCTGGCCGTAACGAATCCCGCCGAAGCCGCGTTCCTCGGTGCCACCGCCGGCATTAAGCAAACCGCCCTGAGTATCGCGAGCCGAACGGGTGATGATGTTGATGGTGCCGTTCACGGCATTCGCGCCCCACAAACTGCCACTGGGGCCGCGCAACACTTCGATGCGTTCTATATCCGGCAGCGACGGATTTTGCTGGCCCCAATAGACCCCGCTGATCAGCGGATCATAAATGCTGCGGCCGTCTATCATCACTTGCAGCTTGTTGGCATATAGATCGTTAAAACCGCGCGCGCTGACCGCCCAATTCCAGGCGTTGATTTTAGCCACATTCATACCAGGCACCATGCGCAGAACTTCCGGCAAGCTGGTGGCGCCGGAGCGGCGGATGTCTTCGGAAGTGATTACAAATGCTGCGGCTGGGCTGTCTTTAACCGTTTGTTCCTGCCGCGCCAGACTGGATACTTCCAGTTCGGTGAGTTCCTCCCAACTTAGCGGCAGCAATTCGTTGGTCGCTTCGATGTCGGCTGGATTGCCTTGAGCAAGCACGTTGGCATGCACCAGGCAAAGCCCGCTGCATAGGTAGGCAAATTGACGCAGATAACGGTTAATCAGCATGACATTTGGGCTTGAAGAGGCAAGGTTCCCGTTATTATAAAAGCCTTAACCGTTAACTGGGCAAATCAGTTGATGATGGGTCAGGTCAATAGAGATCCATTACAAACTTGGCAGCTTGTGGGATTTAATAAAAGCTTCTCCCCCAGGGGGTATCGTAAAAGAGGAGTTTTGTTCCTTCTCCCTTCGGGAGAAGGTTAGGATGAGGGTTATAAAACAGTGACTTACCGCCGTTCTATAAGCCTCTGCCGGGGGAGAGGCTTTTTTTGGGAATTGGCTGTTGAGTCTTAGCGCCATCGAAACGCTTAAAGCAAGGCCTCCACCGCCGCGCATTCCGCGCTACTCAACTCAAACTCGAAAATAGCCAAATCCTCGCGGATATGCTCGGCGGATGTGGTGCCGGTTAACGGCACGATGCCGTTCTGCGTTAAATAGCGGAAGAATATCTGCGCCGGGCCGCGCAGGTATTTTTCCGCCAGCGTTTTCACAGCCGCGTCAGCCAGGATTTTAGGATTGGCCGTCAGCGTCCAGAAGCTTTGATAAACGATCTGCCGCTGCCGGCAAAACGCCCGCAGCTGTTTGTCGTAGCCGGTATCGGCATAAAACCGGTTCTGCAATACGGCCGGTTTAACCGTCGCGTTGTCGTACAAAAATTGGAATAATTTCGGATCATAGCAATTGCTGATGCCCAGTTGCTTGGCGCCGCCGCTTTGCTGGATAACTTCCAGCGCTTGCCAAACCTCCAACAACTGCCCGCGATCCGCCAACGGCGAATGTAGCACCAGGCCATCCAGATAATCGGTTTGCAGATTTTTTAACGACACTTGGAAGGATTGTGCGACTTGCTCGGGCAGACCGGCTTTGGGGTCGTAAGGGATGCGTAACGGATCGTGGCCGTTCAGCGGCGTGTACTTGGTTTGCAAATATAGCTCGGAACGCTGCAAGCCCAACTTCCGGCAAGCCGCCAGTACACCTTCGCCAACCCCTGCCTCGTGATAATGCTTGGGCTGACAAGCCGTGTCAATGCCGCGAAATCCCAGCGTTAGCGCCTGTTCCACCAGCGCGGCGGTACGCTCCTGCTTCCAGGCCGTGCCGTAAATAATGCCCGGCATACGCACGCCGGCGGAGAGAATAAAGTCGTTGCTGCTCATCACGGCTCCCGAAAAAGCCTTGATCTTCGGTGATAGCGGCCTGGGCGTCAATTACTGAGGCTACTAAAATCCGGGATTGTTGAGTGAGCTTAGCGTGGGGTGATGGGTTGGGTGCTTGATATTGTCGGCTGAGTTCGGCCAAAGGCAGACAGATGGTTTTTCTGACGAAGGTCTGCTGATAGATCTATAACCGCCAGACGTAATCCCAAAAAGGTGCGGCCACCTATAGGTTGTGCAGAGCTATGCGAGGCGCAACAATCACGAACGGTGCGCCTGACGGCAGCACCCTATAATCTGCGCACCTTATGGCCTTCATGCAATATGCGAGCTGTTATTGCCTTTAACTTGTCTTTGATAAGGGTCGCACGTTCAAGATCGGTTGGCTGAGTTTTACCGCTTCCAGGTTTTTGAAAGGGGGCGAGTTCGAAGATCGATACTAACAGGGCTGTTGATAGTTTCATCTCTTGTAACATCTGTAATCGCTGATCCGATTCCGCTAGTCTGACTTCTGATAATTGTTGTATCGCTTGTTTTAAGCCTGAAAGGTAAGTGTTTTTGATCTTTGAGTTCAACTCCGCTGCGGACATTTGGCCTCTGCGAAAAGTAACTATGTCGAGATCGAGTAAAACAAGTTCATGAAAAATACTATTAGCGCCCTGCACCAATAAGGCTTGATTTTTTAGCTCTGATTTAATGTTCAATGTTGCCTGGGGCGACATCGAGACTAAAGCTGTTGTAGCGATAACCGTCGACGACAGGCCTATTATTAGGTGTTTTTTGACGCGGTGTTTGAAACTTTCCATGTCCAAGCGTTCCGGTAACAGTAAACCCAATAAGCAACCAGTTAGCATACCGCCGATATGCGCCGCGTTATCAATGCCGCGATTGATAAATCCATACAGCAAAGCATAAAAAACAAACAACACTATGCCGCTCAACCTTCGTTTACTAAAAATTTTTGGTAAGCGCTCCCTGTGTTGATACATACCAACCATTAGCGCAATAGTAACGCCTAACACAGCCCCGGACGCACCTGCGGAGACTGCGTATTGCGCACCAAAATAGAGGCTGAGCCCATTGCCGATCAAACCGGAACCTAAATAAATCAGTGTAAAAGGCAGATGACCGTATATACGTTCCACCACCCCACCAACGACATATAGCCCCGCCATATTGATGCCTAAATGTATCAGGCTACCATGGAGAAACATGGCGGTTGCCATTCGCCACCATTCGCCACGTTGAACATCAAATGCAGTATTACCGCCCCAACTCAGTAGCTGCTCGGGTGGCGTTTGCTCTATTTTCGCCCCGGTATGCCACATTGCAATCCAAACCAATACGTTGACACCAATTAGCAACCAGGTGATCCACGCTATGGGAGCATAAGCCTCCAACTGATCATGAAACGCTTTTTCCTCGGCAAGCGGATTAGTGGCGAAATTGTTGGCCGATTGACTGGCGCTAGAATTACCAGTGGATTTGCTAGTTGATTGAGCGAAACCCAAACGCTGATTGATTATTTCCAGCAACTCGATTTGATCTTCTGCAGACAAAGACGATATAGGTAGCACTGGTCGCGCGGGGTTAATGCCAGTCCAGGTCATAGAGTCATCAATAACGCCTACCAAAGCTTGCAATCTGAATTGAATGAAAGGCATGTTCTTGAATTTGGAAACATTCGCCTCCACCAACTCGCCCCAGCTATGCCGTTTAATTGCGCCCGCAAACAGTAGCGATTCTATGTCATCGTCATCCAATGTGATAATTGGTTGGTCGTAGGGTAAACGGCGTTTAAGAAAGCTATCGAATATCGCCACAACCACATATGTGAAAACAATCGGAAGCCAAAGACTGCCGTATTCGTGTTTCTTGCTGATGACAATAAGAAATACCCAGGAAGCAACCAGCCACCACCACAAGCTGTTTCGATATTTGGCCAAGGGGCTCTTGGGAGATGCATAAAATTGTTTGTTGGTTGTTGCGGATTGAGTTCTGTGCATGACGACCCGTTGTTGATAGTCTGCTCCAATTATAGGCAGAGGAATTGGAGAAATGTTGGCCTTGAAATATGCGATTACGTGAGCTAATCGTGCTTACATTTTGAAGGACGGCTTATTTCCCATTTGCTGCCCTGCAATTTAATCTTATTTGTCGGCTTAGGGGCGAGTCCGCCGACCCAGCAAAGCTTCGACAGCAAATGATAGTTTGTTTCCCGTTTCGCTTTGGCTTGGACTCTCAAACCATCGGCCGGGATTCTCGGAAAGTCGGCTTGGCTCCTTGAAAGATCCACTTTGACGAGCAAAAAATCGAGGTGATACTTCCGCATATCGCTGGGGTACTTCGGGAACTGGACGAGGTCGCTCGGAAGGTCTAAGGGCAGCTTCGCAAGTACCCTGTTGATCTTCCGAAGTAAGCCTTCGGTGTGGCGTCGAAAGCCACCCAGGCCCAAGCGCTGAGCCAATCAAGAGAACTCGGATCGAATCAGCATCTTGATATGAAAGCATAGCAGGCGGCATATGCCGTTGCTGTTTTATAATGCCATTTTGAAGCATGGGCTATTGCCTGCACAGCCATGAAAAAAATCATCCAGAAAATTTCCGCCGGGCTCTCGGAATCGTCGTTACCGGAAAAAGCGCAGGCGCACTATGCCGCCGGGCGCTATAAGGAAGCGAGCGATTTATTCAAGGAACTGTTAAAGCAATCGGCCGACGCCGAAACCAAACGCTGCTTGGCCGATTGTTATCTGCAAAGGGCCAGGGGAATGGCGGCCAAGGCCATGTTCAAGGAAGCCTGCGTACTTTGGGAAAATTACGCGGCTAACGCGCAACCACCGCTGCAAGCGCAAGACGCTTACCTGTTGTGGCTGTTGGCCGGCAAAAACGAGCGCAAAGCTTACGCCCTATTGGATGGGTTGAATGCTCGGCAGTTGGACGAAGAGTTTCCGGTGCTTTCGGCATATCTGGGGATGCTACTGGTTTCCGGGGACACGGAGTTGTTGCCGCATTTGCCCCAGGATTCCGCATTGCTCAAGCATTGGGAGTGTGTATGCGCGGCGCTGGCGGCTTATCGCAACGGCGAGCGGGAACGTTGCGAGCAGGCCTTGAAACCATTGCCGTTTCGTTCGGCGTTTCGCGATTTGCGCACTTTGCTGAAAGCCCAACTGCTGGAGGGCGCGGACATCGAACAAGCCCCGGCCCTGTTAGCCAAAATCCCCGACGAATCACCCTATCAACCGCTGGCTAAGGCCTGCTTGGCGTATCGGCAATCCGGCGCGGATTTCGTCGCTAGCCTGTCGAGTCTGGAACATAATCAGCGCCGCATCGTTGCTCAGGCCAAAGGTCTCAATGCCCGTCAGAGCCAGTTATTGGAAGCGCTGGTCAAACTCAACGGCCAGCCCGACACCAAGACCCGCTTCAATCTGGTCCTACAATATCGTGACTTATTTGGCAACGCTGCCGCGCAAGCCTATTGCCTGGGGGCATTGGCCGAGTATCCGGGCGGTGAAAAAGACTATTTCAAACACTTCGCCAGCAAGGACCCGTTCGAGCAAAACCGCGTGCAGGCCTTGTTGCACGAGCAAGCTGAAAACGCCTACGACGCCGGTTTTTTTTGGCAACGCTGCATCGATATTCTGAAACAAGACCGGCCGGCCAATGACCGAAAAATTGCGTTGATCCTCAGACGTATGGCCGACAAGGCTTATTCCGGCGAAGCGGCGGTGATGTTGGCCGACAGCCTGGAGTACGACCCCGACGACCGGCAAAGCTATCTGAAACTTTTAACGATTTACCATGAACAGCGGCCGGACCCCGCTCAATACGAACACTGGTTGGAACGCGGCTTGCAACGTTTCCCCAACGATAGCGATTTGCTGGTGCGGGCGGCCCAATCGGCCGCCGCCCGAAAAGCCTTTAAAAAGGCGGCGGCTTACGCCAAAGCCTTGTTGCAGATCGATCCCGTGAATACCTTGGCTAAACAGCTATTGTTTGCCAATCACATGGCCCATGCCCGCCGCTTGGTGAAAGCCGAGAAATTTCATTTGGTGGAAAAGGAAATTCAAGCGGCCGAACAATTAACCATCGATAAAAGCCTGCGCCGCCAAGCGGAGTTGTTGCGCGGATTTTATCTGTGGCAGGCCGAGGACAAAGCCCAGGGCTTGCAACGCATCGCCGATACCCTGGCAAGCCTGTACGACGATCCGGTTAATATGCATGTGCAGGCGCAGATCGAAGCCGGATTGCTGGAACTGCCGACACAGGGGCTTAGCCGCGCGCTGCCGGCGTTTAAGGACTATCTGCTGTCCGCCCCGCAATTGCAGCGGCTGATCGGCTTGCTGGATTATTACGACGAGCAATTGGACGATAACAGCCTGTTGCTGAAAGCCCTGGACAAAGTCAAAGCGCCGCTGAAAAAGTCGGTGGAATGGCTACTGGACCATGAAGCGCTGCTGCTCGCCTGGTGCCAGGCTTTAGAGAAGGTCGGCCATTACGAGCTATTGAAGCACTGCGCCAAAATGGCTCAGGCCCGCCGACATACCCCGGCCTTGATGTATTACCGGACGCTTGCCGAATGCCAGGGCGATGCCAGCCACTTGGATTTAATGAGCTTATACCGCTTGAAAATTGGGTTGGCAGACGCGCGGGCGGATAACGACAACAGGACCGCCGGGTTGATCGCGCGCCTGCTCGAACGGGTCAGCGGCACTCCCGAGCCGCTCGAAGATGAAGCTGAAGACTTCGACCAGCCGTCAATCAGCGACGATCCGATAGAGGACTTGTTCGGCCCCATTCCGGATGCCATGTTCAAGCGCATCGAAAAGAAAATCGAGGAGATCATGCGCAAACGCGGTCCCGATTATTTCGCCGCCCAAATTATGCGTCAATACGGCGACCAGCTCGGTCAGCAACGTCTGGCGATCTTGTTTATGAACCAGGATTTCCTCTGGTCGGTGGCTATACTCGCCGGCGCGGAGGAACTTAAGGTCGAGATCGGCGTCGGTTTCGACGACATCGTCGCGCGATTTGAGAATAACTCCCCGCAATATTCACTGCCTTTCAATTGAGTATCGATGATTTCACCGTACCGTATTCTGGGCGTGCCCGAACAGGCCACCGACGCCGACATCAAACAAGCCTATTTGCAGCGGGTCAAGGACAATCCGCCCGACCGCGATCCCGCGCGCTTTCGCGAAATCCAGGAGGCTTTCGAAGCGATCAAAGACCAAGACCGCCGCTTGCGCCACGCATTGTTTGCTATGCCGCGTGTCGAATTCGACACGTTGCTGGCGCAAGCCTTCGGCCAATCGGCTACTGGCGAGACTATGCCTGTGGACGATTTCCTAAAGCTGGCGAGCACGCTGACCATCGAAAAATCGCTCGCTCAATTGACTAAAACGCCATCATGACCACCGACACCCCGCAAGACGAGTTGCTGACAGCCTTGCAGCACTATCTACAGGAAACCGACTTCGCCCATCTGACCGCAATCGACCAACCGGATTTGACCGCCCTATTCAGCGATTTGGCCGGCTTGAAAACCGAAGTCAAAGCCGAGTCGCGGCAATTTAAAGCCACGCTGGATAGTTTGAGCGAGGCGGTTTCCACGCTGAAAGCCGACAATCAAGCCTTGGTGGACGAACTGGCGAAAGCCAACGAACGCCTGCAGCAACAACGCCGGGAGGACGAGCGAGCCCTGCTGCGGGAATGGCTGGATATATACGACCGGCTCGATGCCGGCTATCGGGCCGTGCGGCAGTATCGGCCGGTCGATGGCTTGTTCCGGCATTCCAAACCACAAGACGTGCGCTTCATCGCCAGCGTCGGCGAAGGCCAGGAAATTACGCTGAAGCGTCTGGAACAGATGCTGCAACGCCGGCGGGTGTTTGCTATCGATTGCGTAGGTCAGCCCTTCGACGCACGGACCATGGCGACCATCGCCATCGGCAACGATCCCGCGCAGGCAAACGCCGTCGTGCTGGAAGAACTGCGCAAGGGCTTTTTAATCGACGATCAAGTGCTGCGCTTGGCGGAAGTCAAGGTCAACAAACTTTAAGCATTCAGGGAACACACATGAACGACATCATCATCGGCATCGATTTAGGCACCACCAACTCGGAAGTCGCCATCGTCGAAAACGGCAAGGTCACCGTGATCGCAGACAGCGACACAAAAATATTGCCGTCTTTCGTCGGGCTGGACGATAACGGCGAGATTCTGGTCGGCGCCAGCGCCCGCAACCAATACCTGATTTATCCGGAGCGCACCGTCAAGTCGATCAAGCGCCTGATGGGCCAGGATACCCGAGTCACAATGGCCGGCCAGTCGTACACGCCGCAGGAAATTTCCGCGATTATCCTCAAGCGTTTGAAGGCGATTGCCGAAGCCTATGTCGGCCGGCCTATCTTCAAGGCGGTGATTACCGTGCCGGCCTATTTTTCCGACGCTCAGCGCCAGGCAACCCGCGAAGCCGGCGAAATCGCCGGGCTGGAGGTGGTGCGGATGATCAACGAGCCGACCGCCGCCGCGCTGGTGTACGGCGCCGGCCAGCTCGAAGCCAAACGCATGCTGGTTTACGACTTGGGCGGCGGCACCTTCGATGTGTCGGTGGTCAGCGTGCAGAGCGGCGTGGTCGAGGTGCTGGCCAGCCATGGCGACAATCACCTGGGCGGTGACGATTTCGATCAACTGATCGTCGAGCGGATTTTGGCGCATATTCGCCAGCAACACGGCATCGAAGTCGAGCCGCATAGCAAGGCGATGGCGCGTATCGTGCGGGCGGCGGAACAGGCGAAACTGGTCTTGTCCGACGCGCCGTTTGCGACCATAGAGGAAGAATATTTGCTGGAGCGCCAAGGTACGCCGCTGCATTTGACGATGGAATTGGCGCGTTCGGAATACGAAGATCTGATCGCCGACCACATCAACGCCACGTTGGACGCTACCCACATTGCACTGAAGGGCGCGAAACTGATCGCCTCCGACATCGACGAAATCATACTGGTCGGCGGCTCGACGCGCACGCCGTGCATCCGTGAACGCCTGTTCGAGGAATTCGGTTTCGAACCGCACGGCGAAGTCGATCCTGACTTGTGCGTGGCGATGGGCGCGGCGATGCAGGCGGCGATGATCAACGGCGAGGACATCGGCACGGTCTTGGTCGACGTGACGCCTTACACCTTCGGCACTTGCGCGGTCGGCTATCTGGATGGCATGCCCTATCCGTATCAATACATCCCCATCGTGCATAAAAACAGCGTGTTGCCGGTGCGCAAGTCCGAAGCTTTCGAAACCTTCACCGACAATCAACGCGAAGTGAACGTACGGATTTTTCAAGGCGAGGACCCGGATGCGTTGAACAACGTCGAAATCGGCGAATTTTTGGTCGAAGGCTTGTTGGACGTGCCGGCCGGCAACATCATCACCTTGACGCTGGACCTGGATTTGAACGGCATCTTGCATGTGTCGGCGCGGGAAAAAGCCTCCGGCAAGGAAAAAGCCATTACCATCAACAACGCGATTTCCCGCTTCGATAGCGGCGAACTGAGCAGCGCCAAACAGCGTATCGACGGCTTGTTCGGCAATTCGGCCGCTGGCGAGGCGGATTCGGTTCCGGAAAGCCAGGCCCTGGCTGCCGCGCGGCAGGTCATCAAGAAGGCCGAAGCCTTATTCGAAACCGTTTCCACCGAAGACAAGGAAGACATGGTGGATCTGATCGAAGCTATCTCGACGTGTCTCGAAAGCGGTGACGAGGTCGGTCTGAAACAGCCGGTCGAGCGCTTGAACGACATCCTCTACTACTTGGAATCGTGATACCGCGCTGCCCGGCTTGCAACGCCCGGCTCGGTGCTGACACGCTGTGTCCTCGCTGCGGCGCCGAGTTGCAGTACATCTTCCGTAGCCAACGCTTGGCCGAGCAGTGGCTAGGCGTCGCATTACAAACCACGCGGGCCGGACGCTTGGCTATCGCGGTGCCGGCGGTGCTGCGCTCCTTGAGTTTCAAGCAAACGCCGGCAGCCAAACTGTTACATGGCTTCTTGATCCAACAGTTGTATCGGGCGCTGTACGAAAATTTAGGCCGGCAGGATTGGCAAGAAGCGCGTGGCATGCTCAGTCTGTTACAGATGTTGCAAGCTGACAATGAAACCTTGCGCCGATTTGCCGAGATGATTGCCCAGTTGTCGGCGCAAGCGGAATCAAATCATAGTGTTGATTAGGCTGTTAGCGGATTGCCGCTAAGCTACGCATTCCGGCTATTCAAACTTATTACCCGGTCCTGAATACCGTTCGCTTTTATGCCCTTGAGGGTACTGAGTTTGTCGAAGGGCATACCAGCGATAAACCGGGCCGGATTAATAAATTGGCGACAAGCGCAAGTGCGCTTGGTTATAGTGTCTGAGTCCAACTACGGGAAATAATCGTGAAAAAACTCCTGCTTACGCTGCTGGCCATCCTGCTGATCATCGAGGAATGGTTGTGGGATTTTCTGTCGGCTTGCGGGCACTATCTGGCGCTGTTGCTGAGGCTGGAAAGTGTTGAGCGTTGGTTGGCGCAAACCTCGCCGGCCATGGCCTTGCTGGCATTTACGATTCCGGTATTGATCGTCACTCCGCTGAATCTGGCTGCGCTGTCTTTGATAGTGCATGGCCTGTTGTTGCAAGGCATTTTATTGGAAGTGTTCGCCAAGTTGCTCGGTACCTTGCTGGTGTCGCGGGTGTTTAAATTGACCAAGCCGCAGTTGCTGACCTTCGGACTTATCGCTTTTGTTTATCACACCGTGATGGGTTGGCTGCAATGGGCGCACGCCAAGATCGTCGATACTGAAATCTACCAGTGGTCGCGGCAGGTAAAAGCGCAGGTTAAGGCCAAAGTGAAAGCGTGGTTGGGCTAAATTCTTTCCCGTTAATCGGTTTTCGCGCCAGTCAGCTTTTGCCGCTGTTTGAACAACACGTAACCGCAACTGATCAGCGCCGCTATCATCAACATCGCACCGATTAACTGCGCGAGTTTAGCCAGCGCATGATCTTGGGCCAACAGCCCGGATTCGGTCAGTAAATATTCCCAATCGTGAAAACCGTATGGCGCGGAGTGGCCGAAATTGCCGCCCAGCAAGGGCAATTGTCCGGCGCGGGCGTCGTTGATATACGGGGCAATATCCAGAAAATTCTCGCCCACCCACCATAAACACAAGCCGGCGCCGAACGGATCGCGGGTTTTTAGCAGCAAGGTCAACATGCAAATCGTCGGCATCAGAATTTGGCCGAGGGTGCCGCCCAGCGAGGTGATAAATTGCCCGAACGGCCGGAAAATCACATGGCCGGCTTCGTGAAACGGCAGGTTGACCAGATGCAGAAACGATGCGCCGGCCGCATTGCTGGCCAGACCCGGCGTAATCAGCAACCAGCTCCACAGCAAAAATCCTGGTAATAATAGGCAGCGGCCGATAAAGATGGCTTCGTTGTCCCGGTAGGCGTCGTCGCCAAATAGCGTGTCTGCGGGGGCTTCAATAGTAATGACAACTTGCGAGCGTTCCGCCGCCGGCATAGGTGTATCGCCGTGGTATTTGTAATATTTGGCAAAGACGATGCCGCAGTGCGGGCAGGTTTCCTCCGCGGGCAGCACATCCCGATGACACTTTGGGCATGGCTTCATGTTGGGGCTCCAGGCTTGGTGGGGGAAGATGAACGTAGGTTATTGCCCATAAACCTTAGCAGCAAGGCTGGGATTTTTTCTGCTTCGGCAAGGTATTATTTGTGCGTAAGGTAGTTTGCCGAAGCAGCGAGTTTTTTGAGGTTAATCATGTTGGAACTGACATTTACCAGAGCCAAACCGGCTGATGCCGAGCAATTGGCGGAGTTTATCAATGCGGCGTATCGCGGCGAATCCAGCCGGCAGGGCTGGACCACCGAAGCCGATTTGCTGGATGGCCGGCGCACCGATGCGGCGGATATTCTGGACTTAATCGCCGGTGCGGGGTCTATGATTTTGCAGTGTCGGCGGCAGGGAGATTTGTTAGGTTCGGTGCATTTACAAAAAGTCGATCAACAGGGGCATATCGGCATGTTGGCGGTCGCGCCGGCTATGCAAGGTTTGGGGATTGGCAAGCGTTTGTTGGCGGCGGCGGAAGCAGAGGCCGTGCAAACTTGGGGAGTTAATCATTTGGTGATGGCGGTGATCCCTTGTCGGGCCGAGCTGATGGCGTTTTACGAACGGCGCGGCTATCGGCGTACCGGCATCAGCAAAGCGTTTCCGATAAATCCCGAGATGTGGACACCAAAAGTGGCGGATTTGTCTTTGGAGTTACTGGAAAAGTGCCTGTAAGCCAGCTTGTTTAAGCGCAGAACCTAGGTCGGTAAATTAACGGTGGCAATGACTTGATTGCCGTTTCCAAGGTATTCCAGTGAGTCGAAACTCAGCATTCGCGACAAGGCTATGCCGCGGCCATGCAGATCGGAGGCGCGTTCCGGGGAGAAATCCAGGTAAGGAGATGGATCGAAGCCTTTGCCCTGGTCTTTGATGGTAAAGATGGTCTGAGTGGGTGTTCTAACGATTTTAACCTGCACGAATTTGTTTTTATATTCGGGCAAACCCAGTCGGCGCTCGATTTCTTCCCGCCAACAACCTTGACCTACCAATTCGGTTTTTTCTTGATAACTAATGCCCAGATTGCCATGCTCGACTGCGTTGAGCAGCAATTCGGAAAGCCCGGTGGCGACCTTTTCCGGGTTGCATGACAACCCGGTCAGCAGTGCGGTCAAGCCATTGACCTCGCTCAAGGTCCGGAAAGAAAACTCCGCTTTTCTCAATAAACCCAGCGCCACCTTTTTGTTGCTAATCCGGGTTCTCAAAGTCTTGTGGCGGCGGCTGTCTTCCAGCGCTGCCGCTACGAAAGCCAGTAAAATTTTTTCGTCGTAGGGCTTGGTGAGGTAATGGTAAACCCCGGCTTGAATGCCTTCCACGATCGACTCCCGCGATGATTCACCGGTCTGGAAAATAACCGGCAGATCGCTAAAGCGCGGGTCAGCTTTGATCTTGGCCAATAAGGCCATTCCATCCATCTGCGGCATGTTGCGGTCGGTAACCACAATGTCAAACGGCTTTTCGCTGCTGTTCAACATCTGCCAGGCTTCGAGCCCGTCCTCGGCGGATTGAACTTCGTAACCGGCAGATTGCAGATATGTGCGGAGGATGTCCCGCATCAGTTTCACATCGTCGGCGATGAGGATGCTGGCTTTATAGTCGGAATTGGATTTCAACGCCAAATCTCCTTGAGGCTACGGATAATACAAACATTTTAGTAGCCCTGGCCTCATAGACAGTCTGCTGTGATAGAAAATAGCGTTTCGAAACAAAGTTTAGCGGCCAATCCCCATTTTGCCCACACAGTGAGTATCGATAATTTATTTTTGCGATTTTTCAAATATATGTTAAACGAATCACAAAAGCATACGGGCAAAAATGCCGCTTGCTTTTGGTGCGGCCCTGTTCGGCCTGTCATGGCTGAATCGCAAGCGCGATATGGCCTAGCTTGCGATAACTTTTTTGTATTCTAAGCTGCTTGGTTAGCCTTATCCGAATGTCTTCGATTAAGGCTAACCAGGTTTATTGAAGCCCGCGTTTTTAAGATCTAGCCCTCACGCATGTCTCAGCTGTAGTGAGCATTTTCAATCGGTTGCCACCGACTGCACGGGTTGTATCTTGCTGCAATCTTGGTTGATGAGCCGAGCGACACGGCGTTATGCCCCGGTCTCGGTTTCCTTATCCTCGTCCACCGACATATCGGAAATTTCCTTTAAACGGGCGACGGCTTTGAAATTGACGCTGCCTTCCGGGTACTGGCCTTCCGCATTGATAGTGCCGGCTTCTTGTCCGGTGAGCAGGCTCAAGGCTTCATCGACGCTGGATACGGTGTAAATGGCAAATAGGCCTTGCTCGACGGCATCCACCACTTGCTGTTTCAGCATCAAATTGCGTTTGTTCGATGCCGGAATGATCACGGCTTGTTTGCCGGTCAAACCGCGCGCCGCGCACAGTTCGAAAAAGCCTTCTATTTTCTCGTTGACGCCGCCGATGGCTTGCACTTCGCCGTACTGGTTGATCGAGCCGGTCATGGCAAAGCCTTGTTGAATCGGCGTGCGCGTCAGTGCGGAAATCAGGCAGCACAGCTCGGCCAGCGAGGCGCTATCGCCGTCGATGTGGCCGTAAGACTGCTCCATGGCAATGCTGGCAGAGATGGCCAACGGAAATTGCTGGGCATAGCAATGGCCGAGATAGCCGCTCAAAATCATCACGCCTTTGGAATGGATGGGTTGCCCCAGTTCCACTTCGCGTTCGATATCGACAATGCCTCGGGAGCCCGGATGCACGGTAGCGGTAATCCGCGCCGGCGCGCCGAAGCTGCTGCCGCCGATGTCCATCACGGTCAGGCCGTTAACTTTACCGATGGCTTCACCGTCAGTGTCGATCAGAATGGTGCCTTCCAGCATTTCTTCCAGAATCGCTTCGGCGATGCGGCCGTTGCGTTGCTCACGCGCCGATAGTGCCAGTTCGATCTCGGCCTTACCGATGTTGGCCGCGTTGGTTTGGCCGGCCAACAAATTGGCTTCGGCGATGATTTCCAGGCAGCTGTTCACGTGAGCGGACAGGCGTTGCTGGTTTTCGGCTAAGCGGCAGCTGTATTCGATCAAGCGCAGCAAGGCGCCATCGGTCAAGGCTTTGGCGCCGGAGTCGGCGGCGTGGCGTTTTAGCAAGGTCACAAACTGGCTAACGTTGTCCGGGCTGCGTTTGATGTGGTCATCAAAGTCGGCCAGCACCCGGAACATTTCGTTGAATTCGCTATCCAGCTCTTCCAGTAAATAGTAAATATCGCGCGAGCCGACCAGGATGACTTTGACATTGAGCGGGATGACGCCGGGTTTAAGCGTGATGGTGTTAATGCCCAGCTCGGAATATGGCGACTCGATTTCGATGCGGCCGGCTTGCAGTGCGCGTTTCAGGCCTTCCCAGACGAAGGGATAGGTCAGGACTTTTTCCGCGTCCAGGATCAGATAACCGCCGTTGGCGCGATGTAAGGAGCCGGGGCAAATGCGCCGGTAACTGGTCACCAGCGTGCCTTGGTCGCTGATGTACTCGATGCGGCCGAACAGGTTCTGATAGATCGGATGCGGCTCGTAAATCACCGGTGCGCCGTTGCCATCGTGTTTGCAATCCACCAGGATGTTGGGCAGGTATTGCTCGATCAAAGCCGCGCGTTTGGCGATGATCTCTCGGCTGTCCTGGCTGCGGCTGGGCATCAGCAATTCGCCGATGGTGTTGCTCAGGCTTTTTTCGATTTCCGCCAAGTAGGTGATGACATCGTCGACGTTCTGATATTTTTCGTTCAATTCGGCCAGCAAGGGTTCCAAGGCTTGCTTGATGGTGTCGTTATCAAGTTGGCGAATTTCCTCCACCAATGTCCGGCGCCATTGCGGCAGTTCCAATAAGACATCGCCGAGAAATTCTTCCAATTCTTCGGTGTGCTGATGGAAGGCATCCCGTTCGGCCTGCGGCAGCAGGGTGAACTGATCTTCGTCCAGTGCTTTATCGTTGCGGATTGGTAGAAAAGTGATGGTGTCGCTGTCACGATATAGCGCTACGCTCATCTCCCGGGCTTTGGCGTCGACCAGGTCGATGGCGGCGTTGTAACGCTGGTTAAAGCGGCGCTCTATCGCCGTCTTTTTTTGTTGGTAACTCGGGCTTTCGAAGGCGGCGGGAAAGGTGGCCAGCACGTCGTCGATCAGCTTTTCGATGTCCTTGGCAAAAGCATGCCCTTCCCCGGATGGCAGTTCGATAGCCACCGGCTCGCGCTGATTCTCGAAGTTATCGACGTAGGCATAAGACAGCGGCGATTCTTGTTGTTCGGCATAGGTGCTTAAATAATGGCTGACCATGGACAGGCGGCCGGTGCCGGGGTCGCCCATCACGAAGATGTTGTAGCCCGGCGCCTTCATCGCAATGCCAAACGCTAAAGCGGATTGAGCGCGCGTTTGGCCGAGGATGACGTTGTGTTGTGCGCTTGGCACGGCACTGGGCAAGTCAATCGCCAGCTTTAGGGCCGAGACCGGCAATTTCAATTGTTCAAGCATGATGCGGGTTATTTGCTGTTAGGCATCGACAGCATGTGGCTCATGCGTTCGGCTTTGGTTTTCAGATATTCAAGATTGTCTTGATGAATGCGGGTTTCGATGGCGATGCGGTTGTTCACCTTGATGCCCAACTTGGTCAGTTCGTCGATTTTCAATGGATTGTTGGTGATCAATTCGATAGAGCGGACTTGCAAGCTATTCAAAATCAGCGCGGCAATGTCGTATTGGCGTTCGTCGGCCAAATGACCTAGCTTGATATTGGCATCCACGGTATCCAGGCCCTGGTCTTGCAGGTTATACGCCTGAAGTTTTTTCAGCAAGCCGATGCCGCGGCCTTCCTGACGTAGATAAATCAGTACGCCGCAACCGGCGGTATTGATAAGATCCAGCGCCATGTCCAGCTGTTCGCCGCAGTCGCAACGCCGTGAGCCCAGCACATCGCCGGTAAAGCACTCGGAATGGATGCGGACCGGCACGTCTTCCTTGCCTGCTACCTCGCCTTTTACGAAGGCGACGTGTTCTTTTTTGTCGAGGCTGTTGCTGTAGTAGTGCAGGATGAATTCGCCGTGTTTGGTGGGAATTCGGGTTTGAACTTTATCTTCTATGCTTGCTTTCACTGCTGTGGGAGTCCTCAATCTGCGGCATTAAGCGGCAAGTGCCCGCTTCTGCTTGGCAGCAGAAGCGATGGCCACTGGCCTGGAGCCTTTCGTAATTGCTGAGTTGGCAACGATTACGAAAGGCTCCAGGCCAGCGTGTTTGGCTTTGCGGCGATAGCGGGTTTTGTCGGCGAAAACCTGCGCTTTGTTGAACTGATGGGCGAATTTCGCCACCGGGTTTTTATTGGGCTTGTCTTGCAAGTCCTTGTTGGGGTTTTGTTTTCTCATGCTTTTTTCTCCGCAAGCTATTAAAATAACGTTTTATTTGAACATAGATTGCCTGTGAAATTCCAGAAAGACTTTGATGTGATAGTAGTGGGTGGTGGCCATGCCGGTACCGAGGCAGCCTTGGCTGCTGCCCGTTCTGGGGCGCAAACTCTGTTGTTATCGCAAAACATTGAGACCCTAGGGCAGATGAGTTGCAACCCGGCCATCGGCGGGATTGGTAAGGGTCATCTGGTCAAGGAGGTGGATGCGCTGGGCGGCATTATGGCGCAGGCCATCGATAAAGGCGGCATCCAGTTCCGTATCTTGAATGCCAGCAAAGGCCCGGCGGTACGGGCGACCCGGGCGCAGGCGGACCGGATGCTTTACAAGCAAGCGGTGCGCACAGCGCTGGAAAATCAGCCCAATCTGGCGCTGTTTCAACAAACCGTATCCGATCTGATCGTGCAGGGCGACCGGGTGACCGGTGTCAAAACCCAGATGGGGCTGGAGTTCAACGCCAGAGCGGTGGTGTTGACCGCCGGTACTTTCTTGGCTGGCCGTATCCACATAGGCTTGGAAAATTACAGCGGCGGTCGGGCTGGGGATGCCGCATCGATTGCCTTGGCCGAGCGTTTGCGGGAGCTGCCGTTTCGTATTGGCCGTTTGAAAACCGGTACCCCGGCGCGTATCGACGGCCGAACCATCGATTACAGCAAGTTGCAGGAACAGCACGGCGACACGCCGCTGCCGGTATTTTCCTTCATGGGTAGCCGCGAACAGCATCCGCGGCAAATTTGCTGCCATATCACCCGCACCAATCAAGAAACCCACGACATCATTCGCTCCGGTCTGGATCGGTCGCCAATGTATTCCGGCATTATCGAAGGCGTGGGGCCACGTTACTGTCCGTCCATTGAAGATAAGGTAGTGCGTTTTGCCGACCGCGATTCACACCAGATTTTCGTCGAACCGGAAGGCTTGACGACCAATGAAGTTTACCCGAACGGCATTTCCACCAGCTTGCCGTTCGATATTCAGTATCGGTTTATCAGGACCATGCTCGGTTTTGAAAATGCCGAAATCGTCCGTCCCGGTTATGCCATCGAATACGATTTTTTCGATCCGCGCGATTTGAAAACCTCGCTGGAAACCAAGCATATGAACGCACTGTTCTTCGCCGGCCAAATCAATGGCACCACTGGCTACGAAGAAGCTGCTGCCCAAGGCTTGATCGCCGGTTTGAATGCGGCGCGTCTGGCCAAAGGCCTGGAAAGTTGGTGTCCTGGCCGTGACGAAGCCTACATCGGCGTAATGATCGATGATTTGATCACGCGCGGCACCGCCGAGCCGTACAGGATGTTTACCAGTCGCGCCGAATATCGTTTGCAACTGCGCGAAGACAATGCAGATCTGCGTTTGACTGAACAAGGCCGCGAGCTGGGCTTGGTTGACGATGCCCGGTGGCAGCGCTTTGAAGAAAAGCGTGAAGCCATCGCCAATTTACAAGGCAAGCTGGCAAAAAAATGGATACGCACCGAATCTGATGAAGCCGCACTGGCCGAGCAATTGTGGGGCAAAAAGTTGCTGAAAGAAGCCAGCCTGATGGAAATGCTGCGCCGGCCGGAAGTGGATGTCGAGAATCTGCTGCGTTTCAGCGATGAAGCCGAAATCGATGAGCAAGTGGCCGAACAGGTGGCGATCCAAGCCAAATATGCCGGTTATATCGATCGTCAGCAAACCGAAATCAACCGTACTCAACGTTACGAACACTTGAAGTTGCCGGAAAATGTCGATTACAGCCTGGTCTCTGGGCTCTCCAATGAGGTCAGCGAAAAGCTCAAAAAACAACGCCCGGAAACCTTAGGGCAAGCCTCGCGGATTCCGGGTATTACCCCGGCGGCGATTTCGTTGTTGTTGGTGCATTTGAAGAAGAAAAGCGCTTGATAATCTGCCAAGACATTAGCCCACTTTAGGAGCGTATGCGATGATTGAATTACCTGCCAATGTCGAAAGCCGCCTGATTCATGCCGCGCAAGACGAAGGTCAAAGTCTTGCGCAATTTGTTGACCGCTTGCTGGAAAGTTATCTGGAAGACAAGGCCGATGCGCAGACTGCGGAAGCCGCCTACCGCGATTTCATCGCCAGTGGCGAAGCCTCGATACCTTTGGACAAATTAATCGCCGAGCATGGGGTATAGGGTCGAATTTACCCCCAAAGTCGCCAAGCAATTCGCCAAACTGGACGCCACCACCAAAAAGCGGCTGCAGGATTACTGGTTAAAATTGCAAGTGCTCGACGACCCGCGTGCTAACGGCAAAGCCTTGCAAGGGCCTTTGGCGGGGTTGTGGCGTTATCGCGTTGGCGATTATCGAATTCTGGCACGGATAGTCGATGACCGGCTTTTGATTCTGGTGGTAGGGTTGGATCATCGTTCCTCGGTTTATAACTAAGGATTGTCCACTGTAAAATATGGGAGCTAGGAACAATTTAATGATTCAGCATGAAAAGCAATATCTTGAGTTTATTCAGAAACGCGGTGTTGGTGCAAATGATCATGTTGCTTCGTCACCAGATTCGTATATCTCCTATCTTCGCTCAGTAGCAACGCTTATTGGGCAAGAGATAACGCCGTCGTTACTCAAATCAGAGGAAGATATAAACAACATCGTGCAAAAAATCACTAGTCAAAGGGAGCCAAAAACAATTCGCAACTACTGTTCCGCAATGCGCCGGTATGTTGAGTTTGTTTTGGAGCTAAAGCTTTAAATGTTCGAAATAACGCGAGTTCTGACGGGGGTCGCTTTGAAAAGGCTTGCCTGGATTTCATTTTGAATTGACATGGATTCACTTATCACCCGTTTAAATGCCGGCCTTGCCGATCTTGCGCTGCCTGAGCCACAAGTCACTTGCTTGCTAGCCTTCATAAAACTAATTGAAAAATGGAACAAAGCCTATAACCTGACGGCGGTGCGCGATCCGCTGGAGATGGTCAGTCTACACATTGTGGATAGTTTGGCGATTCTGCCGTATCTTCATGGTTCGCGTGTTGCCGACATCGGTACAGGTGCCGGCTTGCCAGGCATTCCGTTGGCGATTTGCCGGCCGGATTGTCATTTCACCTTAGTCGATTCCAACTCCAAGAAAACCCGCTTCGTCCAGCAGGCTTTGCTGGAGTTGAAGCTGAAAAATGTTGAGGTCGTGCATAGCCGCGTTGAACTGCTGGAGCCGGCAGAATTATTTTCCACTGTGCTTTGCCGGGCGTTTGCCAGCATGCCGGATATTCTGCAACTTACCGGGCATTTGCTGGCGGAGGACGGTGTACTGCTGGCGATGAAAGGTCAGCAGCCCGAGCAGGAACTGATAGACTTGGCCGCAACATACAGCGTGATTCCGCTGACGGTGCCCGGCATAGACGCCGAACGCTGCCTGATTCGACTGGAGAAACCCAAGCATGGCTAAGATTATCGCGATTACCAACCAAAAAGGCGGCGTCGGCAAAACCACCACTAGCGTCAATCTGGCGGCGGCATTGGCGGCTACCAAGCGCAAGGTGTTGTTAATCGACCTGGACCCGCAAGGCAATGCGGCGATGGGCTGCGGCGTGAATAAGGAAGAAATCGAATATTCCAGCTGCGAGTTGTTGCTGGAGGAAGTGCCTGTTTCGGAAATCGTCGTGAAAAACAAGCAGCTGGGTTTTGATTTGATTCCCGGCAATGCCGATTTAACCGCTGCCGAAGTGCAGCTGATGAGCGCGCAGCATCGTGAGCGGCGCTTGGCCGACGCTTTATTGGCTATAAAAGATCAGTACGACTATATCTTGATCGACTGTCCTCCATCGTTGAACATGTTGACCTTGAATGCGATGGTGGCCGCCAACAGCGTGTTGATTCCGATGCAGTGCGAGTATTATTCGCTGGAGGGATTGTCTTCACTGATGTCCACCCTGCGCAGCATCCGCGATAGCGTCAATCCCGGTTTGTATCTGGAAGGTATCCTCAGAACCATGGTGGATAGCCGTAGCCGCTTGGGTAAGGATGTTTCCGACCAGTTAATCGAATATTTCGGTGACAAAGTCTTTAGGACTACTATCCCCAGAAACATTCGTCTGGCTGAGGCACCTAGCCATGGCGTGCCGGTGTTGGCTTACGATAAAGCTTCACGCGGCGCGATGGCATACATCGCGTTGGCGGGTGAAATGATCAGAAAAGAAAAAGCGGCAAAAAAATGATGCAAAAAAAACGCGGTTTAGGGCGAGGTTTGAGCGAGTTGCTGGGCGACGTGAGCGCGCCGGTGCCGGGAAAATCTCAAGACACGCAAAGTTTGCCCATCGAGTTTTTGCAGCGCGGCAAGTATCAGCCGCGCAAGGACATGGATCCGGAGAAGCTGAAGGAGTTATCCGATTCGATTGCCGCGCAAGGCATTATCCAGCCCATCATCGTCCGCAAAATAGATAGCGAAAAATACGAAATCATCGCCGGCGAACGCCGTTGGCGGGCGGCGCAATTGGCCGAGTTGCAGGACGTGCCGGTATTGATCAAGGACTTGGATGATCGTTCGGTAATGGCGATAGCCTTGATTGAAAACATTCAACGCGAGGACTTGAATGCGCTGGAAGAAGCCGAGGCTTTGCACCGTTTGCAGGACGAATTCGAACTCACCCATCAGCAGATCGCCGCCGCGGTAGGCAAGTCGCGCACCACGGTCACCAATTTATTACGCTTGCTGGAGTTGGCTGGCGAAGTGAAAGGCATGTTGGGCAAGGGTTTGCTGGAAATGGGGCATGCCCGCGCATTACTAGGGCTGGACGAAGCCAAACAGGTTGAAATCGCCAATAAGGCCGTCAAACAGGGCTTGACCGTCAGAGCGGTAGAAAAGTTAGTGCGCGAACAGCATGAAGATAAGCCTGCGGTAGTAAAAAAAATAGATCCGGATACCTTGCGTTTGCAACGCGATCTGAGTGAGCGGACCGGTGCCAAGGTGGAAATCAATCATCAGAGCAGCGGCAAAGGTAAATTGATTTTTACTTACACCAGTTTGGAAGAGCTGGAAGGCATCATAAAGAAAATCAATTGAGTGCTTCGGGGCTGGCAAATGTCGTATTTCGGTCATGGTTCGGTGCTTTGTCGGATTTGCTACAATGCCGTTTTGGGTAACATTGCAGAAAATCAATATGTTACGAAATGGCATGCGTATTGCTGTAAGCGTTGGGATTGAGAGTTTAGAATACATCTGTAGCGGCTAGGTGTGGACAGTGGGCTCGTTGGGATAGTCTTGCCAAATCAACAAGGTGGCGACGCTGGTTGCTTCTTGCTGAACGTGCTTACCTTGCTTTAGACGTGCTGGCTGGATATAATCGCCCAGCTCAAGACGAAAGGGGAAGTACATGACAGCTAGAAATGATTTTTCTACTGTCAGAAAAGTAGTTTTTGGACAAGTCCTGATGGCTGCATTAGTGGCGTCGGGATTTTTATTGATAGGCGGTTGGAAAAGTGCAGTGTCTCCGTTATTCGGAGGGTTTGTGGCTTTACTGCCCAATCTGTATTTTGCCTACAAAGTCTATCTGGCCAAGGATTTGGGCGCGCAGGGTATCGTTAATGCATTTTATGCAGGCGAAACGGTTAAGTTAATTTTGACGGTAGCCCTGTTTTCTATCGTTTTACAGATTCCCTCTGTTGATTTCTTAACGCTGATGGTGGGTTACATCGCAGTGTTGTCGGTTTTTTGGTTTGCGCTGTTTTTGTGGCGTGATTAGTTTTTTAGCGAGGACAAATGAGTACTGAAGGTGGCGCAACCGGTTATATAGTCCATCACTTGACACCGTTATCGGTGGGTGAGGGATTTTGGACATTGCATCTGGATACCTTGTTTTTCTCCGCGTTTTTGGGCGGATTGTTCATCCTGTTTTTCAAAACTGTAGCGGAAAGAGCGACATCCGGCGTGCCTGGCTTGGCGCAAAATATTGCGGAGACCTTGGTCGAATTCGTAGATACCCAAGTTAAGGACAGTTTTCATGGCCGTAGTCCTTTAATTGCGCCGTTGTCGTTAACGATTTTCTGCTGGGTGTTCATGTGGAATGCCATGGACATGTTGCCGGTGGATTTGTTGCCGATGATAGGCAGTTTGATGGGCATGGAATACATGCGCGTGGTGCCGAGTACCGATTTGAACGGTACCTTTGCCTTGTCGATCAGCGTATTCGTCCTGATCTTCTTTTACAGCATCAAGGTTAAAGGCTTGATGGGGTTTGCTAAGGAAATGACTTGCACTCCTTTCGGCCCGAAAATGATGCCGTTCAATCTGCTGCTGAAAACAGTTGAAGAATTGGCGAAACCTATCTCGCTGGGCCTGCGGTTATTCGGTAACTTATATGCCGGTGAGCTGGTATTTATCCTGATCGCTTTGCTGCCACCTATCGTTCAGCCATTGCTGGGTTTTCCTTGGGCGGTATTTCACATCCTGGTTATTACCCTGCAAGCCTTCATATTCATGGTGTTAACCATTGTGTATTTGAGCTTGGCGCACGAAGATCATTAATAGTTTTATTTTCAACTTTCATATCAATATTTAGGAGACACTATGGAACTCGCATCATTAATTGCCAACGTACAAGGCTTCACCGTTATCGCAGTTGGCATCATTTTGGGCTTGGGCGCAATCGGTACTGCTATCGGCTTCGGTCTGTTGGGTGGTAAATTCCTGGAAGGCGCTGCTCGTCAACCTGAGTTGGTTCCAATGTTGCAGGTCAAAATGTTCATCATCGCCGGTTTGCTTGACGCGGTAACCATGATCGGTGTTGGTTTGGCTTTGATGTTGACCTTCGCAAACCCATTCCTTTCAGCCGTTCAATCCGTCGCGGGTTAATTAAGCACTTATCGGTTAGGTGCGATCGGTCAGTACCTTTCGCAGTACCGATAGAATGACAACGGCATTACGAGGAAAGCATCAATGAGCATCAATGCTACTCTGATCGGGCAGATGATAACTTTCACACTTCTGGTTTGGTTTACCATGAAGTATGTCTGGCCACCGATCATTGCCGCTCTGGAAGAGCGCAAAACCAAAATTTCCGAAGGTTTGGCCGCGGCCGAGAAGGGCCAGGAAGAGATTAAATTGGCCGAGAAAAAAGCCAAGAGCCTGCTGAAGGAAGCAAAAGAACAATCGGCGGAAATCGTCAGTGCAGCGCAAAAACGCGCCAATCAGCTGGTTGAAGAGTCGAAAGATCAAGCCAAAAAAGAAGGCGAGCGTTTGCTTGAAGCAGCAAAAGCCCAGATAGAGCAGGAAATGCTGCAAGCCAAAGAGAGCTTGCGCAAGGAAGTATCCTCACTGGCTTTGCGTGCCGCTGAACAGATTTTGAAAGAAGAAATCGACAAAGCCAAGCATCAAGACATTCTCAGCAAAGCAGCGGATCAATTGGGTTAAGCAATGGCTGAGTTATCGACATTAGCAAGACCTTACGCGGAAGCAGCTTTCAAGCGTGCCAAGGAAACGGGGTCGTCCAAACAATGGTCCGATTCGTTGACGTTTTTGTCTTTGGTTATCCAGGATGAGGCATTGGCTGCCATTGTTAAAAATCCTCGGGTTGGCAAACAGCATACAGCACAGCTGATTCTGGATATTTGCCAGGATCAGATACATGACGAAGCCAAGAATCTTCTGAAAGTGTTGATAGAAAATGACAAGCTGCCCTTACTGCCGCAAATTTCGGTGATGTTCGAGCAGTACAAGGCGGACGATGAAGGCTACGCCAATGTGGATTTATACAGCGCGTATTCTCTGACAAAAGCCGAGCAAGGCAAGTATGTCGCCATGCTGGAAAAGCTTTTGAATAAAAAGGTCAATGCATCCGTTTCTGTCGATAAATCGTTAATTGGGGGCATCCTCGCTAAAGCGGGCGATAAAGTCATCGACGGTTCTATCAAAGGCCAGCTTCATCAATTAGCTAAAAGACTTTAAGAGTTAGAGCGGGAAAATAAAATGCAATTAAATCCATCAGAAATAAGTGATCTGATCAAAAAGAAGATCGAGAACTTCGACGCCCATGTTGAGGCACATACCGAAGGCACCGTAGTCAGTGTCACCGACGGTATTGTTCGGGTTCACGGTCTGTCGGAAGCAATGCAAGGCGAAATGCTGGAATTCCCTGGCGGCTCTTACGGCATGGCTTTGAACCTGGAAAGAGACTCGGTCGGTGTGGTAATGCTCGGTGCTTACCAACACATCACCGAAGGCGATACCGTTAAATGTACCGGTAGAATTTTAGAAGTGCCGGTGGGTGAAGCATTGTTGGGCCGTGTGGTCGATGCCTTGGGTAACCCTATCGACGGTAAAGGCGCCATCGAAACCAAATTGAGCTCCCCAATCGAAAAAATTGCCCCCGGCGTTATTGCCAGACAATCGGTAGATCAACCGGTGCAAATCGGTTTGAAAGCGATTGACTCGATGATTCCGGTTGGTCGCGGCCAACGTGAGTTAATCATCGGCGACAGACAGACCGGTAAAACAGCCATTGCGATTGATGCAATCATCAATCAAAAAGGTACCGGCATTAAATGTATCTATGTCGCTATCGGCCAAAAACGTTCTTCTATTGCCAACGTGGTTCGCAAACTGGAAGAGCACGGCGCGATGGAGCACACTATCATCGTGGTGGCTTCGGCCTCTGAATCGGCAGCGCTGCAATTTATTGCACCCTACACCGGTTGCTCAATGGGCGAATATTTCCGCGACATTGGTGAAGATGCGCTGATCATTTATGACGATTTGACCAAGCAAGCTTGGGCGTATCGGCAAATTTCCTTGCTGTTGCGTCGTCCGCCAGGTCGTGAAGCCTACCCTGGTGACGTGTTTTACATCCACTCACGTTTGCTGGAACGCGCTGCGCGTATTAACGCGGTTGAAGTCGAAAAACTGACCAACGGAAAAGTAAAAGGCAAAACCGGTTCATTAACTGCATTGCCGATTATCGAAACCCAAGGCGGCGACGTATCGGCTTTCGTACCGACCAACGTAATCTCCATCACCGACGGCCAGATCTTCCTGGAAACCGGTCTGTTCAATTCGGGTATTCGTCCTGCGGTTAACGCCGGTCTGTCAGTATCTCGGGTTGGCGGCGCGGCACAAACCAAGATCATCAAAAAGCTGGGCGGCGGTATTCGTCTGGATTTGGCGCAGTTCCGCGAATTGGCGGCGTTTGCGCAGTTCGCTTCCGATTTGGACGAAAGCACACGCAAGCAAATCGAACGCGGCCAACGGGTTACCGAGCTGATGAAACAAAACCAATACGCGCCGATGTCGGTTGCGGACATGAGTGTTTCCTTGTACGCGGCTAACGCTGGATTCCTTGATGGTCTGGAAGTTAAAAAAGTCCGCGATTTCGAAGCGGCCTTGCTGGACTTCATGCATGCCGACGAATCTGCTTTGATGGCTAAAATCAACGAGAAAGGCGACTACAACGACGACATTCAAAAAGGCATCCACAATGCCATTGAACGTTTCGTCAAAACCGGTAGCTGGTAAAGGGTCCGCACATGGCTGTTGGCAAAGAGATACGTACCAAGATCGCGAGTATTAAAAATACTCAGAAGATTACTCGGGCCATGGAAATGGTGGCGGCGAGCAAGATGCGTAAAACCAAAGACAGAATGCAGGCCACCCGGCCTTACGCGAAAAAGATAGGCCAGATCATCAAACATCTGGCTTATGCCAATCCCGAATACAAGCATCCGTTTTTGATCGAACGCGAAGTGAAGCGCATCGGCATCATCGTAGTGAGCTCCGATAGAGGTTTGTGCGGTGGTCTGAATGCCAACTTGTTTCGAAAAGTTTTAGGCGAAATGCAGCAATGGCAAAGCCGCCAGATCGAAGTAGACGTCTGCACCATCGGTAGCAAAGCGGCGGGTTTTTTCAGCATGATCAAAGCTAACCTGATAGGACAAGTCTCGAAATTGGGGGATACACCGCATCAGAGCGAAATTATCGGCACGATCAAAATCATGCTGGATGCGTTCGCCGCCGGTGAAATTGACGAGTTGTTTTTGATTAGTAATGACTTTGTAAACACCATGACACAAAAACCGGTGGTGCAAAAATTGTTGCCGGTTGCTGTGGGTGATTTGGCTGAAGAGTCCAAAGGTCGCTGGGATTACTTATACGAACCTGATGCTAAAGAAGTATTGGACAGTTTATTGATCCGATATGTGGAATCCGCGGTTTTCCAAGGTTTAGTGGAAAACAACGCCTGCGAGCAGGCTGCCCGAATGGTGGCAATGAAAAGCGCATCCGATAACGCCGGGAATATCATTAAAGAATTGCAACTGGTTTATAACAAAGCCAGACAGGCGGCAATTACGCAAGAGATTTCCGAAATCGTGGCCGGCGCTGCTGCTGTTTAGTGCATCAAGACAAGTTTAGAGATTTTAAAAGAGGACGACATAATGAGTTTGGGTAAAATCGTTCAGATCATCGGTGCGGTCGTAGACGTGGAGTTTCCACGCGATAACCTGCCGAAAGTATATGATGCGTTAAATGTTAAGGGCGGTCTGGTTTTGGAAGTTCAGCAGCAATTGGGCGACGGCGTAGTCCGGACCATTGCGATGGGTTCCACCGACGGTTTGAGCCGTGGTGTTGAAGTCAGCAACTCTGGCGAAGCGATCAAGGTACCGGTCGGTCAAGCAACTCTGGGACGCATCATGAATGTTCTCGGTGAGGCGATCGATGAAAAAGGGCCTATCGGTGAGAAAGAGAAGTGGACTATCCACCGTGACGCCCCTTCCTACGACGAACAAGCGCCAGCCAACGAATTGTTGGAAACCGGTATCAAAGTAATCGACTTGGTTTGTCCGTTCGCGAAAGGCGGTAAAGTCGGTCTGTTCGGCGGTGCCGGTGTAGGCAAGACTGTTAACATGATGGAATTGATCCGTAACATCGCGATTGAGCACAGCGGTTTCTCGGTATTTGCTGGCGTCGGTGAGCGGACTCGTGAAGGTAACGACTTCTATCACGAAATGACCGACTCCAACGTTATCGACAAAGTATCACTGGTTTACGGTCAAATGAACGAGCCACCTGGCAACCGTTTGCGCGTCGCGCTGACCGGTTTGACCATGGCGGAGTTTTTCCGCGACGAAGGTCGTGACGTACTGTTCTTCGTTGACAACATTTATCGTTATACCTTGGCGGGTACCGAAGTATCGGCGCTGCTGGGACGTATGCCTTCCGCGGTAGGTTATCAGCCTACACTGGCTGAAGAGATGGGGGTGTTGCAGGAGCGGATTACTTCCACCAAAACCGGTTCTATCACTTCTATCCAAGCGGTCTACGTGCCTGCGGATGACTTGACCGACCCGTCGCCTGCTACTACCTTCGCTCACTTGGACGCGACCGTGGTATTGTCGCGCCAAATCGCCGAGTTGGGTATTTATCCGGCTATTGATCCGCTGGATTCCAGCAGCCGTCAGCTTGATCCTTTGGTTATCGGTCAGGAACATTACGAAGTTGCCCGTTCGGTACAAGGTATTTTGCAACGCTACAAAGAACTGCGCGATATTATCGCCATCTTGGGTATGGACGAATTGTCGGAAGACGACAAACTGACCGTATCCAGAGCGCGTAAAATCCAACGTTTCTTGTCTCAGCCGTTCTTCGTTGCCGAAGTTTTCACCGGTTCTCCAGGTAAATACGTGTCCCTGAAAGATACCATTGCCGGTTTCAAAGGCATTATCAGCGGCGAATACGACAGTCTTCCCGAGCAAGCTTTCTACATGGTCGGCACAATCGACGAAGCCATTGAAAAAGCCAAAGGCATGTAAACCACCTCATAGGAGAGTTTTAACATGGCAATGACAATTCATGTGGACATCGTCAGTGCGGAGCAGGAAATCTTTTCCGGCTTGGCTGAAATGGTCTTTGCACCGGCGGAAATGGGCGATGTCGGTATCGCGCCGCGCCATGCGCCGTTAATCACCAAGCTGAAACCCGGTGAAGTTCGGGTTAAGCTGAGCGATAAAGACTATCAAGCGTTTTACGTGTCCGGTGGCTTTCTGGAAGTGCAGCCGCATTTGGTAACCGTTTTGGCGGATACCGCGATCAGAGCAAAGGACATCGACGAAGCGGCGGCGCTACAAGCCAAAGCCAGAGCGGAAGAAATGCTCAGCGATAAATCGGGTAAATACGATTACGCGATTGCGCAAGCCGAATTGGCGCAAGCTGTAAACCAATTAAGAACCTTGGAAAGATTAAGAAAACGTGGTGCGTAAACCATTTATCGCGTAAAAATATAAGCCCGATGACGCAACGTTATCGGGCTTTTTTTGTTTTAAGGAATAGCAATGTCGATTAAAACCATCATCTTGGCGGCCGGCCAAGGCACCAGAATGCGTTCGTCGCGGCCTAAAGTACTGCATGAAATTGCCAATAAAGCGTTGTTGCAGCATGTCTACGAAACAAGTCTTTCGCTGGAAAATAATCAGATTTTTATCATCTACGGCCACGGCGGCGAGACTGTCAAACAAGCTTTGAGTAGCTTGGACGCTACCTGGATAGAGCAAAAACAGCAACTAGGCACCGGGCACGCGGTACAGCAAGCCATTCACCACGTCGACGATCCGGACACCGTATTGATTCTATACGGCGATGTACCTTTATTAAAGGCCAAAACCATCCAAACCTTATTGCACAAGGTCAGCTTGACGTCCTTGGCATTGCTGACGGTCAACCTGGACGACCCCACCGGCTACGGCCGCATAGTCCGCGATAAAGATCATGCTGTTGTCAAAATAGTCGAGCAAAAAGACGCCAACGAAGTGGAATTGCAAATCAGCGAAGGCAATACCGGCATCCTGGCCTGCAAAGGTAGCCAGTTGAAGCAATGGTTGTCCAGGCTGAGCAATAACAACGCCCAAAACGAATATTATTTAACCGACATTATTGAAATGGCCGTGGAAGATGGCCTTACCGTCGAAACCACTCAAGCCGGTAGCCAGGACGAAGTGCTGGGTGTAAACAATCGCAGCCAATTGGCGCATCTAGAGCGCGTGTATCAAGCGGAACAGGCGCAAGCATTGATGGAAAAAGGCGTCACACTGCGCGATTCGGCTCGGGTGGATGTCAGAGGCAGTTTTGCCGAACTGGGTCAGGATATTGATGTGGACATCAACGTGATTTTCGAAGGCGTTAATCGCATCGGCTCCAATGTAAAAATCGGTCCCAATTGTCTGATTAAAAACGCCAGCATCGCCAACGATGTCGAAATTCTCGCTAACAGCGTGATCGAGGACGCTTCGGTCGGCGCCGGCAGCCGCATAGGCCCGTTCGCCCGGTTGCGGCCGCAAACCGAGCTGGCCGATCATGTGCATATCGGCAATTTCGTAGAAATCAAAAAATCCACTGTCGCCACCGGCAG
Source organism: Methylomonas defluvii (assembly GCF_033949435.1). NCBI lineage: Bacteria > Pseudomonadati > Pseudomonadota > Gammaproteobacteria > Methylococcales > Methylococcaceae > Methylomonas > Methylomonas defluvii. The sequence continues at coordinate 61,903 of NZ_JAXARY010000014.1, read as the reverse complement.
CAAAATTAACCATTTAAGCTATATTGGCGATAGCGAAGTGGGTAGCAAGGTCAATATCGGCGCCGGCACCATTACTTGCAATTACGACGGCGTGAATAAATTTAAAACCATAATCGAAGACGGCGCGTTTATCGGTTCCGATACCCAATTGGTGGCACCGGTAACGGTCGGAAAAAACGCGACAATCGGCGCCGGTTCGACCATTACCCGAGATACACCGGAAAATCAATTAACCCTTAGCCGGAGTAAGCAGCTTAGCGTGCCTAGCTGGCAGCGTCCGGTCAAACTGGCGGAGATTGTTCCCGACAATTCTCCGCACTCGTTAGCTCCTAGTAAGTCGGAGAAATAGTATGTGTGGGATAGTCGCGGGCGTTGCCCAACGCAATGTGGTACCGATATTGATAGAGGGTTTGAAGCGTCTGGAATACCGGGGCTACGACTCTGCCGGCTTGGCTGTCGTCAATAGCGGAGAAATATTCCGCAAGCGCGAGTTGGGCAAGGTTAAAGGCCTGGAAGCCCTAATCGCCGCCGACCCGATCGAAGGCCGCATCGGCATCGCCCACACCCGCTGGGCTACTCACGGCAAGCCCAGCACCCGCAATGCCCACCCCCACGTCAGCAAGGACCGTGTCGCGGTGGTACATAATGGCATCATTGAAAACCACGATCATTTACGCACCGCATTACAGGAAAACGGCTACGTCTTCACCTCGGAGACTGACACCGAGGTCATCGTACATAAGGTTGCTGAAGAACTGAAAGACGCCGACAGCCTGCTCGACGCCGTCACCAAAACCGTCAAAAGCCTGCGCGGCGCTTATGCCTTGGGCGTCATCGACAGCGAACAACCGGATTTATTGGTTGCCTGCCGTAAAGGCAGCCCGCTGGTCATCGGAATCGGCATCGGCGAATATTTCATCGCCTCCGACATTGCCGCCTTGCTGCCGGTTACCCAGCGCTTCATCTTCCTGGAAGACGGCGATGTGGCCGAATTGACCATCAACGGCGTCACCATTTTCGACGAAGCCGGCCGCCGTGTGGTTCGCCCGGTCATCGAAAGCCAGCTGAAAGCCGACTCAGTCGACAAAGGCAAATACCGCCACTACATGCTCAAGGAAATCTACGAGCAAGCCTGGGCGGTTTCCGAAACCCTGGAAGGCCGCTTCATCGACAACCGCCTGCAGGACAACGCCTTTGGCCACAACGCCGGCGAAGTGTTCGACCAGATCAAATCGGTGCTAATCCTGGCCTGCGGCACCAGTTACCACGCCGGACTGGTCGCTCGCTACTGGTTCGAAAAATACGCCCGCGTGCCCTGCTCGATCGAAATTGCCAGCGAATTTCGCTACCGTAACCCGGTGGTGGCACCGGATACATTAGTAGTCACCATTTCCCAGTCCGGCGAAACTGCCGACACGCTTGCCGCATTGCAGGAAGCCAAAAAGCTCGGCGTCAAACACTCGTTGGTGATCTGCAACGCGCCGGAGAGCTCGCTGGTACGCGAATCCGATCTGGTGTTGATGACCCGCGCCGGCCCGGAAATCGGCGTTGCTTCGACCAAGGCCTTCACCACCCAGTTGGTGGCCTTGTTGATGCTGATCATCGCAGTCGGCCGCCGCTTCGAGCTCAGCGCCGACCAGGAAGAGCACATCGTCTCGCAACTGTTTGCCCTGCCCGGCAACATCGAAAAAGTGCTGAAGCTGGACAATGCCATCGAACTGTTGTCGCAGCGTTTCGCGGACAAGCACAACGCGCTGTTCCTCGGCCGTGGTACCCATTACCCGATCGCAATGGAAGGCGCGTTGAAGCTCAAGGAGATTTCCTATATCCACGCTGAAGCCTATCCGGCCGGCGAATTGAAGCACGGCCCGCTGGCCTTGATCGATGCCGAAATGCCGGTGGTCACGGTCGCGCCCAACAACAACCTGCTGGAAAAGCTGAAATCCAATATCCAGGAAGTCAGCGCCCGCGGCGGACAGTTGATCGTGTTCATGGACGAGGACTTGGCCGAAAGCGATGCCGCCGACGAGAACGTGCAAATCGTCAAAATGCCCAGCGTCGCCAACGCCATCTCGCCGATCATCTACACTATCCCGCTACAACTGCTGTCCTACTACGTCGCCGTGCTGAAAGGCACCGATGTCGATCAGCCGCGGAATTTAGCTAAGTCGGTCACGGTGGAATAGCCGCAGCTTTGGCGGAATGGATTCCGAATATGTTGGGTTTGGGTTTGGGTTTGGGTTTGGGTTTGGGTTTAAGGGTTTGTCGGGTTAAGTCTCGGCAAATCCTTTTTTATTGGCTGTGATTTCCTCGTTGTGTTTTGAATTGTCCGATGACCGGGAGGAGAGATCGGACCCAAGCGGAAATTGGTGTATTTAATCCGGCACGCCGGTTTGATATTCAAATAACGAAAGTTGTAGGGTGGATAAGCGTAGCGTCATCCGCCATAGAGTAGAAGGATTTTAAATTAGGTGGATGGCGCTGCGCTTATCCACCCTACGGTCCTACTGAATCAAAATTTGGTTATTAAAATGAGCATTGACAAAGAAGTAAACAAAGCCAAGCAAGAGATAGTTAAAGACGGATTAGATATGTCTCTTGGTGAAATTATGCGTATCTATGAGCGCGGAGAGCTTGTCATTCGTCCAGAGTATCAACGTTTATATCGATGGGATGAGTCAAAACGCACAAGGTTTTTAGAGTCGCTTATTTTAGGTATACCTATTCCTCCTATATTTGTCTTTACCGATGAAAAGGGGAGGTGGGAGCTAATTGATGGATTGCAACGCTTATCCACTGTATTTCACTATGCAGGTATTCTTATGGACGAAAATGGCTCAAAAATTGCTCCATTTACTCCATCTGGCACAAAACTACTCCCCTCTCTGGATGGGTTACACTGGGAGCCTATTAACGATGATGATGAATCGGCTCTTCCGATGTCAATCAGGTTAGATGTAGAGCGTTCTCGAATTAGGGTTGAGATATTAAAGCGGGAAAGTGATCAAAGAGCAAAATATGAACTCTTTCAGAGGTTAAATACCGGTGGAGCCAGACTATCAGAGCAAGAAGTAAGAAATTGCGTATTGGTAATGCTTAACAAGGAACTCTATGAAAAGCTTGTTGTGGCTGCTCAAAATGCAAAATTTGTCCAATGTACCGCTCAAACTGATAGGTCAATTTCCGAACAAAAACCTATGGAGCTGTTGATTCGATTTCTAGCCTATAGATACAAGAAGTATGATCAAAAAATTGATGTACATGATTGGCTTGATGAGGTGGCGATCGATATTGCTACGGATGATAGATATGATATTGATCATGAGTTAGAGATTTTCTACAGAATATTTGAAATTCTTGAAAAGTCTCTAGGAAGTGATAGCTTTAAAAAGTTTGATAATGGAGTTTTTGAAAGAGGATTCTTAATTTCGGCTTATGAAGCAATTACTCATGGAATGTCTCATAAAATAGATAATATTGAAAAATGTGGGATCAATTCTCTTGTCGATTCAATAAAAAAAATGTGGGGAGATGAAAGGTTTTCTAATAATGCAAGAGCAGGCGTTCGGGGTACAACTAGACTGGCAAATATTTTGCCAATAGCGAGTACTTGGTTTTAACATGAGAATCAAAACTATTCATCAGTTTTCAGCAGCCTTGAATGACGAAATAACTTGGCGTAAACGAGAAATTATTGAATTAAGGATGCATGCCGCTAAGAAAGATAATGTTGTTAATAAAACCATATTGAGAGCGGGAGTCGCTGTGCTGTATTCTCATTGGGAGGGTTTTATTAAAGCATCTTCTGAACTCCTTCTAAATTATATCTCTAACCAAAAGCTAAAAAATGATGAGTTGAGTGATGTGTATGTTATTCAATCATTTAAATCTCATTTATCAAACCTTGCAGAAACTAAAAATGCAAGTATTGCGGTAGAGTCATTGAGATTTATCTTAGATGAGATGAATAAAAGCGCCTGTATTAAGTACAAAAACTACGTAAATACGGAGTCTAATTTGAGTTCAGAAGTATTTGATCGTATTGCGAAATCGGTCGGTGTAGATGTGAATAAATATATGCATTTATACCCATTCATTGACGAATCAATAGTTAATAAGAGAAATTATATCGCTCACGGAGAATACATGGATGTAAACATTGATGAGTATAAGAGGATATCGGATAGAGTATTCGATCTCATTAGATACTATAAAGATGACATCGAGAATATTGCTGTTAGAAGGTCATACGCGAAAGGACCGTAGGATGTACTGAACAGCGTGAAGCGCATAGTTCGCGATTGGTTCGGTTCGTAGACGCACCACACACTACGCCTATTTTCGGCTAGGCAATTGCCATTGGCACTATTGTATTCGTCCGGCGGTTTTGGTCGCTTTAAGCCTTCCCTCTCAGGCCACAGCAAGTATGGCCTGAATCAAGAGCATCCATAAAAGTTAAATCTCAACCCCGGATTCCGCTTCGCTGCATCCAGGCTACGGGCTTTACCGAATAAAAAAGCCATTTTCTAACATATAAAATCACTCCTTTTTAGAAAAATAGCCTACGCTTTTTCTCTGCGGACAGGCGCTGCCGGTTCGCGACTTCGACAACTATGTAGGAGATTGAGATGAGTCAGAATTTGTTATCGTTAACGTTCACTGACACCGCGCTGGCGGAAATCGACGCGGCGTTGACTACCTTGGAAACCCATTTCGCCGGCTTTGCGACGCTGTCGCCCGACCAGCGCCGCAATATTTTGAAGATGGGCGATAAGACTGAAGCGTTCTGCCGGCAGACAATGCTGCTGGCCGCCCAAAACGCCCAGGCGATTCCGCCCAATCTGAATATGCCTGAGGCGCAAGCCGACATGACCAGCCTTGACCAACTCCGCCCGCGCTTGCATCGGCTGCGGGATTTGCAGGCGCGCGGCGACGATACCGACATGGCGCTGGGCAGCGATATTTACAGCTTCTGCCTGGATGCTTACGCTTCATTAAAAATTGCTGGCAAAGGTGCGGCCTTGGAAACGCTGCGGCAAGCGATGGCGGTGCGATTCAATCGTGGCGCCAAGAGCAAAGTCGAACCAGCCGCCGGCTAAGCTTGACGGCGGCGTTTGCAACCGGCCGCGGGGGACGGCCGACAGCAAGGCTTTACCGCTGAGCTTAAATGCTATCAATCCCAACTTTCTTGCCTTTCCCGAATACCTTTTAGTCTTAAGGGCCAAGCATTAAGGCATGTCGGCAAGCCAAAAAGCCACGCGCGCAAAGCGAATAGCTTTGATCGCAAACTGGCCTAAGCAAGCGCGCAACCAAAAACAGTTCTCGCCCATAGCAAATCGCATTAATTGCCAGCCAATATAACTTTGCGCGCGAGGTAAAAAGCTATTCGGCTTCGCCAATTTGGTTCAAACTCAAACCTACTCAACCTTGCGCGCAAGCCATTTAGTCGTTCGTGCAAGGCAAATTGCTTCAATCGCAAAGCTGTCTGGGCAAGCGCGCAAGCAGAAACAGTGTTCGCCGATAGCAAATTGCTTTAACCGCAAGCCACGATAACGTTGCGGGCCAGGTAAAAAGCGATTCGGCTAAACCAAATGGGCGCAACCCCAAACCTGAGAGCCTCGCGTGCAGGCCAATAAGCGATTCGCGTAAGCCTTGTGGCTTTGCCCTTAAGCATGTGGAGGTGGCCCGTCAAGTGTTTGTTTCGTCAGGTGGATTGTGGTTGGTCTAACGGGTTCAAAATCCGCCTGACGTTGTATCGGCAGCTTGCTGGGGGTGATCCGAACAGGCTTAGGCCGCGGGTTCTAGGCGCTCCAGTAACTGCACTATTTGCAGATTGGCTTCGCGTAATTGGCTGAAATCTGCGCTGTCGCCGCTTCTGCCGTCCAGCCGATGACGTTGGAGTTGTTCCGCTAGGATTTGTTGGCGGGATTGCGCCCGCTCCAGTTGTTCCAGCAAGCGCGCATCAATGCCGCGTTCGTGTTTGAGCCGTTCCAGCCATCTACCCAGGTGCGATTTTTTCGAGTTCAGGATCGGCCAGCGCGGACTCGTGCCGGTTGGGGGATGCAGACATTGCTCCAGACGGCGCAACCAATACTGCTGCTGAAGTTTCAGTAATTCCAATTGGTTTTGCCAATTAGTCAGCGAAAGTCTGGCGCAATCGGTCCAGGCCTGAGGGTTGCGATAGCTGTTGACCCAAGCCAACACCGCGTCGGCCGGCATCGCTTCGGCGATGGCGGAACCTTGGGCGATGCTGCATCCCAAATCGATCAGAAAAATCCCGTGTTCTATATCTTCCACGCCTTCGGCAACTGCTTCGCGTTTGAAGGCTTTGGCCAGCGCAATCACACTTTCGACGATGGCCATGTCATCCGGGTCGTCTATCATATTGCGGACAAAACTCTGATCGATCTTTACCGTGTTGATGGTCAAATGCCGCAAATGCGCCAGCGACGAATAACCGGTGCCGAAATCGTCGAGCGCACAGGGTACGCCCAGGTCGTGAAAGCATTGTTTCAGCGTTTCCCCAACCGAGATCAAATCCTCCAGTACGCTACTCTCCAGCACTTCCAATTCCAATTGCCAGGAAGGAATTTGCGGGTATTCCGTTAGTAAGGTTTCCAGGGTTTTGATGAAATCCGGCCATTGCAGATGGCGCGGGGATATGTTCACGCTCACTTGTAGATTCAGGCCGAGATCGTGCCAGACCTGCAATTGTTTGAAGGCTTGTCGTAGCACCCAGTTGCTCAGGTCAATTTCCAAGGTAGTGTTTTCGACTATGGGCAGAAATTCGGCCGGCGGCAACACGCCGCGTTGCGGATGATGCCAACGGATCAGCGCTTCTGCGCCGACCACTTCGCCGGTTTTGATATTGACTCTGGGCTGGTAGTACATGCAAAACTGGTTATCCATCAGCGCCTGGCCGACTTCGGCCAAAGCTTGCTCCAAGCGGCTGGGGCGATGATTGATGCTGCTCGATTGTCCGGGCAAATGATCGTAAATCCGATAGCGGTTGCGGCCATCCAATTTGGCCTGATACATGGCTTGGTCGGCGTGGCGCAACAGAATATCCGGATCTTCCAAATCCAGCGGATAGATGGTCACGCCGCTGCTGGCGGCAATCCGCACATGGCGGTTTTCCAGCTCGAACGGTTCGGCCATGGCCTGATGTATGCGGGTCAAGGCATCTTCGCATTGCTGCACCGATTGCAAATTTTCAAATAACAACGCAAATTCGTCGCCGCCCAGCCGGCAAACCGTATCGCCTTCGCGCAGCTTTAACTTGATGCGTTTGGCCACTTCCACCAACAACTGGTCGCCGGTTTCGTGGCCGAAGTTATCGTTAACCTGCTTGAATCCGTCCAAATCCAGATAGCATACCGCCAACAGCGATTCGGCGCGTTTGCTGTGGGCGATAGCCTGGGCAAAGCGATCAGCGAATAAGGCGCGATTGGGCAATTGGGTGAGCGGATCGAAATGCGCCAGCACTTCCAGGGCTTGCTGTTGTTGCTTACTCTCGGTGATGTCCGAGAACAAACCCAGGTAATTGATGATATTGCCGGCGTCATCGCGCAAAGCCGAAACCGTTAACAGTTCGGCATACAAATCCCCATTTTTCCGCCGATTCCAGACTTCGCCTTGCCAATGCCCGGTCTGGTTTATGATGGCCCACATGGCTTCGTAAAACTCCGGCGCTTGCCGGCCGGATTTCAGAAAGCTGGGATTTTGTCCCAATGCTTCCTCGCTGCTATAGCCGGTGATGTCCGTGAAGGCGGCGTTGACATCAATGATACAGGCGTTGAGGTCGGTAATGATGATGCCTTCGTGGGCGTCCGAAAAGACCCGCGCCGACAGCCGTAGTTTTTCCTCGGCCGCTTTGCGTTTACTAACATCATGGACAATCCCGCGCATCCGCACCGGTTTGCCGTTACCGTCGCGCTCGACCTGACCCACCGAGCGCATCCAGCGCTTTTCGCCGTTAGGGGTTTGGATACGGTACTCCACATCGTAATTGGCGCCGCGTTCAAGGTGCTCGCGGGTCGCTTCCAAAATTAAAGGCCTATCCTCCGGACAAACCACTTCCAGGAAATCATTCCAGGTATTGAGTGGCTTATGCGGAAAACCCAATTCAGTTGTGACGATTTCCGACCAGAACTGGCGGTTTTTCAACAAATCTGCTTCCCAAATACCGACGCCGCCATAGATTTGGCTTATCCGAAAGCGTTCTTCGCTCTCTTTTAGTGCCAGTTCGGTCTGTTTGCGCTCGGTAATGTCCTGGACTAACACGACGAAACGGTCGGGGCCGGCTTTATAGCTATCGATGGCATACCAGCGGCCCAGATCGGTTACGCAGTTTTCAAAATGTTGCGGCTCGCCACTGGTATCCAGCCCGTCAAAACTGGCGATCCAGGCTCCCTCGGTGTTTGGCAACACCTGCTTCACGGTTTTGCCTATCCAGTTCTCGCGGGCAATACCGGTCATTTTTTCAAAGGCCGGGTTAATATCCAGATAGCGATAATCGACGATTTTGCCGCTGTCGTCGCGTATTACCTGATGTAGCGCAAAGCCCAGCGACATATTGGTGTAAAGCCGCGCCAAGTCGGCCTCGCTACGTTTGCGAGCCTTGATTTCCTTACGCAGCCTGAACACCCAATAGACGAAAAACAACAGGGCCAGCAGCGCAACGGTGGCGGATCGCAATAGCGCGTCCAGTTGAATGCCTTGCTCGACCTTCAAAGCCATCCAGCGGTTAATAATGGCGTCATGTTCGGCTTGGCTGATACTGGACAGAGCTTTCTCCAGTAACGACCGCAAGTGCGGCTGAGATGTGAGTGCGGCCATCCGGGTTTCGTTGACATACCCAGGCTGGCCGGCAATATGCAGATTCAATAAGCCTTGTTGTTTGATGGTGTAACTGGCCGAAGCCGCATCGCCGATATAAGCATCCACTTTGCCTTCGGCCAGCAGATTCAGTGCTTCGTGTACCGAGGGGGCGGTCAGCAGTTGTATCCCTGGGTAGTCTCTGCTCAGCAATTCCTGCACAAAATACCCTTGTTCGATAGCGACTCGTCTCCCCGTCAGTAGTGGCAGGGAATCGATATAAGCACTGCTTTTGTCGCCGATGATCACCGTCGGCGTGCTGATATAGGGAGGGGTAAAGCTCAGGTACTGCTCACGATCAGGGGTTTTGGTCACCCCGGCGAGCATGTCCAGTTCGCCGCGTTTGGCCATGTCCAGCACTTCCTGCCAGGATTTGTCCATGATCAGCACGAACTTCACGCCCAATCTCTGCTCGATTAGCTTGAGGTGTTCTGCAACCATGCCTTGATGCAGGCCGGCGGCATCCAGCCATTCGTATGGCGGAAAATTCTTGTCTATGCCCACCCGAATTTCAGGATGTTCAGCCAGCCACTGTCGTTCCGCGTCGTTCAATGGCAAATCGGCGGATTGTCTGCCGCCGTAGACAAACTCATTGAGTTGGCCGTCGCTTAAAGGACGCGCTAATTTCAGACTGGCATAAATGTCGGCTACCCGGCGTAAGCGGGTAGCTTCTATCTGGCCCAGCGGGATGTAGTCCGGCATGATCAGCTTACGGGTTTCCTCGGCTTCGTAGCGCAGTTGCTCCGGACTCAGTTTGCTTGGGTATTTGTGCTGGATCAGCTCGATCAGCCAATCGGGGTGAGACAGCGCATATTCCCAGCCTTTCAGGCTGGCCCGGAGGAAGCGCTCTGCGCGGCCGGGATGTTGTTGTAGCTCTTTGCGGCTGGTGAAAAGCAAGTCGCCGTAAAAGTCGATACCGTAATTTTGCGGATTGATAATGTTGAATTTGATGCCGGCGGTGCGAAAGCTGAATGGCTGGTCGGTGATATAGCCGGACATCACATCGACTTTATCCGCAATAAAGTCGGCGTTGTTAAAGGTCTCGGCAACTTTTTGATAGCGGCTTTCGTTTAGATTGGCTTCGGCGAGTAAGGCGCGAATCTGCGCATTATTCTCGCCCACCACATCGTACATGATGCGCTTGCCGGCCATTTCGTAGGGGCTGACGATGCCGGAAGCTTGTTTGCTGAACAGCACCAGCGCATCGTGCTGAAATAGGGCGGCTAGAGCCGCTATGGGCTTGCCGTTGGCATACTGGGCAATGATGCCGGAATCGCCGATGCCGTATTCGGCTTCCCCGGATGCGACCTGTTCTACGTAGTCCTGGTCAGGATTCCGCTCACGTATCTTTACCTGCAAGCCTTCCTCGGCATAATAGCCTTGCTCGATAGCCGCGTAATAACCGGCAAATTGGAATTGGTGAAACCATTTCAATTGTAGCGCTACTGGTTCCAGCGGCTGGTTTGCTGCGGGTGTGCCAGCGGTGCTGGACGTACAAAACAGTAAAAAAAATACCGAGGACAGTCCGAAAATGGTTTTTTTCATAAATGCCAGTCGTGGCCTGTTTTGAAAGTAGGGTTATTCTACAGCCAAAGGCAAACGGGCCAGGCGGATTTAGTCGGCTGTCGCGGAAGTGAACAACGATTGAAATTTATTTTTGCCGGCGTTGGATTTACGTTGCTGGGTGTGTGCCAGCGCCATTTTGGCTTCGTTTTGCAACTGGGTATCGGCAAATACTTGCTGTTTGCGCAGCGGGGCCTGGACGGCCTTGTGCAAATATTCCTCAGCTTCCGCGCTGCGATCCTGTTGCAGCAAATAATCGGCGTAGAAGTAATTGGCGTCGATACCGTTGGGGTTGATTTTCAAGCTGGCTTTCAACATTTGCTCCGCAAGCTGATTATCCCCAAAAGATACCGGCCAGCCAGGCACCATGTAATACAGCGTGCCCAGCGTGACATAGGCCGCGCCATCCAGCGCATTGGGATTTTGGGCGATGGCTTCTTCCAACAGTGTCTTGGCGGTTTGCAGGCTGGACAAGGCGCTCAACGAAGATTGAAACGCCGCATTGGTGGCGATAATCGTCGCTTGCCAGATTTTCGGCTCGGCGGCGTTTGGGTAGCGTTTGGTTAATTCGGCGGCAGTTTCCAGCATTTGCGGATAAGTTTGTCTTTGCCGGGTTTCGTCGCTTTGATAATAAACGCTGGCCCACTCGCTTTCCAAGCGGGCAATAGCGGTCGCCAGCTCCGATGCATGCAGCGGACCGGCGAAAAGTATCAATAAAACAACAAAAGTAGCTTTGCTCATACATTCAATATAGAGCATTGCATTTTGGATTTCAATACGTCCTTTAAATTATTGTTTTAACAAAGTATTGCCTGTCGCAAAAATTCGCTATGCGCCAGGCTTTAGTGAGGAAGGCTAGGTATGCATTTGTAGCGCTGTAGCGACTCTGCAAATATCTTGTCCCAGTTTTGCAACAAACGCCGCAAACCTCAGAAAACGGCAACTTTTATCGCCTATCTGGCTTGTTGCCGCTTATTTATCCCAATCCTTGAACGGATGCTTGCAGAGATTATTGTTGTAATAGCGTATATCGTCGGTAACTTCCATGCCGACCCAGTCCGGCCTAACAAAGGCCTCTCCTACTGCCGACAATTCGATTTCAGCGACAATCAAACCTTGGTTATCGCCCATGAATTCGTCAATTTCCCAAACATGCCGGTCGCGATAGACAAAATGACGGATTTTTTCCACTAACGGCTTATGGCATAGCTCGTCGAGAATACTGTTGGCGTCATTCAACGGGATTTCATACTCAAACTCCTGACGATGGCTACCGATAGTGGCGCTCTTGATATTCAGCCAAGCCTGCTTGTCGGAAATTCGCACGCGCACCGAACTGAGCGGGCTGCTGCTTAAATAGCCCTGTTTGTAGTGTACGGAATGATCGATTTCGCCGCGCCAGTCGTCGTTCGCCAGCAAAAACTTATGTTCAACCTCAAGTGCCATCGTTGTTTTCCTTAGATTAGGTAGTGTTAAGCAATAATTCTTTATTATAATGCTGGGTAATTAGGTTTGGGCGGTAAGCCCGCGCCTAATAACTGCTGCTGTTCAATCAATCTGGAGAATAAAGATGGCTTTTGAATTACCTGCATTACCGTACGCAAAAGACGCATTGGCGCCGCACATTTCCGCAGAAACGATCGAATTTCACTACGGCAAACATCACCAAACTTATGTCACCAACCTGAACAATCTGGTTCCCGGCACTGAGTTTGAAGGCTTGTCCCTGGAAGAGATCGTGAAAAAATCCTCTGGCGGCGTATTCAACAACGCAGCGCAAATCTGGAACCACACCTTTTATTGGAACAGCCTGTCTCCCAACGGCGGCGGCGAACCTACCGGTGGTTTGGCGAATGCCATTGATAGAACATTCGGTTCTTTCGAGAAATTCAAAGAAGAATTTACCAAATGCGCGGTCACCACTTTCGGCTCAGGCTGGGCGTGGCTGGTGAAAAACGACAAAGGCGGTCTGGAACTGGTTAGCACCAGCAACGCCGGTTGCCCGTTAACTGCCGGGCAAACGCCGTTGTTGACTTGCGATGTTTGGGAACACGCTTATTACATCGATTTCCGCAATCTGCGTCCTAAATATCTGGAAGCGTTCTGGGCATTGGTTAACTGGGAATTCGCCAGCGCCAATTACGAAGCTTAAGCCTTAGAAGGCGCGGGCCGGCGTCCTCACAGGCCCGTCCGCGCCGCTTTTGCCAGACTTATTTCTCGCGCTTTTCAATACAAGACTGGCGCTAGCCGAGCTTAAAAAGCCGCAAGCCTCTACCTCGACCTCTCCACCTATCGTTTCGACAACCAAGCTATCGCTATTATCGGCAAGGCAATACCTTAAGCAGTATTAGCCTATACCGAATAGCTGCGAAGTACTGTCACGGCTGTCTGGATTTTCCCGGCACGCCGAACAACAATATCAGCCAGAATATCATGCCGCTGCAGCAGCCGATTACCGCTCTTTGCGGCAAATTGAAGGCTTGATCGGGCGAGACAAAGCCTTCGATCAAACCGGCGAAAATCAGAAACGGAGTTACCGCAAGCAGTACTTTGCCGGCACTGATGCTGGTCTCCTGAAACGCTTGCAGTCGATTGCGGGCGCCGGGCCGTATCAGGGCTTCACCGAGTTGCAAGCCCATCGCGCCGGCGATGATGATGACGCTCAATTCGACCACGCCATGGCCAATGATGAAGGCAAATAACCGCCCGTCCAGCTGGTAAGCGGCGGTAAAGGCAAAGATTCCGCCCAGCATGAAACCGTTGAAGCCGATGATGTAGAGGGTGCCGACGCCGTAGAATGCCCCTAAGCCAAAAGCGAACAGTGTCACCGTGATGTTGTTGGCGGCAATGCTAAGGGACAATACCGAGGACGGCGCGACGTTGAGCAGGCCGTCGGTCCATAATTCGCCTTTCTGAACGTGGTCTATCATCTTCGGCGAGGCCAGCAGACCGATCAAATCGGGATAGCTGCCAATCAGCCACCAGCCGGCGGCAATACCCAGCACGAACAGCGCAAAGGCGCTGAAGATTGCGGTTTTCAATTCCCGCATCAGCCGCGGTATTTCCCAATGATATAAATCGATCAAACGCGCCAAAGGATGATTGGCGGGACCGTAGATTTCTTCGTGGGCTTTTAAGAACAGGTTTTCCAGGTAACGGGTAATCATGGCTTTGCCGTTTACCCGGCGCGACAAGGACAAATCGCTCAACAGGGCGCGATAGCCTGACAGCAGCTGGCGGGCATCACTGATTTCCTGGGCGCGGCGGCTAGCCGTCGGTTTAAGGGTGTTTTCCAGGCTTTCCCATTGGCTTTTCCGGGCATTTAACCAGTGAGACAATGCTTGAGATTGGTTGTTTAACTGCTGCATCGTCGGCTCAGGGTTCGCTTAACAAGCTTTTCAGAGCCCGTTTTAAGACCTGTTCTTGCGTCTGTTTGCCATTTGCTTCAGGAATGTCGCGGCCGATTCGGCTTAAAAATTGTGTGGCGAACAAGATCCGGCGTTCGGAGGCCAGTTCGTCCCAGCGTTTCAACAAATCCAGCAGCAGAGTCTGATCGTCGCCGCTTAAACGGGAATGCAGGGTTAACGTGGAAATTTGCTGCAAGGAATGGGTCTTGTCGACGTTGTCATACACCAGTACCAAGCCCGCCGCTAAATCCCCGATCCGCTGGCGCTTGCCGGTGAAGGCGACAGCCACCAAGCCGAGAAAATAAAAGCCGGGTAGCGAGTCGATCAGGCGAAACACATTGCGCAACAACAGCGCGCCTATGCCGGGGGTATGCCCTTGTAAATCCACCAAACGAACACCGGTCATGCGCTTGCCCGGCGTTCGTCCGGCCATCAGGATTTCCAGCACCGGGTGATACAAAAAATATATCAGCAGTGTCGGTAAGATTAAAACCAGGCCGGTGTAGCCGGGATGTCCCGCTTTAAACACGTTGCGCATTTCTTCCCAGTTAAAGAACGCCAAGCCGCAGATCGCTACCCAGCTAATCGCCAACAACAGTCGTATATGCCAATCGATGACGAAGGCATAGGTACATGCGCCCATTCCGGCAATTTCCAACTGGTAATCCATACCGTCTGCCGATTGTATGTGCAGATAATCCTGGAACGAACCGGGTTTATTCAGGGGGTTATTCATCATCTTATTAAAAACAGGTCAGTTGTTTACACAGGTTGGTACCGGGTATTTAACATCAGGCTGCCGCGATGGTGTCGCGCTTGTTCCGGTAATAAGCCAGTATCCGCCGGTCCAGATTCTGTGCGGTGGCGCTGGTTACCGCTACCCCACTGCCCTGTAAACGCTTGCGGGTCAACTCGCGGCCGCGCAGGTATTCGAGAATGGCGAATTTCCGATAAGGGTCCTGCCAGTAGACCCCGTTTTGTTTCAGATCGTCGCCAATCGCCGGCTCATCGACTGTGGCGACCAGGACTTGATGTTTGGTGGAAAGTAATTTCCCGGCTTGAACCAACTGCAAAGCGGCTTCCGGCTGTTCCAGTTCGGTCAGGAAAATCACCAGACCGCGCCGTTTCAGCAGTTGCTTGACCTCCAGTGCGGCATTCAGGGCATTGCCGTTCTCGTTAAACACTGTGAGCCGGCTCAACAGCTGACGTATGGCCCGGACCGAGTTCATGCCGCCGGCCATCGGCGTTTTATCGACAGTTTGTTGGGCGTAGGCCAGACAGGCGATCCGGTCGCCTTGGTAGCTGGCAAATTCCGTCAATTTGGCGGCGACATTGATGTAATGATGTAAGCGGTCCATGTGTTCGCTTTGCAGGCGGCTGCTCAAACCGCAATCGATCAGCACCGCAATTTCCAGCAAATGTTCGCGCTCGAAATGCCGCACCATGGGCTTGCCGCGCCGGGCCGTGGCCTTCCAGTCTATGCTGCGCAAGGAATCGCCGCGCCGATACTCGCTTAAATCCAAAAACTCGACGCCGCTACTGCGAGCCTGGGCACTGCCGCGGCTACCAAGCTGCTGCATGCCGGACAGGTCTACAAAGTTGTTCAGCCGGGCGGGTTCTATCCGCATGGCGATGTCGTCGTCTATCCGCCGCGTCCACCAGCACAAGCCGAACGCGCCCAGCTGTTTTACATACAAACTGCCCAAGGAGGTGCCGCCCAAGCGGGTGGGCGTAATCGAAAACTGCCGGCTTTGGGTTTCATGCGCGCCCAGTAGCCAACGCTGCAGCGAGTTGTCGCCGACAATGGCGGCAGGGTAGTCGCTTTGGGTTTCGAAGCGGACCTTGGAACCGGCCCGGTTGCAGACTTGAATGCTGTAGTCGACTGACTCGCCCAGTGCCAAAGTGGGCGGAACTTGCCTGTGCAACTCGATATTGTCCGTCAACCTGAAGCGTTCCCAAGCCATCAGCGTTATCAGCAAGGCCGCCGGCCATCGCCAGAAACCTTGCAGCGGCTCGCCACTCCAGATTCCGATGATGGCTAGCAGAATAATCAAGCCGGCCAGCAGCAGTGTCAAACGCGATATTGACATTATTTCGCTTCCGCACTGCGGGGAACGGCGACCTGATTTTCGATTTCCCGGTAGATTTGGATGGCGGAGTAACCTTCCAGCATGGCTTCGGAACTGAGCAGTAAACGATGCCCGACTACCAGCGGCGCGACCGCTTTGATGTCATCGGGGATCAGGAAATCGCGGCCGTCCAGCACCGCTTCCACCCGTGCGCAGCGCATCACGGCAAGTGCGCCGCGGGTCGACAGGCCCAGGCTTAAACGCGGATGGTTACGGCTGGCTTCCGCCAGCATGATGGCATAATGGTACAAACAGTCTTCAACGTGAACAGCGGCGGCCTCTTGGCGCGCTTGCCGCAGCAGCGTTTCCGGCAGGGCTTGGATTTGTTGCAACGCCGTGCTGTGCCCGCCGCCCGGTTTATCGTAGTGCCTGAGCACCGCCACCTCCGCCGGCAGTTGCGGATAGTTAATGTCCAGACGCACCAAAAAGCGATCCAGTTGCGATTCCAGCAAGGGATAAACGCCCTCGAAATCGAAGGGGTTTTGAGCGGCAATCAGAAAAAAGTTTTCTGCTAGCGGATAGGTTTTTCTATCCAGCGTCACCAGTTTTTCTTCCATTGCTTGCAACAATGCCGATTGGGTCTTGGGGCCGGCGCGGTTGATTTCATCAACCAGCACCACTTCGTTAAACAAGGGGCCGGGGACGAATTCGAAACTGTTAGCCTCGGTGTTGAAGATATGCAGGCCGGTAATATCGGACGGCATCAGATCGGCGGTGCCTTGGATGCGCCCGAAACTGCCGCTCATCAATTGCGCCAGTGATTTGGCCAACAGGGTTTTCCCCAGGCCCGGCGCACCTTCCAGCAGCACATGGCCGTCGGCAATCCAGGCGACGACCAAGCCGTGCAGCACCTCATCCATGCCGAATACCACCTTGCCTATTTGTTGCCGCAGGTGGAGATTCAAATTTTGCGCTGCGTTGTTGCTCATAGCGTGACTGTCCTGATGTAAGTAATAGTGTTGGATAAACGCAGTAATGAAAGACGTTGTTTGGCTAACGCCCGTTTTAGTAGTGTGATCTGATCGTTGCTTACCCGGCTATGCTGTTCCAGCCAAAGCCAGACTTCCGCTTCGCTGCGCATTCCCCGCCGAGCATGAATATCCGCCAGCAGATGCTTGACCAGGGCCTCGGCCAATACAGGCTGGTTCAGGCGGCGCGCGAAAAATTCGGCGTTAACCTTGATGAAGTCCCGGGTGGATAGTTGACTGCCGGCTTGGCGCACCGGCGCCAGGCGGCTGGTGTAGCCGGCCACGTAAAGCAGCCAGAATATGCCAAAGCACCACAAGGTTTGATGTAGCCGTTGGTCTTTAAAAAAGTGCTCGGGATCGTACAGTTCGGACAAGCCGAAATGGTAATCGTCGAACAACAATCGGCCTGCCGGCGCCAGCGATTGCTTGAGCAAATTGCCGATAAACCGGGCGTTGTCTGCTTGCCCCAACCGCTGGTTACTAAACAAATCCGGGGTCAGCAGCAACACGATCCGGCCGGCGCCGGCATTCATCCACCAGGCGGTGGTGAGATGGCTATCGCGCTCGGACAGCAAGCGCAGCGAGAGATTCTCAGGTTCGCTGCCGCTCAGCGTCCATGCGGCTTTTAACAAGTCTGCCGAGGTTTGGGTCTGTAGGCTGGTGACGCCCTGCAGCAGAGGGTGCGAGGATTGAGCAAGCAATTGGCTGTCTTGAGGGAGAGCGCCTTTGAGGCTGTTTTGTAGGGTGTTTAGGGTACTTTGCAGGGTTTTATCCGTCTGTGTTTCCGGGGTGTTTGGCTCGTCTTGTTGATCTGCGGAATCCAGGATCCAGTCGTAGCGTGACAAAAGTTCCTTAACATCGCAAAAGCAATTCTCGGCAGCGGCCCAGCCCGGGTGTTGATACACGGCGCCTAGAACGATCAGCGTGTTGCCTTGCTCCAGCCAGTCCGCCAGCGCCGGCCACTCCGTTTCTCGGATTTCTTTGGAAGCTGGCATGCTGGCAATCAGCACATTGCCGCGCTCCGGAAGGGTTTTGTCCTTATGCAGATCGCTGTAGCGTTTGCGAAAACTGACGACATTCAGTCCTTCGCGTTGTAGCCAGGTAAAAAGCCCTTTCAGACCATCTGCTCCGCGGTCTTCGCTGGTCGGTAGCGATAGCGGCTTTTGCGCATCGGGATGGCGCGGCGACAACAACAAAATCACCAGCGCCAATGCCGCCAGTGCGGTTAGAAGGGTAATCAGGCGTTCTTTCATGAGCGCAAATTGCCCAATAGCGCCTGCACCTCGCGCCGGTAATTGCCGACCAAGTCCGCATCAACAGGGCGATGGCCGTAAAGCAAGGGTTCGGCTTGGCGGACCAAACGGGAAAATGCCGAATCCGCTTGTCGGGCTTGTTGTTGAAAATGACTAACGAGTTGCCGATGGGTCAGGCTGGGGTCGGCCGGAAGCAGTTGGCGCTGGATTAGTGCGTTTATCAGTTGCGCCAGCAATGCGCCGATTTGCTCTTGCGGTGTTAAGGTCTTAATCGCCGGATGCGAAGCCGATGATTGCGTTTCAGCCAGCTTACCGGCGGGAGTGACGGGCTGGCGCTTGCCGGAAAATTTGCGAAAAACCCCGGCCTGATACAACTCGCTAATCACCAGCCAGGCCGATAGTGCCAGCAATAAGGCAATCGACACGTAGATGATAATCTCTGCCGCTTGTTGCGATGGCTTCAAGGCCGCCAGCCAGCGCTGCAACTGCTGGTATTGGTCTTCATGGTCCGCCGGCTTGAGGCTATTCAGCCAGTTCAGGACGGCTTGCCACCAATTCGCTTGCGAGTCGTCGGTTGGCGTGATCAAAATTTCAGCTAACAATAGCGTCAGGCCTTCCTGGCGGATGGTCCCAGAATTATTCAGGCTGTCGGCTAAAAGCGCCAGTTGCGTGGCGCTAACGTCGGCAGTTAATGGTGGATCGAAACTGGTCAGCAGGCCCTGGTTTGCCAATTCCTTGAACAGAGCCGGACAGTGTTTTTTTATATCTAGCTGTTGCCCGGATTGTTGCCGGGCAAGGTTCAGGCAGGCTTGTAAGCTGTTGTCTTGCGCCTGGGATGAGCCGGCCAGACACAACAGCAGTAAAGCAGCAAACCGCATTATCTGCCTAGGCGAGAGGCAAGGTCGCTGCCCGATTTACGCAACTTTAAGTCGTGAAACTGCACGTAACCCAGCGCGAAAAAATAGGGCATGAAAAACACCGACAATAAATTCATCAAAATCTGCATCAAGACTTGATTGTCTGCCGGCGCCAGAAAAGCCATCAAAAACCCCAGCGCAAACATCACTGCCATCCAGATGATCATCGGTACGGTAAAGATTGTCGCAGTCCGCCACCAATGTCCCCAAACCAAAGAGTGGCTGGCTCTAAGAGCTCTATAGCCGCCAAGGCCGTCGATGACGATGAAATAGAGATAAAACATCAGCGATAAGGTCAAGATCAAGCCCGGTATCAGTAGCAGGATATAGCCCACGATTATCACAACCATGTACAGGAACGCGGCGAGGAACATAGAGGGAAAGGCTCTGAATCCGGCCGTTATCGCTTCGGAAAAACTGTCTTCCCGTTCATTGGTCAGATTATCCAAGCGGTAAATAAGGGCGGCATAGAGCACGAAAGACACCAAGGAGAAAACAATGACAAACGCTAATATCAGTAACAGGTTCTCAGACAATAATTCCAGCGCCGCAGTCTGTGGTGCGGCCGGATCGGGCTGCAAAGTCGCAGTCAGCAAACCCATGGCGATATACAGCACGGCAAGTATTGAAAGAATGCCCCATAGTCTGCTGAAGCAGGCCGAGTAAAGTTTGATACTGGCATCCAAAATTTTCGCAATACTGGCGGGTTCAGTGGCTAATAGTCGCATGAGTAAATTCCTAAATTGAAGGTTGCGGAGCTTGGCTCCCGCTAAATGTTCGAAAACAAATTGTGATAGCCGTTAGGAAGCGAAGTATAGACAATTAATTCTGAATTGGTCTATGCGTAAATGTCCTGAATAGCAGGCGCCGAAGCCCTAGCACAGCAGGGACTCCACTCGGTCGGTCCGCCTTGACTGATTTGATCGGAATACGCAAATCACTATGGAGTGGCCGCCGGCATCATTACGCCGACGGCTTAATGCCAGAAAGTGATAAGAGGGTCTTGTGCTAAATCACCTGAGGAATAGCAGAGCGGGGACTATTTATTCCGAAAAAAGGCTTCTAACGCCTTTGCCCGGTCGGCACCGACGATTTGCGCGTGCGGCCGGCTTTCGATCAGTTGTATATAAGCTTCAATGCCCGGAATATGCGTATTCACCAAGTTCTCGCCGTAGATTTTTTGGGTGGCAAAACCCACCAATTGCAGATGCGGCCAGGCTACGATGTCTGCCGTACTGAAACGGTCGCCCAGGGCATAGGGCGATAATTTCAGCAGTTTGGCTAAGCCCTTTAATCCGGTATCGAGCTTGGCTCTGACTTCGTCCTTGGTTTCTGCCGATACGGTGTTGCCGAACAGAAACTCCCCATACAGGCGGCGCGCAATCAGTTCGACGTTCAATTCAAGATGTTGGATAAACTCCCGGCATTTGCCGCGCTCATAAGCATCGGCCGGATACAGCGGATGTTCCGGAAATGCATCTTCCAGATACTCCAGTATCGCTTGCGATTCGGATAGATAACCGTCGCTGGTTTTGATGAACGGGACTTTTCCCAGCGGGGATCGTTGCAACAAATCCTCGCTCTGGCTGGGTGGGGTAAACTCTTCGATGAATGCTATATCCTTTTCCATCAACGCAAATTTGACTTTGTTGTAATAGTTGCTGATTGCCACGCCGTACAAAGTAATCATCGAATAATCTCCAGTAGTTGAATTAAAGACTGCGCTATAACAGACCGGTCAGTCTATTGAAATAATACATACCGGTCTGTATAGTTGCAAGCTGTTTTTTCCAGGTACTTAAATTATGGCCCGTAATCTCCAAGATCACATTTTGCAAACTGCCTCTGCGTTGTTTTACAGCCAAGGCATCAAGGCCACCGGTGTCGATGCAATAGTAAAAGCCGCCGGCACCACCAAAATGAGTCTGTATAAGTACTTTCCGTCAAAAGACGATCTAGTCTTGGCGCATCTAAGCAAAAGCCGGGAGGCCATGCTGAATCGTATCCTTATCGGTATGGAACAGCGCGCCAGCGAACCCAAGCAAAAGTTGCTGGCGGTGTTTGCGGTATTCGATGAATTATCATCCAGCCCGGAGTTTCGTGGCTGCCCGTTTATCAATGCCGCTGCCGAATTTGCCGAGGCCGCCAATCCTGTTCAACGGGCCGCCGCCGAGTTTTCCGACACCTTTCAACAAGTATTGACAGATTTAGCCCGACAAGCCGGCGCGCGGGATCCGGAAGCACTGTCCCAACAATTGGCAATGCTGATTTCCGGGGCCATGGTTAGCGAACAGAGACGCCGAGAATCCGGGGCAATGCGCACCGCCGCCGCCGCAGCGAAAGTCCTGATCGAGCAAAGTTTAGCCTGCGCAGAATAAACGTAACCCGGGCAGCTGGCTGTGTCGTATAGAGCGGTAAGCCGGCAACTACCTTACAATATGGCTACCTTAGGCCTCACCCGGAGGTCCCATCATTCTTTGGACTTAAGCGCATTTGAGCTCACTACGCCAACTCGTCTCCCAAACCGCCATCTACGGTCTCAGCAGCATCGTCGGCCGTTTTTTGAATTATCTGCTGGTGCCGCTGTACACCTACACCTTCAGCGCCGGCGAATACGGCGTGGTCTCCGAGTTTTACGCCTATGCCGGATTTTTTGCGGTGTTGTTGGTGCTAGGTTTGGAGACCGGTTATTTCCGCTTTCGGCAGCGGCCGGAGTTTAGCGGCGATGAGGTTTACCGCGGCGCTTTAAGCTTTTTGCTGATCGCCAATCTCGGCTTCATCGCGGCAATCTACTATTGGCAACAGCCATTGGCCGACTGGCTGCAATATCCGCGACATCCGGAGTATTTGCTGTGGTTCGGTTGGATTCTGGCGCTGGATGCCCTGTCGGCACTGCCGTTTGCCCGATTGCGCGCCGAGAACCGGGCCTGGCGTTTCGCCGGCATCAAAATGACCGAGATATTCATCGCCATCGGCTTGAATCTTTTGTTTTTGCTGGTCTGGCCGAAGCTGAATACTTTATGGCCGGATAGCGAGCTGGCCGCTTATTACGACCCTAAACTGGGCGTGGGTTACATATTTTTAGCCAATCTGGCCGCCAGTGTTTGCAAGCTGCTGCTGTTACTGCCGCAATTTCGCGCGGTGCGCTTCCAGCTCGACCCGCGCGTGCTCAGGCCCATGCTGCGTTACTCGCTGCCCATGGTCATCATCGGCTTTGCCGGCATGGTCAACGAAATGCTGGATAGGGCGATTCTGAAAGTCTTGCTGCCTTACGATTTACCCACCAACCTGAAGATGCTGGGCATTTACGGCGCCTGCTACAAGCTGTCGATTTTGATGAGTTTGTTCGTGCAGGCCTTTCGCTACGCCGGCGAACCGTTTTTCTTTTCCTATGCCGGCCGCGCAGACGCCAAACGCGCTTATGCACTAGTGATGCAGTATTTTGTGATTGCCGGAGTGTTTATTTTTTTAGTGGTGATGCTGTTCATCGACCTGTTCAAATATTTTATCGGCGAGGAGTATCGAGTGGGCCTGGAGGTGGTGCCGATATTACTGATGGCTAATTTGCTGCTGGGGATCTATGTCAATCTGTCAGTCTGGTACAAACTGAGCGACCGCACCGGCTTGGGCGCCTGGGTATCGCTGGCCGGAGCAGGTCTGACGATTGTTTTGAATATCTGCTGGATACCGGTTTGGGGCTATGTCGGCTCGGCGTGGGCAACGCTGGCTTGTTATTTGTTTATGGTGGTTTGCTCTTGGGCTTTGGGCCGGCACTATTATCCGGTGAGCTATCCGCTCTTCAAGATCACCGGTTATTTTGCATTGGGTTTGGCGCTATATTTTGCCAACCGCTACGTGTTGGATAGCTATCAGGTGAATGTCTGGCTGGCCGGTAGCCTGGGCTTGTCTACGTATATAGGCATTGCGGCTTGGCTGGATGTCAGGCCGATATTACAAAGGCGGCGTAGCGCTTAAGCTTTCGGCAACTGTTCGACATAAGCAGACCTCAACCGAGTGGCCTGCAAAATCTTGCTACGCCGCTCGGCAGCCTGCTGCAAAAACAGTTCGCGAGTCTGCGTATCCGCGCTAGACCACAGGCGGATTTCATCCAGTGAGCGGTAACAGCCCAAGCAAATATCGTCGTCGTTCAGACAACAGTTACGGACACAAGGCGATGCCGGGAAGTTTGCGGAGTTAATCATTTCATGTCCAATGTTTCACTGAAAAACTGCTGAGCCTGTTCGACATCCCGGCTGATTTGCAGTTTCAATTCGCTCAGCGAGGCAAAACGGATTTCGTCGCGCAGCTTCTTTTTAAAATGCACTTCCACGTAATGCCCATAAATGTCTTGATTGAAGTTGAATAAATGCGTTTCCAAGACCACTTTAGCGCCACCGTCGAAGGTGGGGCGGGTGCCGACATTGGCGACCCCTTGGTACTCGTTGCCATTCAAGCCGGTCATCGTCACCGCGAATACGCCGACGACGGGGGTATTCTTTCTAAACATTCTGACATTGGCCGTAGGAAAGCCCAACTCCCTGCCGCGCTTGTCGCCGTGCGCCACCCGGCCGCAGACCGAATAATCCCGGCCCAGCATCAGCGTGGCCTGCGCCAATTGGCCTTCGCCCAGGGCATCGCGAATCAGCGTGCTGCTGACTCGCAAACCGGCCAGCTCGAAAGAATGGCTATCTTCCACCGCAAAACCATACTCCTGACCGCGATGCTGCAACAGCGCAAAATTGCCGCGCCGCGCCTTACCAAAGTGAAAATCGTCCCCGACCACCAAATGCTTGACGCGCAAGCGCTCGACCAAAATATCGCGAATGAAATGCTCCGCATCGCAATCGGCCAGGCTGCGGTTAAAGGGTAAAACCAGTAATTCGTCGACCGGTAATTTAGCAAACTGAATGGTTTTTTCGCGCAACCGGGTCAGTCTGGATGGCGCATGGTCGCCGAGGAAATACTCCAACGGTTGAGGTTCAAAGACCATTGCCACCGTTGGCAAATTCAACCGCCGGCCATGCTCGGCCAGCTTTTCGATGACCAACTTGTGCCCAAGATGCAGACCGTCGAAGTTGCCTATGGTCAACACGCAGCCGTCACGTAACGGCTCAAGATGATTCAAACCCCTAATTAAGCGCATGATGGCTGTCTGACTAAAAAGCCTAATTCTATCAGTAACAGCCCTTGAGCGAACATGCCGGCAGTTGCCCGTGCATGAGGCGGCAGTAAAATTCGTCTTGCCGCGTCATGGTTTTCCACCGAATATAAGCCACCGTAATTCTCCGGCATACCCGACATGACAACGATAAACAGCATTTGCATCTATTGCGGTTCCAGTCCCGGCCGGCTTGATGCGTATAGCGAGGCCGCGCGGGCGCTGGCCCAAGCCCTGGTCAGCCGCAACATCCGCTTGATTTATGGCGGCGCCGGGATTGGCATCATGGGCACGGTGGCGGATCAGGTGTTAAAGCTCGGCGGCCAAGCCATTGGTGTTATTCCCAAAGCCTTGGCGCACAAGGAGGTCGCCCATCCCAATCTCACCGAATTACACGTTACCCAATCCATGCACGAGCGAAAAATGCTGATGGCCGAACTGGCGGACGGCTTTATCGCTCTACCCGGCGGCATCGGCACGCTTGAAGAATTATTCGAGATTTGGACCTGGGCGCAGCTGGGTTTTCATCAAAAGCCCTGCGGCGTATTAAATGTGGCGGGCTATTACGATGCCTTGATTAATTTCCTGGACCACGTCGCGGCGGAACAATTCGTCAAACCGCATCATCGCGACATGTTGATGGTCGAGTCCGATCCAAATTTGTTACTGGACCGCTATGTCAATTACCAGCCGCCCGCCGTAAAACAGTGGGTCAGTAAAGACGACACCTGAGCAATCGCGCCAGTCTGCGTCAGGGCTATTTTTATGCAGATTGAGAGTTTACGGTCTTGGACTATCATCGACAGTACGTAACAGGCGATTTTTAGGGTTTGATGAATATGGCTAAGGTAAACGGCAAGAAATTGAATCGCAGAGTGGCTTTTCGCATCCACGAGCAAGCCAATCTGTTCTATCGCAAGCTTGATCATGATGGACAAATGCAAGCGCCGGAAAATTTCCATGATTTACTCGGCAACAGCAATCCGCCCGATACCGTCTCGCCTCAAGCGCTACCCGATTCGCAAAGCAGGGAAAACGACACGCTCAACGTCAGTATCAGCGCCAGCGGTATCGCCTTTACTGCGCAAGAGCCGCTGCAAACCGGCGATTATCTAATGCTGCGAATATTGCTGTTATCCAATATGACCGCAATCATGACCTGCTGTAAGGTGGTGTATTGCAAGCCCAGCAACCCTTACGAAAACGACCGTTATCCGTATTTAATCGGCGCCCAATTCGTCAATTTGACGCCTGAAGACACGGCGCTGTTAAACAAGCATATCGACAAAACCAAAACACAACAGCGGGCCGTGAACGGCCTGCTGTTAAGCCTGGTCTTATTAATTCTGGCAATGCCGGATGCCGCATTCGGGCTGCTAATGGGCTTGATCCATCATGTTATCGAAGTGGTTTTGCATGTGGCGCACTTGATGTTCGAGTATGCCGAATACAATCTGGATCATGTCATAGAACACGCATTCCATACCGATACGCATACTACCCAAGTCATCGTTTTTTACATTCTGTGTACGCTAGGCCTGGTTGGCTTGTACTTCATTTGGCGCATTATTCCCCGTCATTGTCGGCGGGCCGGCAATAGCCTGATAGCCTTCTGGTGCCGCAAAAAAGCCAGTTGTCTTTATTTTTGGAGCCAGCAAGCGCTGGTGGATAAGATCAAGATTGTCGGAATCGGCGTTATAGCTGTGAGCGGCTATGCCTATTTTGGGATGTAGGGGCTATGGTTTGCCCCTGAATTAGGCTGGACCGACATAACAGCCCAGCCCTGTTCAAGCCTTACAGCGCTTTATACAGTTCTATAGTCTTGGTCAATTCTTCAGTGGCTTTAGCTACGTTACCGGCTTTAGACTGGATCTGTCCTTGCATCAAAGAGGCGTGAGCTTTTTTCGCTGCTTCGGAGGTGTCGGCAATCGCTTCGGAACTGGTTCTGGCGGCTTTCAGATGAATCTGCGCAGCGGAGAAATCGCTTTTGCTCACTTCAACCAGTGCTTTTTCGATGTGAGCGATAATGCCTGCGGCGCCTGATTGTGCTGCTGCAACTGGCGCTTCTTCAGCAGCAAAGGCACAAACGTTGACCAGACTCAAAGATGCTGCGAATGACAGCGTTAAAACTGCTTTTGTAAATAATTTCATTAAGTAGATTTTGTGTGATGGTTAATAGGTCCAATGCCCTAAAAAACACGTCATCACAGAATAGATTTTTTGCACCGGCAACTTATAAGTCTAAGTTCGTCGTGAAGTAGCACCGGTACAGCACCCTTTGCCATATAGCCGGCAAAAGGCTTGAAGCAAATCCATGCTGATGGGAAGTATCTTTTTTCCTACTGGGTCCAATTGAAAAACGTTATTGTTTTTCAGGAGCCATCATAACGGATTTAGCATGCCGGCAACGGACCATTTGCGCCGGGCAGTTGCGACAAGTGGCCGCAACGCGCGGATTTGCAGTTTTATCGGGCGTAAGCTGGCGCCCCGTCGCCGGCAATCATTTATAATGCTCTCCCGCCTTTTGCCGCATTCAGCCACCATGATAGACACGCTATACATCGAATCCGCTATCGAGCAGCACCCGCGCGTAGCGACGATTCGGCGGCGTTTTCCGCAAGCACGGACAGTGGTTTGCGAGCGATACGGCGAGGTGTTTAATCCCAAGGCGCAAAACTTTCGCTTACAAAAGCAACATCCGGCCCTGATCCTGGCGGAAAAATACCAAAAGTTCGTGTTGCCCGCGCCGGCTGGCTATGGCATCGGCGGGCAGCGTAATTATTACTTTTCGCACATGCTCAATTGCTTGTACGACTGCCGTTACTGTTTTTTACAGGGCATGTACCAGTCAGCCAATTATGTGTTGTTTGTGAATTACGAGGACTTTCAGGAGCAGATTCGCCAGACCTGTCTGCAAACGCCCGATCAGGATGTGTATTTTTTCTCGGGTTACGATTGCGACAGCTTGGCTTTTGAACCGGTCACCGATTTTGCCGAACAGTTTTTGCCGGTGTTTGCCGAATTACCCAATGCCTGGCTGGAACTGCGTACCAAGAGCACGCAAATCAGAAGCTTGTTAAATCGGGAGGTGGTGCCGCGTTGCTTGGTGGCATTTAGCCTGTCGCCGGATGCGGTAGCAGATAAAGTGGAAGCCAAAGCACCGAATGTGGCCAAGCGCATCGAAGCCGCCGCTAAATTACAGCAACAAGGCTGGCAAATCGGTTTGCGTTTCGATCCGTTGATTTATCAGCACGATTATCGGCAGCAATACCGGGCTTTGTTCGAGCAAGTCTTTGCGGCCATCGATGCCCAAGCCCTGCACTCTGTCAGTCTGGGGGTGTTTCGTTTGCCGGAACAATATTTCAAAAAAATGCATAAGCTATATCCGGATGAAAAATTGTTCGCCAGCCCGCTGCAAACTGCGTCCGGCATGGTGTCTTACCGCGCCGATCTGGAACAGGCGATGATGGCCGATTGTGCGCAAATGCTGCTGGAATACATTCCGCACAGCGCTTATTTCCCATGCACACTGTAAAGCGCACGGTACTGGTGACTGGCGCCAGTTCCGGCATCGGTCGGGCGATTGCCCGGCAATTGCTGACGCAGGGGCATCACGTGATTGGCACATCGCGCGACTGTCGGAAGTTTTCCAAACATCACCCTCATTTTATCGGCCGCGAGCTGGATCTAGCGCAATTGGCCGACCTGCCGCCGTTTGCCAAGCAGCTGCAAAGCGATTTCCCGGCCTTGGATACGGTGGTATTTGCCGCCGGTTACGGTCAATTCGGCGGTTTGGAGCAGTTTTCCTACGCGCAAATCGAGACGCTGATGACCGTCAACTTTACCGCCCAAGCCTATCTGACGCGGGCGTTGTTACCGAAACTGAAGCAAAAAGCCCATGCCAACCTGGTGTATATCGGCTCGGAAGCCGCGTTAAAAGGCAGCCGCAACGGCAGCATCTATTGCGCCAGCAAATTTGCCTTACGCGGCTTCAGCCAGGCCTTGCGTGACGAATGCGGCAAAAGCCCGGTGCGGGTGTCCTTGGTCAACCCGGGCATGGTCGATACCGCGTTTTTTGATGCATTGTCGTTCGCGCCCGGCAAACAGTCCGGCCAGGCCTTGCTGGCGGAGGACATTGCCGACGCGGTGTCTTATATCCTGCAAGCCGGCCCGCATTGCGTCATCGACGAAATCAATTTAAACCCCTCCAGCAAAGTGATCGAATTTAAGAAATAACCCCAGATGCTAGCCAAACTCATCGTTTATTGCGCTTATTACCTCAAATCCGCCGACGGGTATCGCAGAGCCAAGCTGTTTTTTTACGATCTGTTAGAAAACAGCCATAGCCGCAAAAAAAAATATTTCGACGCGACGATGATCGGCTTGCTGATTTTGAGCGTGATTTTTCTGATTTACGACATCGAACACGAAGACAGCAAGATGGGCGGTTATTTCGAGCTGGCGATTTTGATGGTATTCATCGTCGAATATCTGGTCAGGGGCTGGATTTATTCGGACACCTATAAAGTCATTATCGAGGAATACGAGAAAGCACTGTATTTGAATCTGAATTTCAATCTGCTCAGGGTGTTTCGCAAAGCCTTTGTCAGGGATATTGAGTACATCACCTCGCCGTTTGCGATTATCGATATTCTGGCCATTTTGCCCAGCTACCGGCCGTTGGCGATCCTGCGTATTTTCATCATATTCCGGCTGTTCAAGTTATTTCGTTACTCCAATAGCGCCAAATTGTTCGCCGACGCTTTGGCCAGCAAACGCTTCGAATTGATGACCTTGCTGATCTTCACCTGTTTTTTGGTGTTTATCGCCAGCGTGTCGATTTATATGTTTGAGTATCAGGCCACCGATAGCGGCATCCATAATTTATTCGACGCCTTTTATTGGACCATTGTTACCTTGGCGACGGTCGGCTTTGGCGACATCACCCCGCAGACCACCGGTGGGCGCTGGGTGACGATTTTTTTGATATTGGCCAGCTTGGGTGTGTTGTCGTTCTTCACGTCCATTTTGATTGCCGCCTTCAGCGAGAAAATGCTGTCGGTGCGTGAATCCAGAACCTACGCCGAACTGGACCGCTATGACAATTTCATCATCATTTGCGGTTTTGGCCGGGTAGGGCAGGAAATTGCCCGGCATTTACACAACGACAGACAAAAATTTTTAATCATCGATAGGGTGCCGGCGCGGATTGATTTGGCCAAGAAACGCGGTTATCTGGCGATAGAAAGCGATGCCAGTAACAATGAAGTGTTGATCAACGCCGGTATTTGCCGCGGTGCCAGTGCCATCCTGTGCATCACCGGCGACGATGTGATTAACGTCTACGTGACCTTAACCAGCCGGCACTTGAATAAAAACCTGCGCATAATTTCCCGTGCCAATCGGCATGACAACGTCAATAAGCTCTACCAGGCCGGCGCTGATAACGTCATCAGGCCGTTTGAGATTGCCGGATTGCTGGCGGCGGAATTTGTCGGTCAGCCCGTTGCTTTCGAGGCCATCTCCGGCATTTTGCATAATCAAACCGAGACGGTGATGGAGTCGGTATTGGTCAGCGAAAAGTCGCCGCTGGATAATCAAAAAATCGGCCAACTGGATTTGCAGCAGCGTAAGCTCACCTTGTTGGGAGTGATCAGCGACAATCCGATTCATCTGAAACACAAGAATAAATACCAGGTGAATCAGCAACATTTTTATTTCAATCCGGAAGTGGACTTTATCCTGCGGCACGGCGACATGCTGGTGTTATTGGGCCGTAAGTACGGTATCGATCATTTTCGGGATCAGGTGGAACAGCGCCGTTTATTCAGCAGGCATCCCAAATGAAAAACATCGCCGTATTCGGTTACAACCGGCTGTCGTTCGAGGCCATTAGCCGGCTGGACAAAGAGCTATATCAAATCACCGTGATCGATCACGATCCGGCCAAAGCGGCGCTGGCGCGGGAAAACGGCTT
Source organism: Methylomonas defluvii (assembly GCF_033949435.1). Lineage (NCBI taxonomy): Bacteria > Pseudomonadati > Pseudomonadota > Gammaproteobacteria > Methylococcales > Methylococcaceae > Methylomonas > Methylomonas defluvii. The sequence continues at coordinate 31,654 of NZ_JAXARY010000014.1, read as the reverse complement.
CGAAACCGCCAATATCGATTTCCGTAGCGACGACGATTTGAAGCTGATCGGCATTGGTGCGCATATCGATACGCTGTTTTGCTTTTTCGACACGGACTCGGAAAATGTATTTCTGACGCTATCAGCGCGGGCACTGGATAAGGCGTTGAATATCGTGGCGATTGTCGACAGTCCGGAGTCGGCGGAAAAACTGATAGCGGCGGGCGCCAACAAGATTATCGACCCGTATGAAATCTGCGGGCGCAAAATTCACGATATGCTGAAGCGACCGGATATCAATGATATTTTCGATCACACCGTATTCGGCAGACACGATTTGCATCTGGCCGAGGTGGCGATTCCGGAAAACAGCTATCTGGAGAATGCCCACGTCAGCCAGCTGCATTTAAGTTCGCAGTACAATTTGATACTGATCGGTATCGTCAATAAACAAGTCAGCGAACGCCTGCATTTTGTGGCGGAGGAATTTGATCGCCGTTTGAGTGTTGGCGATATATTGGTGATTTTGGGGCCCTCGCGGGAGATTAGAGCGTTTAAGAAAGACGTTGAAAATGAGTTTTGTAAAATCTAGCCGGCACTTGGACTGCGCCCTGCCGATTTTATTTTTTCTCTGCCAATCCCAGCCAACGCGCCAAAGCTGCTAGCGAAAACCCCTGAATCAACACCGACATCACCACAATAAAACTGATCAGGACAAAAATCTCCCCGGCTTCTTTGATGCCGGCCGCCAACGGGAACGTTGCCAGTACGATAGGTACGGAACCGCGCAAACCCACCCAGGAAACCAGCAGCTTTTCCTTAAAACTGATCTTGGCCCACAGTAAACTGATGAAGACGCTGACCGGGCGGGCTACAAACATCAGAAACAAACTGATCGCCACGGCCACACTGGCCAAGGACGACAATTCGGCGCGATAGGGTACCGACAGCATGCCCAAGGTTAAAAACATAATGATCTGCATCAGCCAGGCGAAGCTGTCATGGAAGGCATTGATGTAATGGTGGTGGGTAACCTCCCGGTTCCCGGCCACAATGCCGGCCACGTAAACCGCCAGAAAACCATTGCCATGCATGAATGTAGCGCCGCTATACGTCAGCAGCACCAATGCTATGGAGGCGATGGCATACAAGCCGGCCGAGCTTAAGCCCATGTGATTCAGCAACCAGACCATGAAACGCCCGCCGCCATAACCCACGGCCACACCGATTAACAGTTGCATAACCAAAAACATGCCGCCTTCCAGAAAAGCCGATTCGGCCCCGGTCGCATAATTCAGCAAGGTAACAGTCAGTAGCACGGCCATCGGATCGTTGCTGCTGGATTCCAACTCAAGCAAAGGTTGCAACTTGCCCTTCAAAACAATGTGACTGGAGCGCAGCACGGAAAACACCGCGGCAGCATCCGTGGAAGAGACAATAGCGGCCAGCAACAGACCTTGAGTCAGCGTAATGCCATGAACGCCCAGCGAAAAGGTGCTGAATGAGCCGAGGATAAACCAAGCAAAGCTGCCTAACAGCAGCATCGTGATAAACACGCCCAGTGTGGAAAGGCATAACCCCTGCCATAACACCGGGCGAATATTGGGCCAATGCGAGTCCAGGCCGCCGGTAAATAAAATAAAAATCAATGCAAAATCGCCGATAAATTTTGCAATTTCCGGGCTATGCAGTTCCGGTCCGCCGAACTCGCCGATCAGCCAGCCGGTCAAGAGAAAAAACAGCAGCGAAGGAATGCCCACTTTGCTGGCCAGTTTGCTGGAAAACACGCTGATTAATAGCAGGCTGGCGCTAACTAGACTGACCAATTCAATGGAGGGCATGGGCGATTCTCTGTGATCAGGAATTTACGGTAGTTAAGATGTATGGGCAAATGAGCGGTCTTGCAAGCTTGAGCCGGCATGTTCGGTCCAAGCAAATCGTGTCTTACTTCCCACGTCGATTTGTGCCGTGCCGATAAACAGCGGCGATTGCCTCACTTGCCGTGACGCGGTAAAGTCTGAGGCCGGAGTGTAATTGCATGGCCCCGCTGAAAACGGAATTTTTTGGTACGGGACGCACATCCGCCGCCAAAGTGGCTTTCGATTGCCCGGACAATATAGCCGGAATATAAGCATTTCGGCTATTTATACGATCTCAACACCATGGCTATGAACCGATTCAAAAACATCCTGTATGTCGCCGAATTTGCCGTCGACCAGCGGAAGGCTATCGAGCGGGTGATCGCGTTGGCGGCAAACAATCAAGCCAGATTGACGTTTTTACAGGTCGTCGAACAACCGCGTCTGGGCGCTTTGCTTGAGCTTTATACGCCGGAGCAAATCGACAATCAGCTGCGCGAGCAGGAGCGCCAGAAGCTGGAAGCTTTACTGCTTGGCTACAGCAGCGTCAATCCCGTTGATGTGCAAATCCGGGTTGGCAGCCCGTTTATCGAAATCGTGCGCCAGACTCTGGATGGCGACCATGATTTGGTCATTAAATTGGCCGCCGACGACCATGGTATCCATGACCATTTGTTCGGCAGTACGGACATGCATTTGTTACGCAAATGTCCGCGCCCGGTCTGGTTGATGCGGCCGGAAGAAAAAACCAATTATGCCAAAATTATGGCCGCCGTCGATTTCGATCCCTGGTCCGCGGACGGGGCGGACGACGGTTTGAACCGCAGAATTTTGGAGCTCGCCAGTTCTGTCGCGCTCGCCGATTTCGCCGAACTGCATCTGGTACACGTTTGGGACTCCATGTTGAGCGCGTGGGCAGGCGAAATTCCGAGTAAAACCGTCGAAATGCAGATTGAAGCCGAAAGAGCCCGCTACCAGGCCGGGCTCGATGGCTTGGCCGCTAAATTAAGGCATTGGATAGGCGATGAGGCTTACAATTACTTATCGCCGAGGCTGCACTTGGTCAGAGGGAGTGCGCGGGACGATATTCCGGCTTTGGCGGCAAGATTGGACGTCAATTTACTGGTGATGGGAACGGTGGCGCGTACCGGCATCAAAGGTTTGATCATCGGCAACACTGCCGAAGTCATCCTTAACGGTATCCACTGTTCAGTGCTCGCAGTCAAGCCGGACGGTTTTGTTTCTCCTTTGGCATGAACAGGGTTTGAGCCAGCGTTTGCCCTAAACCGAAGTTTTGCAGCTTCCGTATTAATCCAAGACATAGAAAATGAATTTTTTAAAATTTAATCCACGTATTTGTTTTTTCCTGGGCTTTGCCGCCTGCGCTGGGCTGTTGGCGGTCGGTGCTTATTTGCAATTTGTCGAAGAGCTGGAGCCTTGCCCGCTGTGTATTTCGCAGCGCTTGGCCATTTTGGCGACAGGCGTGATTTTTTTAATCGCTGGTTTGCATAATCGCGGCCGCAAAATATACGCGCTGTGCAGTGCCGCCGCGGCGCTGATTGGCGCCAGCGTCTCGGCCCGGCATGTCTGGTTGCAACATCTGCCGCCCGAAGAGGTGCCGGAATGCAGTCCGGGGCTGGAATACGTGTTTCAACATTTCCCGCTGGCGGATACGATCAAATTGATGCTGACCGGCACCGGCGAATGCGCGAAAGTCGATTGGACCTTGCTGGGCCTGAGTATTCCGGCCTGGACCTTATTCGCGTTTTTGTTGTTGGCGGGTTGGGCGGGCCTACAGTTTTTTAACAATGCCGATGCCGTCTAGCCGCGCGATTGGCACGTTGCTTGGGGAGATTGTTCCTGGTGACAAAGCGGCTTCAGCCATGTCAAGAGTCGTCAGTGTCGGAACCCTGATTTTTTCGCGGCACCCAATTGTTGCAACTGCAGCAGTTACCGCGTCGAATCGATACAGCTTCGCAACAGGTTATGCACAAAAACGGCGCGTAGCCTGCATGGTATTTCGATAGCGCCTGCGATATTTAACACAGATTAATTTTTTGGCTAAGTCATTGATTTATAATTTGCAAATCAGCTGGCTTAAATTTGCACAATTTAACAAATGTGTAATAAAAACCGACACTAAGCGATTCTCTCAAAAGCCTATCCACAGAGTTATCCACAGCTTTTGTGGGTAACTCAGATTCCTCAATCCTGTTAAGTACTTAGCCGGCTAATATCAAAAAAAAATCACGAGACATGCCTAACTGTGACATCCCCGGCAATTTAATTTTGAAAGTTGCCGTGCCAGTTCCGCTGGACCGCTTATTCGATTATTTGCCGCCACTTGGCGTTAATGTGACCGAATTGCAAGCAGGTGTCAGAGTGTTGGTGCCCTTCGGTAAGCGCCAGCAGGTGGGGATTTTGCTGGCTGTCGCGGACAATTCCAGCGTCCGGATGGATAAACTCAAACCGGCTATCGCCGTTCTGGATACCCAGCCGCTATTGGCGGACACCGACATTCAGTTATTACGCTGGGCCAGCCGCTATTATCACCACCCGATTGGTGAAGTGCTGGCCGCGGCGTTTCCGGTGGCCTTGCGCCAAGGCCGGCCGGCTTTGCTGCAACGGCAGCCTTGCTTCGGCCTCAGCCCGCAGGGTCGGCTGGTTGCCCCGGAACAGTTACGCCGCGCACCCAAGCAACAAGCACTATTGGCTTTGTTGCAGGCCACCGGGAGTGCGATGACCGCTGCCGCGCTTAGCGCCTACAAGCCGGCGTTGAAAGCCTTGCTCGACAAGGGCTTGGTCACGGCGCACGAATCCGTTCCGGGCGGCGGATTAGCCGTCACTAAGAGCGTGTTACCGGCAAATCCCGACCAGCAGGCGGCTATCGATGCGGTCATCGCCAATCTGGGCCGCTTTGCCGTATCCTTGCTGGAGGGCGTGACCGGTAGCGGTAAGACGGAAGTGTATATGCAGATCATCGCCGAGGTGTTGGCGCAGGGCAAACAGGTGCTGGTTTTACTGCCGGAGATCAGCCTGACGCCGCAATTGGAGCAGCGTTTTCTAAAGCGTTTTGCCGTGAACCTGGTGTCCACGCATTCCAAGTTAACCGATAACCAGCGTTTGCAGGCCTGGCTGAGCATGCAACAAGGCCATGCCGCCATCATGCTCGGCACCCGGTCCGCGTTGTTTACGCCGCTGCCGCGCCCCGGCCTGATCATTCTCGATGAAGAGCACGACAGCTCGTTCAAACAACAGGAAGGCTTTCGCTTTTCCGCGCGGGACGTTGCCATTGCCAGAGCCAAGGGTTTGGGTATCCCGGTGTTATTGGGTTCGGCGACGCCGTCGCTGGAGAGCATGGCTAATGTCGCCCAGCACCGTTATCAATTGCTGCATTTGCCTAATCGAGCCGGTAACGCCACGGCCCCGAGTTTTCAGTTATTGGATATTCGTAATAAAAGAATGCAAGCCGGCCTGTCCGAGCCGCTGCTGGCGGAAATTCATGAGACACTGGCCAAAAAGCAACAAGCGCTGATTTTTCTCAATCGCCGCGGCTACGCGCCGGTGCAGATTTGCCATGGCTGCGGCTGGGTGTCGCGCTGCCGGCGTTGCGATGCCAATCTGGTGATTCACGCCGCCGACCGCTTGCTGCGCTGTCATCATTGCGGCAGCGAGCAGCCCTTGCCCAAGCAGTGCCCGGCCTGTAAAACCGGCGAATTACAGGCGCTGGGTCTGGGTACCGAACGTATCGAGCGGACCCTGGCAAGCTTGTTCCCGGACAAGGTGGTGATACGTTTGGACCGGGACACCACACAACGCAAAGGTTCGCTGGAACAATATCTGGAGCAGATTCACGATGGTGGGGTGGATATTATTCTCGGGACGCAAATGCTCGCCAAGGGCCACCATTTTCCGGGGGTGACGCTGGTCGCCATTCTGGATATAGACAGCGGCCTGTTCAGTATTGATTACCATGGCAGCGAGCGGCTGGCGCAATTGATCGTGCAGGTTGCCGGCCGCGCCGGCCGTGCCGACCAACCCGGCAAGGTTGTATTGCAAACCCGGCATCCGCAACATCCCTTGCTGGAGACCCTGCTAAGCAAAGGCTATCGGGCTTTCGCGCAAAGTGCGCTGCAGGAGCGGCGGCAGGCTGGTTTGCCACCCTTCGGCCATCAGGCCTTGCTACGGGTGCAAGCTGGCAAGGCCGAGGAACCGCAACAGTTTTTACAGGCGGTTTGTCAGAAAATCAGCGAGCTAAATCCCGGCAAAGTGCAGGTTCTGGGGCCGGTGACGGCACCGATGGCTAGGCGCGCAGGTTTATTCCGTTACCAGTTGTTGTTGCAGAGTCCGCAGCGTAAAGAATTGCACCATTTGCTGGACAATTTGTTGCCCGCCATTTATGCGTTGAAGGAAGCCAAAAAGGTGCGTTGGTCGCTGGATGTCGATCCGGTGGATTTGTACTAGCCTGATCCGCCAAAATCCGGCGATTTAGTCCGGTTTATGTAATAATTCCCGCCCTTTACGACGGACCGTAGCAAAACCCATAGACATCTAAATCAGTAACTTAAGCGCCGTTGGATGGCACGCTTACAAGCTAGGTGTCTATGCCTATAACTAAAATAAAGAAGGTATTTTTCAATGTGTTGGAGTGGAGAAGCGTCAGGCGTATTGGCTGCCGCAGGTTTAACGACCGCCGTTTACGTGGCTTACAAAGGCGAATCCAAGGAACTGTGGATTCCATTAACCTATTTCGCCCTGATGGAACTGCTACAGGCGGCAACGTATGTGTATATCAATTTGTGCGATAACCCCAATAATCAGGTGCTCACCCTGCTCGGTTATCTGCATATCGCTTTCCAACCGTTTTTCGTAAATATGGTGGCGATGTACTTCATTCCGGAAAGCGTCAAATTAAAGATTAGAACCACGGTTTACACCTTATGTGCCATCAGTTCGTTGGCGATGCTAATCAAGATGTATCCGTTCGCCTGGGCCGGCGGCTGCGTGCCCGGTACTGAAGGCTTTTGCGGTGTACAAACCTGCTCGGTGTCCGGTGAGTGGCACATTGCCTGGCAAATGCCTTTGAACGGCTTGATGTCGCAACCCGTGACTTGGTTGTTTGGCTTTAATTGGGGCTTGCATGCGTTTTCGTACATCCTGGCGGCGTTTTATCTGCCTATCATTTACGGTTCCTGGCGCTTTGTAGGGTTCCACTACTTGATCGGACCCTGGATTTCTGACGTCACCACCAACGATCCGAACGAGTATTGCGCGGTATGGTGTCTGTTCTCGATTGCACTCTGCGTATCGGTGATCAAAACACCGATCAGAAAACATTTGCATGTGAAGAAATGGCCGTTCTATCAACGTGAAGTAGGCGACAGCTTGTAACATGAGCATCAGCAAACAGGATATTCTCGACGCATTTCAATTTCGTCATGCCTGTAAGGAATTCGACGCCGAACGTAAAATTGCCGGCGCGGATTTCGACTTTATTTTGGAAGTTGCCAGACTCTCGCCCAGTTCGTTTGGGCTGGAGCCTTGGCAGTTTTTGGTCGTACAAAATTCGGAATTACGGGAAAAACTGCGGGCGGTTACCTGGGGTGGGCAAAAGCAGTTGCCTACCGCCAGCCATGTGGTGTTGACGCTGGTGCGGAAAAGCCATTTCATGCGCTACGACAGCGCCTATCTGCAACACATCATGCGCCAGGTGCAGCAGTTTCCGGAAGACATCATCGAATTGCGCAGCGGCTTGATCGAGAAGTTTCAGCGTAGCGATTTTGACTTACTGGGTTCCGAACGCACCCTGACCGACTGGGCGACTCGGCAAACCTATCTGCCGCTGGCGAATATGATGACGGCGGCGGCGCTGATAGGGATTGATTCCTGTCCGATAGAAGGTTTCGAGCGCTTGGAAGTAGAACGGATCTTGGCGGAAGACGCCAACGTAAATTTAGAACACTGGTCCGCGGCATATATGGTGGCGTTTGGCTACCGGAAAAATCCGCCGGCGCGGCCGAAGACCCGGCAACAGCGTGATGCGGTGGTACGCTGGCTGGATTAATTCAGACGGCAGCCGCTGTAATCGCTGTCGTTCAGCGACAAGGAATAACGCGCCACAGGACGGCGCACCCCGATAAAGCGTTCCCGCCAATACGGCTGTCTGAGGTCGGAAACCATCACCTGGCCGGTCCGGCTACTCGGTGCATGCACGAACTGCTCACCGCCAATATAAATCCCCACATGCGAAAACGGCCGCTCGGTAGTGAAAAACAACAAATCGCCCGGTTGTTTTTGCTCGGGCTGTACGGCCGGCAATTGTCTGGCTAAGGATTGGGTGTCGCGCGGCAGGTGCACGCCCTGACGGTTATACACGTAATACACCAAACCGCTGCAATCGAAGCCCTGGCTGGGCGACTCCCCTCCGTAAACATAAGGCGCGCCTTGCAATTGCAGCGCATCATTCGCTGCGATCCGGTTGCCGCCTTCGGGAGCGGGTAATACCGTCAGCGGCGCTTTTTCTTTGCTGGCGCAGCCGGTAAGCTGGCTGAGCATGGCAACCGCCACTATCTGAACCAGCAGTAATAAAGCGCGGCGGTAAGATAGACAGATGGACATCGGATTTATCGGCAATAAAATCATCAATTTGCATATTATAGACAGGCTATTCGCCGTCCGCTCGCCGTATATCGCTAACCGGCTATGCATTTTAATGCCCGGTCCAGATATTGAACGCCTTGAATCGGCCAAAACCCGCCGCTCGGAGTAGCTATCCCATTTTAATAATTAAGGCACCATGTAACCCAATCGGCTGTCCGGTATTCGGCTACGTTTTGGGTCGTCGTTTGATGGCTCTAGGCTCAATACGTCCAGGTCGGTTGTCAACCAACTGTTCAGCCACAAAAAGGAGCTGGCAGACCCGAGAGGAATCCGGGTGACCGTTTGCTTTCGGGTTTACCTTTGCACCCATTACGATTCATATGGAGCCAATTTCACTTTGCCCGTGGGCTAACTTGAGTCGCTGACACAAAAAACTCGACAATATCCTGACTTCGCTCGGGCCAATGTGAATGGATTTGATCACCTTCACAGTACAACGTTTTTACGCCCCCGGCACACCCTGAATAAGAGGAGCAACCATTTGCGATTTTATCCGGAATAGGATCACATTTATTACAAGCTGCCCACCAACCCACCGCTTGCTGACCATAACCAGGAAACAGGCGATCCTTGCTGCTGTGCATGATCATAACCGGCAAGGGCTCGGGGCATCTGCGGTCGCGCAAATCATCATATGCAACCCCTGCTGCGCTCGGCGCAATGGCACGTGGGATGTGTCGTGTGCCAGTCATAAATGCTAATGCCATTGCCGAAGTCCCTCCATCGGAATGCCCGGTAACATAGACCTGTTTTTCATCAATACACCACTTTTTGGCCATTAAACTGGGAATGGTGCCTAATTCTACGGTAGTGCTGGGCGATAATTCCGGGTGATCCGCATAGGCCACGATGAAACCGGCTTGGGTAGCAGGAAAAGTGAACCCAGTTGTTTTTTCGGTTTTAGCCCGATTCGATCCGGCCGGAGAAAATACCAGTAATAGTGGGTGGGCAACGGATGCATCATAATTGGCTGGTGTGCGGACATTGTATTTGATGCCATTTTCGGTTTCTTCACCATAAGTCTCTCCAGCGTCTCCACTGAGTTGATCAGCTTTGCAAAGACGTTGCAGCATCTCAGGTCGATACACGGCCTGCCCCAATTCTACCGAGTCGCCGCTATGATCCATCAAAAGCATGACAACCATTACTAATATCGGTAACCCGAATAGCACTTTCTGCCAAGAATTGGTTCTTAAAAGAAAAACCTTTAATTGAGCCATATTCATAGTCATATTCCCCCTAAGTACGTTTGACTCGCCTGCACCATTCGCTCATGCCCCAGGTGAGTGATTGGGCGCTTCCTTATTCGCTAACTTCATTACTATATAAGCCAGCAACAACAAGCTTCCGATCATCACAATCTGCGGCATATAGCCTTTTCCCGGAACCGATTCCAGGCCAACAGAGAACGGAATATGAGTATCAAGACGCTTATCCTTGTCGACAATAGCGATGTGTGCCAAATAATTACCAGCACCATATTGACTAAAATCGACCATACTATCGAAAGTGCCGTTTTTAACTTTTTTCGGCTGCTGATAAAAAACCCTTTGCCCTTCAGGTTCTTTGGTGATTTCGAATTCCACGCTGACATTGCGCAGACTTTTACCTTCGTAGTCGAACACCAAATTAGTTGGGCCGATTTCGGGAATGATGCTGCAATATTCCCGATCCCCTGACAGAGTCGGGGTATAGGCCGTGAAATGGACTCGTTCAAAACCAACTCTCGTAACGCAAGCATCGGCCTCGTCAGGCGCACCGCGATGCGCTTGGGCAATAGTTGGCATTAATCCAACCAAAAAGACAACAGGCAGCAGACCCAGCCACCTAATGCGCTTATAAGCCACCTTTTTTAGTTTGATAGAGTTAGACATTGATTTGCCTCCACTGTGATTATGTTAAATCCGATGGTCGGATTAGAAATCAAAGGTTTCCACCTCGGAGATCAGAAACAACGGCTCACCACCGCTAGAAATCTCAACGGCATGCTGAGCTGTTTCTTGGCCGCCTGGTGAATTCAGACAAGCCTCTAATTCGGCGAGGGATGGAAAATAAACCTCGGCAATCCGATGAAACTGCGCTGCAGATTTGTCTGCATTGGAAAGAATCAATGAGGCGACAAATCGTGTTTTGCCGGCCAGCTTTTCGACAGCCATCGGCACATGCTCATCAGCATAACGACGTTCAAAAGTTTTTAAATCTGTTGGTGTAGGGTACATTACGATTAATTTTGCAGTTTTCATAGGAATATTGAATATTTATTTGATTGGACGTTTATATTAAATAATGAGTTAGGAAAATAGTAAAATACCAATTTTCTATGAAACAATAGGTTTTTCCTATTCAAAAAGGGGCAAACTGTGGAAATGCAACAAATACGCTATTTTCTGGCCGTCTGCGATAAAGGTTCATTCACTCGCGCTGCACAAGCAACCTATGTGGCCCAACCCTCGCTGACCCAAGCAATTAAGAAATTGGAAGATGAACTTGGCGGTGAGCTATTTAGCCGAGACCGCAGTGGATGTCGGTTGACGGCTTTAGGACGTTTGGTCGAACCTTCTATACGTGAAATAGTGCGCAAGACGCAAGCTGTCAAAGCTGAGGCTGTGCGTTTCAGCCGCTTAAATACTGTGCCACTTCGCATCGGCGTGATGACGACAATTGCCGCACACCATTTAAGTCCATTCTTCACTGACTTTCAGCAAGAACGACCCCATGTAGAACTGGAATTAGTCGTCGACAGTGAATGCAATCTATTGAATCAACTTGATGAAGAGGGCCTGGATTTAGTTATCAGCGCACCAACATCCTTACTGGCAGAGCATTACCAGTCTTTAGAGCTTTACGAAGAACGCTATGTCGTTGTCTTCAACGACAAACACCGTTTCAATCAAATGCAACAAATTGATTTAGCGACCATACAAGCTGAACCTTACTTGGATCGCCTGAACTGTGAATTGCGTGAAACACTGAGGAGTGTGTGCCAGGGGCGGCAGGTCAATCTTTATGCTGCCTATAGAAGTAATAGCGAAGAGTGGATACTGAGTATGGTACGCGCCGGAATCGGTGTTGCGCTAATGCCGGAATTCACCATCACCAAAAATGCAGATCAGATTCGAGTTCGTTATCTGTCAGATCCGGAAATTCGTCGCACCATCTGCGCTATATTCCCACCCACATCGGCCGCAAAACCCGAAGTGGCAGAAGTATTGAAAAGTCTGCGGATGGGTTTTTAAAAAATCACAGGTTAGGCAAAACTAAATCAAAAGTCCGATTATGGCGTTTAAAGGGGTTAGGAAACCTCTGATTATTGCAGTTTTTCAAGAAAAATTGACGCGCAAACCATTGTTTTAATTGGTGCTGAACCAATCTGCCAGAAAGCCGCCATACATGTTTCTCAATAGCTGACCTTCAAATAGGCTTGAGCAGACCTTCACCAACTCAATTTATTGTTGAAGGTTACAATGAAAAGCCCAGTTTTATTTGGTCATTTGCTTGGCAAATCAAAAATCCTTTTAATATTCAGACATCACGTTCTCAATACGTCGATCTGGCACTAACCATAGCAATGCGACCAGCACATAAAGCCCTTGAGCTAACCATGGCGACCAAAACGTGCTTAGTGTCGCTATTAAGTAAATCAATGGTGAGGATTTACCCTTCCAGTCGCTACCGACAGCTCTTTTTAATAGCGAATTTGCCCCTTGTGAAACGATGATGAGGTATTGTATTAATATGTAAGCGATTGCTGCCATCAATAGAACCACTCCGTAAGCCATCGTTGGTATAGCCGCAAAGTGATTTTCCCCCATCCAGGCAGTTGTGAACGGAAATAACGATAACCAGAACAATAAATGCAGGTTTGCCCACAGTGAATCGCCCCGGGAATCTCGGAGGCTGATTGTTGTGAGTCATGCTGCCTTAGCCGGCTCGGAAAGTTGTTGATAATACATGGCCTCGGCTTCGGCGGGTGGGATATTACCAATCGGTCCTAACAGCCGTCGATGATTAAACCAGTCAACCCAGGTCAAGGTGGCGAGTTCGACGGCTTCGCGGTTTTTCCACGATTGCTTGTGAATCAGCTCAGTTTTATACAGACCATTGATGGTTTCGGCCAAGGCATTGTCATAAGAGTCGCCCACACTGCCTACGGATGCCTCAACGCCGGCTTCTGACAGACGCTCGGTATAACGAATCGAAACATATTGCACCCCCCTATCGCTATGATGGATCAGGCCACCGTCGCGCTGGGGTTTCCGGTCATGCAGTGCTTGTTCCAGCGCATCCAGCACAAAGTCGGTGTGTGCGGAAGACGACACTTTCCAACCGACGATGTAGCGGGCAAACACATCAATCACGAAGGCCACGTAGACAAAGTCCTGCCGGGTTTTGACGTAGGTAAAATCCGCCACCCACAGGGCATTCGGCCGCTCGGCGCTGAACTGCCGGTTGACGCGATCTAAGGGACATTCCGCGTCAGCGTCACTGATCGTCGTCTTGATGGTTTTGCCTCGCCTGACACCTTTAAGTCCTAGGTTTTTCATCAGGCGCTCCACGGTACAACGGGCCACGACCCAGCCTTCGCGTTTCAACTGATTCCAGACTTTTCGCGCGCCATAGTTTTGGAAGTTTTCATCCCAGACGCGCCGAATCTGCTGGTTCAGGATATCGTCCTGCTTGGCGCGGGCCGAACGAAGCTCGGGATTGGCTTTGCGCGCAGCATGCAAATAATACGTCGATGGGGCAATCGGCAATACTTTGCAAATTGGCTCGACCCCATAACCCTCGCGATGATCGTCGATGAACGCTTTCATGACTTGAACCGGCGGTCGAGCTCCGCCTGCGCAAAATATGCCGGCGCTTTGCGTAGAATCTCGTTGGCCTGGCGCAATTCACGGTTCTCGCGTTCTAGCGCCTTAATGCGCTCCACTTCGCTGCCGGACATTGCTTTGACTGTACTAGTGGTTGGTTGGGTTTGCCTCAACCAGCGACGTAGCGTTTCAGCTGTACAGCCAAACTTGGCCGAAATCGACTGAATCGCCGCCCATTCTGATGGGTATTCGCCTTGATGTTCTCGCACCATGCGAATGGCTCGTTCACGGATTTCCGATGAATATTGGTTTGACGTTTTCTCTTTCATTGCTCCATTCTCTCAAAGGTTGGAGCCTCCGAGATTCCCGGGGCGATTCACTCTGTGTTTGCCGAAATGGCGAGGGCTCGATATTGGCAGGCACCCTCTATATGTGGATGTCGCAAAATTGGCCGTTGGATGCGGTCGCCAATGACCGCTTTGTAGATCTCCAGTTCCCAGGCGCTGGATTTAGCTGACTGACTGGTTTGGAGAAGTGCGACCGTCAAGTTTGGGTCGATTGTGACAATTCATCACTTCCAGAAACCGTCATTCTCTACTGGCATAATCTTAAAGAAATTGGCGATTGACTGTAAATTTGAAACAGAGACGGTTTGGTTTGGCACGCTCAAACTGCAAAACGCCAAATTATTATTTGGCTTTTGCCAACCAGGGACGCGCCAGCAACAGCAAACTAAGCAGGCTGCAAAAAACCATGTAGTGTGAGTAGCGAAAATCGGGTGAAGGGGCTGCCAACATCAAACCCAACTCATGTAAGATGGCGCTGGAAGTTAGGCAAATGACTTCGATTTTGGCTGTTACTTGGCGAAACACAGCGGCAAAAAATAGACAAATTGTCAGCATAAAATAAGGCCAGGGTTGAAAAAACCAGTATTCGACGTACTTCGACATACCCGCCTCCAGCCACTCCTGTAATTTGGTCGCTTGCGGATGGGAACCATAGACTTGTTCTAAGTCACTGGGAAAATCTTTAGCCATTATCACCGGGCTCCAGCTGTTGTCCGGCACCAAACCCAAGACATATTTCGATACGGCCAATCGGTGACGTAACCATAAAACCGGCTCTGCGAGTAGGGTGTGTATCCACAACTTATGCAGCGTTTGCCGTTGCAGGTCGGAGAGGCTTTCAAAGCCATGGATCTGCGATTCCATCGAATTTTTTGGCAGCTGCAAAGTGGGCGGCTTAGTACGGAAAACCTCCCGCCAATACATCGGCGTATAGGCTTTTAGCAAAGGTTCGACGGAACCCGTTGAATTCAGGCTACCAGCCAATTGATCGAAAATAGCTTGTTGCCGGCTTTTATCTTCAAGCCGTTTGATAACGCCGGCTATATCAAATGAGGCGTTGGCGACCCAGGGGAAGGTATGCCGGTCGGCAAGCCGGTTGTTTATCGCTCCGGTGGCTACAAATAACACCAGCGTAAACGCCGCGCCGGGAACGGCTGCGCGTACCAAGCCGAATAGGCTGTTTTTGGGATATAGGCGATATATCGCAAAGCTGAGTATGGGGATTGTGGCGAAAAAGGCATTGTGTCTGATCAGGATGGCTAACCATAAGACCAAAGCTGTCAGTGCGAACATTAGAAACGCAATGCGCGGGAGTTGTTCGTCATAATTTTTTATATGCCCGGCAATACCGAAAGCGGTGAATAGCGCGCCCCACATCAGCATGTCTTTCAAAATCGCGCCGCTGATACCGAACAAAGGCGGCAAAAATAATATTGCGCAAAGCAATGGCGCTAAGGCCTTGCTTCCAGAGTGCTTAAAAAAGGCTTGAAAGCTCAGGTAGGCGCCGGTCCACACCAAGCTAATTTGCAGAAACAGCATGCCCGCAGGGCCCGGCAGGATGCTATCGGTGAAACGCCAGATAATAGCCATTAACGGCGGATGCCAGTCGGAATAGACGCCTTCGCGAGCCTCAAGGATTTGATTGACCGCGTCATAACACATGAAGCCCGGATACACGATGCCGAGATGGATAAGGAATCCGCAGATAAAAATCCATTCGGCCTGCCGCATTTCCGCCACCGCGCTAATTTTTCGAGCCAATGACATTAAGTTTGACAATATTTGAAACCGCAATGTTGAAACCGAAGTATTTCCGGTGGGTTCAAAGCTTGTTGAGCCGCAAAATCCCCCACCCCGATTAAGACTGTCGTGAAAGCCACTATCTTGAAGAAAGGAACTGCCCCGATGATAGCCTCGTATTATGGCAAATCCGCTTCAGCCCAGGTCGAACAAATCCATCTGCCTATACTGACCCAAGCGCTTATCGCCATTTTCCAACCCGGATAAGGTCACACCCAGTAATCGAACTTTGGCGGTGCCGATGCCGGTATTTTTCAGTAATTCGGTCAATAGCAGTCTAGTGTTCGGGCTATTGCTGATCGGTTCCGCCAAGGTGCGTCCACGGGTAATTTGCACAAAGTTTTGATATTTGATTTTCACGGTCAGCGTATAGGCCGTCATATCTTTTTCGGCCAATCTGATTAGGGCTTTTTCCAGCAAATCCTGCAAATAGCGCAGAATGGTGCTCAGGTCGGCGATGTCGTGATCAAACGTGGTTTCGATACCCACCGATTTGCGGGCTCGATTGGAGTTAACCTGGCGCGGATCAATACCCCGGGCGATATTGTAATAATGTTGGCCGGCTTTGCCGAAATGCCGTTGTAATTCCGCCAGCGGCAATTGTTTTAGATCTTTGCCGGTAACGATGCCCAAGTCGTACATTTTCTGTTCGGTAGCGCGGCCGATGCCGTGAAACTTGCCTATAGCCAGATTTTCCACAAACGCCGGGCCTTGTTCGGGTGTAATGAGATACAAGCCGTCCGGCTTGCCCAGGTCGGAGGCAATTTTGGCGAGAAATTTATTGTAGGAAATACCGGCGGACGCCACCAGCTGGGTTTGCCGGTGTATCTCCTGTTTGATGTGCTTAGCCAGCAAAGTCGCCGAGCCTTGATAAAGCTCGCTATCGCTAACATCCAGATAGGCTTCGTCCAGCGACAAGGGTTCGAAACGTTCACAGTAACGAGCGAAAACCCCTCGGATAGTCTCGGACGCTTCCCGGTACACATCAAAACGCGGCTTAACGAAAATAGCTTGCGGGCAGAGTCGGTAAGCATGCGCGGAAGGCATGGCCGAACGTACGCCAAACTGGCGGGCTTCATAACTACAGGTGGCGACTACGCCGCGCGAATCGGGCTTGCCGCCGACAATGATGGGTTTATTTCTAAATTGGGGATAGTCGCGCTGTTCAACCGCCGCATAAAATGCATCCATGTCTATGTGGATGATTTTGCGCGGCGCTGCTTCCATGGAAAATCACTGCTTGCCGATCAATTCCAGTTTGGCGGTTTCGTTCCAATCGGAAAACGGAAACGGCAGCTGCTCGGTATTGAACGTCAAAAACAGCAAAATATGATAATGGTAAGTTGACAGGCTACGGCCAAAGTTGAGGATATTCGCGTTAGCGTCACCGGTAAACAGCACCGAGCCCACCTGCAACAAAATCACCAGCCACAATAATAGTTTAACCAAGCTATCGATGGCCGCAAAAATCAGCATGAAAATGATACGTTTCCAGGTCTCGATTTTTTTCAGATTTTCGTTAATTTGTTCCTGCATGATGGCATTAACCTCTGTTCATCACGTCCCGCAAGTCCAGCGCAGCCGCGTTGGCACGAGCAATGTAGTTGGCCATCGCCAGCGAATAGTTGGCGAATATACCGAAGCCGTCGCCGTTTAATACTACCGGGCTCAAGGTTGGCGACAAGGCGTTTTCCAGCGCTTGGATCATGTTGTCCAAGGTGTTCATCGCCCGTTTGTCCAACAGAATGTCGGAAAAATCGTGTTTGATGGCTTTCAGAATATGTAATAACGCCCAGCAGGAGCCGCGCGCTTCGTAGAATACGTTATCGATTTCCATCCAGGGCGTTTGGCCGATGGTCGGCATATTGATGTCGATCGGATTGGATGGGTCGCCGTGGGTTGCACCGGAAAATTTGTCGGTACTGGCCGCCAAGCGGGTCGAGAGACCGCCGAGTCGCTTGATGACAACCTCGGTATATTGCCACAGGTTATCCGCTCTGGAGTGGAACTGCGCGGCTTTTGAAGTGGAAGACGGGTTTTGCAGGCGTACCATATAAGCGTGCAGCGCTTCGATACCTTTTACATATTCCGATTCGGTGGACGGCAAAGCCCAGGAATTGCGTTCGTAGTAAAAGTAAGGTTCGGCTTTTGCCAAATCAGGGTCTTCCGCGGATTGCGATTGGTCGCGGGCGAAATGGTTACGTAATGCGGTGGTGCCGTCGCGCAACATGACCAGTGCACCGTATTCGAAGTTTTGAATGTTATCGCAAAACAGACCGGGAGGCGCCACGTCGTTGGACAGGTAACCGCCGGATTTGAACAGAATCACGTCGGCGATATGCGCCAGCGTGTTGGCATACACGTAGCCAATCGGCATTTGATCGGTATGCGTGACATTCATCCGTTCGATCGCTTCGTCCTGAACGCTGAATTGCTCGGGCTCGCGGCTCCACCATTCGCCTAACACCAGCATGACAATCAGAACAACGCCTAACAGCGAACCAAAACCCCAAAGTATGCCCTTAGACTTTGCGTCTTCGTAAGCTAATGGATTATCTGACATGTGGTGCGTATCCTGGTCTGACTAAATAAGTGAGCAAAAACCGTGCTTTCCGATAAAGATTTTTTGTGACCATGTTAGCACGGATATACCAATATGGCGCGCCCGATTTCAGTGCAGTTGCTTGTCCAGCGACGCCGACATGGCACTGATCAATGTCGGTGGTAATTGCACGAAAAAGCCTTTGCTTTGCAGGCTGGCAATGACTTTTTCCGGATTTTCCCGGGCTAATTTGCGATCCGGGCTCAACTGCAACTCCATCACAAATGTTAAGCGGCCAAGGCTTTTGAACAAGGCTTCCGGTACGGCGGAAAAGTCGTCCTTTTTGTCCAGATATAAATAGAGTTCGTCTTTTTTCAGGCTTTTATAGATGAAACATTGCATGATGATGACCTGTGATCGCTAATGCTGCCAATTCTAATGGTTTTTGTTTAGAATTTTCAGTCCCCGTTTGCCTAATGCCCAACATCATGGAAAACCAGCCCGCCGCTTCAAACGCTTTTTTCAGAATTGCCTGTTATTTCGAGGGTTCTTTAGCGGTATTGGCGCTGGCTTTGGGCTGGCTTGCCGACCTCGACCCGTTCGCCAGTCTGGCGTTTTCCGAGGCAGCATTAGGGATTGGCTTATTCGCAACTGGGCCGCTACTGGTATTGTTTTTTGCGATGCAACAGCTTAGCTATCCGCCCATCCAAAAGATTCGCGAATTACTGCTGGAAACCTTGGGTGCTAGGCTGGCATATCGGCATTGGACCGATTTGCTGATACTGGCTGCGATTGCCGGCTTTGCCGAAGAAGCGCTGTTTCGCGGGTTTTTACAGCCTTGGCTGGAAAATGGCTGGGGTGCGAGTGTAGGTTTGTGGGTTAGCAATGTGCTGTTTGCCTTGGTGCATGCGGTCACGCCGCTTTACGCGGTTTTAGCGATGTTGATGGGCTTGTATATGGGGGTTATGCTGGATTATGGCGGTGAACGCAATCTGCTGGTGCCCATGGTGATTCATGCCGTTTATGACTTTGTGGCGTTTGTTGTTATCCTCCGCGACTACCGTAACCGCGCTCGTTAGGAGTTATTGATGTCCGTTCAAACCCAGCCATCATCCGAAGATTTGCGTCCGCACTGGCTTATCTGTGCAGGCGCGTTGCTAGCGATAGTGGGCTACAACCTGACTTGCCATTTCTGGGCCAGCGAATTGCAACTAGGCGTTGACGAAGCGCAGCGAGTGCTGATCAGGAGTGTGCTCTACGGCTTAGCGATTTTGTTGTTTCCTGTTACTAAACTGCTGCGGCACATCCTGCTGCGTCTGAATCAAACCATGCCGGGACCGAAAACCGCTAAGCAGCGCTACTTGTCTACGATAATAGTCACGCAGTTTCTGATCGAACTCGTAAGTTTGTTCGGCTTCGCGATGTTCTTTCTCGGCGATGGATTTAACACCTTGTATATTTTCAGTGCGATGGGCGTGCTGGGAGTTTTCCTGCATAAGCCCAATACCAGCGAATATTTAGCGATTGTGGCGGCACTCTCAAGCGAAAACCAGCACGGACCTAAATACCATTGACTATTTCCGATTTTTCGGATTGCAGGTTAAGTTGTACAATGGCTGGCTTATTTACGATTAGCCACCCGGTGTGATTATGCAAATCATTCAAGAAGCTCTCACCTTTGACGATGTTTTATTGGTGCCCGCCCACTCCAGCGTACTGCCGCGCGAAGTCGAACTAAAAACCCAGCTGACTCGAAAAATTAAGCTGAACATCCCGCTGGTGTCCGCGGCAATGGATACAGTGACCGAAGCCCGCCTGGCTATTGCGATTGCTCAGGAAGGCGGCATCGGTATCATCCATAAAAACATGACTGTCGAGCAACAGGCAGCGGAAGTCAGAAGGGTTAAAAAATACGAAAGCGGCGTGATCAAAGACCCGATTACCGTCTCTCCCAACGTGACGGTTCGCGAGGTAATGGAATTAACCCGCGCTAAAAACATCTCCGGTGTTCCGGTGGTGGATGGTGAAGAATTGGTCGGTATCGTTACCAGCCGTGATTTGCGCTTCGAAACCCGGCTGGACGAATCGATTCGTTCGATCATGACGCCGAAAGACAAGCTGGTGACGGTCCATGAGTCGTTTAAGCACAAGGAAGTCATAGACTTGCTGCACAAGCACCGCATCGAGAAAGTGCTGGTCGTCAACGATGCCTTTCATTTGCGCGGCATGATCACTGTAAAAGACATTCAAAAAGCCAAAGACAATCCGCAAGCCTGCAAGGACGAACAGGAAAGACTGATCGTCGGTGCGGCGGTTGGCACCGGTGCCGATACCGGCGAACGGGTTGGCGCGTTGGTGGAAGCTGGCGTCGATGTCATCATCGTCGATACCGCTCACGGTCATTCGCAAGGCGTGCTGGATAAAGTGCGCTGGGTAAAACAAAACTTCCCGCAAGTTCAGGTGATCGGCGGCAATATCGCCACCGCTGCGGCCGCCTTGGCATTGGTCGAAGCCGGCGCTGATGGCGTCAAAGTGGGTATCGGTCCGGGCTCTATTTGTACCACGCGGATTGTCGCCGGTGTCGGCGTGCCGCAAATCACTGCCGTTAGCAATGTCGCGGATGCGTTAAGAGGAACAGGCGTACCTCTGATTGCCGACGGCGGCATCCGCTATTCCGGCGACGTTGCCAAAGCCTTGGCGGCCGGGGCGCATGCGGTGATGTTGGGCGGATTGTTTGCCGGCACTGAAGAGGCGCCGGGTGAAGTGGAATTGTTCCAAGGCCGATCCTACAAATCTTATCGCGGCATGGGCTCTTTGGGTGCGATGTCGCAGCAGCAGGGCTCCAGTGACCGCTATTTCCAGGAAGATACCGAGCAAGTCGAAAAATTGGTGCCGGAAGGTATTGAAGGCCGGGTGCCCTATAAAGGCAGCGTGTTGGCGATTGTGCATCAATTGTTAGGTGGTATCCGCTCCAGCATGGGTTACACCGGTAACAGCACGATTGCGGCGATGCATGACAATGCCCAGTTTGTGCGTGTCACCAGTGCCGGTATGCGCGAAAGCCATGTGCATGACGTGACGATTACCAAGGAAGCGCCGAATTACCATATGAATTAAAACCGGCCCTCAGGCTGTTGCTCTCGGGTCTGCTCTTTCGCGTCGACCCGCTTTAATCGAACACAAATCACAGAAATAGCTCAATGTCCGAAACCTCCTCAACTCCATGCAATCTTTGCGGCGGCAACCATGTTGCCGTGTTATCCATGCGCAGCCGCAGCGGCGCCGAGTTGCGCAGCGTCATCTGCAAGGACTGCGGACTGGTCTGGAGCGATCCGTTTCCGCACGATCCTCGGCAGTTTTACGAAGAAGATTATCGGCTGGCATACAAAAATACCTACGCCCCCAAAGCCAAACATATCTTGCGAGCCGGCCGAGTTGCGCTGACCAGGCATGAAAAAATCAAACACCTACTGCACAAACCGCAATCCCTACTGGATGTGGGCACCGGCGGCGGCGAGTTTGCGTATTTAATCAAATCGCTGGGTCACGATCTGCACGGCATAGAGCCGAACAAGGGGTATGGTGAGTATTCGGCGGCGCAGTACGATTTGAATTTGCAGTTCGGCTTTATTCAAGACGCACGGTTCGAAGAAAGCAGTTTCGACGTTATTACTATCTGGCATGTGCTGGAACATACCGAAGATCCTTTCTTTGTTTTAGGTAAGTTGCGCAGCCTGTTGAAAGCTGACGGCGTGTTAGTAGTGGAAGTACCGAATATCGAGGCCACTTGCCAATCGCCGAGCAGCACTTTTCATGAGGCGCATCTGTACAATTTCAATTTGGCGACACTGCGGCGCATGGGTGAAAAAGCCGGTTTAATTGAGGAAAGACATGTGTTTTCCGAAGACGGCGGCAATGTCACGCTGTTTTTCAAAAAAGCCGAACACCCGGCCGACCAAGTCATGGGTTGGGGAATCCCAGAAAATGCCGAACGAATCTCCGCGATTGTACGCGGCCATACCAATTTACGGCATTACATGCGCGCGGCGCCCTATTTACGGTTTATCAAACGCATGAGTCGTTCGCTGTTCGAAAGTCGGGACGTCAAAGGTTTTGATAACAATAAAAGCCTGCTTGACCAATTGTATCGGGGCTTATAGTACGCTCGTCACTTAGATTTTCCGGTGGGTACGCTAGTCGGCCCACCCTACATTTTTGAAAGGTTTCCCGTCATGTCATCCCACGCGACCAACATCCATTCCGACAAGATCCTGATTCTCGACTTCGGTTCGCAATACACCCAATTGATCGCCCGCCGCATCCGCGAAATTGGTGTGTATTGCGAAATCTACTCCTGCGATTGCAGCGCCGATGAAGTCAAAAACTTCGCACCCAACGGCATCATCCTCTCCGGCGGCCCGGAAACCGTGACCAGCAGCGACACCCCGCGCGCGCCGCAAATTGTTTTTGAGTTGGGCGTGCCGGTCTTGGGTATTTGCTACGGCATGCAAACCATGGCCGAGCAGCTGGGCGGCAAAGTAGAATCGTCCGATCACCGCGAATTCGGCTACGCGCAGATTCGTGCCCGCGGCCATTCCAAGTTATTGTTGAACATCGAAGACCATGCATCGCCGGAAGGTTTCGGTTTACTGGATGTTTGGATGAGTCACGGCGACCGCGTCGTCGAATTGCCGACCGGCTTCAAATTGATCGCCAGCTCCGACGGCGCGCCGATCGCTGGCATTGCCGATGAAGACAAACACTTCTATGCTCTGCAATTTCATCCGGAAGTGACGCACACCAAGCAGGGTGGCCGGATATTGAGTCGGTTTGTGTTGGAAATTTGCGGCTGCCAAGCGTTGTGGAATGCCAGCAATATCATTGAAGACAGCATATCCGCAGTCCGCGAAAAAGTCGGCGGCGATCAAGTCATTCTGGGCCTATCGGGCGGTGTCGATTCTTCGGTAGTCGCCGCCTTGCTGCATCGCGCTATCGGCGAGCAACTAACCTGCGTGTTCGTCGACACCGGCTTGCTACGCTTGCACGAAGGCGATCAGGTGATGGCGATGTTCGCCCAACATATGGGTATCAAAGTAATTCGCGTCGATGCCGAAGCCCGTTACATGGCGGCACTAGCCGGCGTTAGCGATCCCGAACAAAAACGCAAAATCATCGGTGGCCTGTTCGTGGAAATCTTCGACGAAGAAGCCGGCAAACTCACCGACGCCAAATGGCTGGCGCAAGGCACCATTTACCCGGACGTCATCGAATCGGCCGGCGCCAAAAGCGGCAAGGCGCATTTGATCAAATCGCATCACAATGTCGGCGGCCTGCCGGAAAACATGAAGTTGAAACTGGTCGAGCCCTTGCGCGAATTGTTCAAGGACGAAGTACGCAAACTCGGTCTGGAGTTGGGCTTGCCGGCCGATATGATCCACCGCCATCCCTTCCCCGGCCCCGGCCTGGGCGTACGCATCCTCGGCGAAGTCAAAAAGCAATATGCAGACTTATTACGCCAGGCCGATGCAATTTTTATCGAAGAACTGTATCGCCACGATCTTTACCACAAAGTCAGCCAGGCCTTCGCGGTATTCCTGCCGGTCAAATCGGTGGGTGTGATGGGCGATGGCCGCAAATACGATTACGTGGTGGCGATCCGCGCTGTCGAAACCATAGATTTCATGACCGCGCGCTGGGCGCATCTGCCTTACGATTTCCTGGATTTAATCTCACGCCGCATCATCAACGAGGTACCGGGCATTTCCCGCGTAACCTACGACATCTCCGGCAAGCCGCCCGCGACGATAGAGTGGGAGTAATAGCTTCAAATTAAAATGGAACTTTGAAAATGACTTCCGGTCAATGCAAGCGCGGGGTGTGAAAATTTGCTCCGCGCAATAGCTTATTCATTGTTTCTCCCAAGCCGGTAGTCAATTGTTTTGACTACCGGTTTTTTTTTGCGATGAATGAGCAGTCTTGGTCGCTATGCCGAATTAAAGTTAATAAAACGCGGCTTAACCTACGTCGGTTCTTACTGATAAACGTCCGTCATTAGCCTAACAACCCATCATTGGCGCACCCCGGTCTTAGCAGGTATAGGCTGGGTCATGTCGATGCCGGCAGCTTCTTTTCTTGAGTATTGGATGTTTCGTAACTGGGCTGTTTATGCTGCACGTTGCGAAAAAACCTTAAGTTGAGGGTTTGTCCAAATCATTTCCTTTGTGGCTGGTAACGGTCTGCCAAATCAACCAGTCATTCTCGATTTGTTGACGATATTGACGTTGGTCAAAGCCATCGAATAACAGCCTGTGTCCGATACGGCAATTGTTGGGTATTTAATGACAATAAGATGAATGCTCCCAGGCACATTTAGAATGGTTTTCAGGTGGAAAACGGTTAGATTATTTAGGCAAAAATGCAAGGGATTAATTTTAATTATGCACAAAAAACTACTTGACACTGTCGGCGGCCAAAGACTGCCTGGTCCTGGGCTCTAATGTTCGTATATTGCATGTAAGTTATTGATTTTAAATTGTATAAACTGTTGTCTAAAATTGAGTCAATTTAAGCAAAGGCCCCAAAAATTAGGCATTTAGAGCGCGAAAAAACTTTTTATCCCCAAGGTTATCCACAGCTTTTGTGGATAACACCATAACTTAGTTGCCTGTCAGTCAGTTAGCGCTAAAAGCTATATTCCCGTGCAGGTTTTTGTCTTATTTCCGACACGGTTGCAACTTGGCCTGCCTGGGATTTTGCAAAGGAATGTCAGCGGATGGCTACATTGGAGGAGGCATTTGATTACAGTATTTTAAATGCGGAGTTCGTTGTGGTGCTGCTTCTAGTGTTATGACAGGGCTCTTAAAAACCGTTCGCCTTATGCTCTTGAGCGAACTCAGCCTGTCGATGGACGCACTCACCTGGGCTCAGACGAGCTCAGCCCGGACGGATTACCCGAGATAAAATACTGCCGGGTTAATAAGCTATCGGCTCCAACTGCGCTGGATGGAAATTAACTATGTTAAATAACTTTTTCAATTAGGTCATATCCCGCATTATTTGTAGCGTGTTGCTCCGGTAATGCCGGGCAATTTGCCGCCAAATGCCCTAAATACCGCTATTTTAGTGCTCTGGCATGAATCTTGGTTGTTCGCCCAATTAACGACACCAAAATCCGCATATCCTAACCATGAGCAATGCTCTTCATATCTCCCGCCTGATTGAGGCTTACGACGAGGAATTGCGCCGGGTGATGTTTAGACGCTGCGGCTGCCTGGATACCGCCGCCGACATCGTGCAGGAGACCTACCAACGCATGTTTACCGGCAATTTGTGGCAGCAGGCCGATAACCCGCGCGCCTTATTGCATCGCATCGCCGCCAATCTGGCCACTGATTACGAACGCCGCCGCAATACTCGCAATCAACATGTAGAGCATGACGATACCGGCGACGCGGCCTTGCAGGTTAGCGATGGTATCGATCCGGAGCAAATCAGTCTGGCGTGCGAGCGCTTGGACCGCTTGGTCGCGGCGATAGATAGACTCCCCGCCAAATGCCGGACGGTTTTCGTGCTGCGCAAGTTCGAGGAACTGAGCCACGCCGAAATCGCCCAGCGCCTAGGCATATCCCGTAATATGGTGGAAAAGCATCTACGCAATGCCTTGGCCTCCTTGCAAGAACACGACGATTTTTAGCTGATTCGCTCCTGTTTTCACAGGGTTATGCGTCCTATAATGGCGAGCCACCAACCCTGAATTGCGCCCGATGAAAAACTTCAGCCTTTATCGCTCACCGCTACGCAGCAGGATGCATTGCCGCCTGTCTGCTGTAAATGGACATAGGCAATGAAAATCTCTGCCGAGATTAAAGCCGCTGCCCGCGACTGGTGGGTCAGGCTGGATAGCGGCAAACTTAGCCCTAATGAGCATGCCGAATTTACCCGCTGGTTGGCTGCCGATCCTTTGCATCGGCAGGCTTACGAGCAATTACGCGAGTTATGGGGAGCGCTGGACGCTATCGCGCCGAGAATAACGATTCCGGCCGCCAGCAAACCCAAGCAGCTTGCTTGGCGATGGCAGTGGGCGCTGCCTGCCTTAGCCGGCGGCTGCCTAGCCTTGTGGTTGTTCAATCCGGTATGGCTTATATTGCGCGCCGATTTTCATACCGGCTTCGGCGAGAGGCGCGACGTGCATCTTAGTGACGGCTCGACGGTGCATCTGAACAGCAACAGCGCATTGGAAGTACATATCGACGGCGCACAGCGGCAATTGACCCTGCTACAAGGCGAAGCCTGGTTTGAAGTCAGCCCCGACAAAGCCAGGCCTTTCCGGGTAGGTACCGAGCACGGCAGTGTGACCGCGCTGGGTACGGCCTTTAATGTCCGGCTGCATCACGATAAAACCGAAGTCAGTGTCACGGAACACAGCGTGGCGGTAGATTTGCAACAAGCCGACGGCAAAACGCTGCACACCGTGGTTGCCGAAGGTCAGCAAATAGCCTATAGCGCCGAATCGGGAATGGGCAATTTGCAACACATCGATAGCCAGGCCGTTACGGCCTGGCAACGCGGCAAACTGGTGTTCGAAAACCGGCCCCTGGGCGAAGTGCTTGCCGAGCTGAATCGCTATCATCGCGGCTTTTTGCTGATCAACGATCCTGAACTGGCCCAACGCCGCGTCAATGGTGTGTTTCGTACCGACCAAGCCCTATCGGTGCTGGCGGCCTTGGAAGCCTCGCTGCAACTACGCTCAACGCGGTTTGGTGATTATTTGATCGTGCTGCACCGCTAAACGAGTTTACGGCATCGGCGGCGTTTATTGACCGGGCAAAGGCATTGAGGCGAATGCTATTTAAGGGCCGGGTTAATAACGCTCCCGGCAAATTCCCGTTTTGGCCTACTCGATAGTTGTTGTCAGCGCATTGCTGAAATTATCCCTCTACCAATTATCCGAAAAATAAATTTCAAACGCATTGAACTTGGCAACTACTTGGCGGAATTAACCTCGGAATGCAATTTGCTTTGAGCAAGTCCCCTATGTTGCCTCAAGGCAGAGCCGCATTCACCCTCGGCAGTTGGTCAATGCCGACGCAGCAGCATCGTTCCCATGGAACAAAAATCGCAGCCAACCTGAGGCTTGCCGCTGGTTAGCTGTACCTTAATGATCTTATCGACAGAGGATAGAAGTATGAGATTAAACATTGCTAAAACAGTAATTGCCGCCGTTTTGTTAATCGGTGCGGCGCCAGCGAATGCCAGTGCCGTGCATGATGCCGCCGGCGATTATCTGGCAACTTATTTCGGCAGTAAGACCGGCGATCTGGATGTGATCAGTGCCTCGGTTACTTACAATCCGGCCAGCGATCTTTTTCATTTCGAAAGTACCTTTGCCGGTAACCTCGGCGGCTCGCCGTCCGGTTTCTACATTTGGGGCTTCGATCGGGGCGCCGGTACCGGGCGGTTTACCGCAAACGGCTTGCCGCAAGTACTGTTCGATTCGGTCGTGCGTTTCAACATGGACGGCAGCGGCGTGGTAAGCCTGTTGACACCGACTTCTTCCACTACGGCCTTCGCCGCGGGGACCGCCAAAATTAAAGACAACCAGTTGATTGCCGACATTGCCGCGAGCTTGCTGCCCTCGAATGGTCTTGCCAAATCGAGCTACACCTGGAATCTCTGGCCGCGCGACGGGGCTCTGCCGGCGGGTTTTGGACAAATCTCCGATTTCGCTCCCGATGCCATCAACGCCCCCGTGCAAGTCGTACCGCTACCCGGGGCGTTTTGGCTGTTTGGTTCGGTGGTTGCTATGTTCAAGTTAGCCGGCAACAGCAAGCAGCGTTTTGCGGTAACAGTAAAATCCATTTAATAGCAGCACATTGAAAGCTGGCAAACCCGTTCCTGTTGTTTTATAGAGGCTTGAGCGGGTTTGCGACTTCATTCCGCGCCGGACGGCGCTGCCAGATAACTTACCTCTACCTCCGTCAAGCCGCTGATGCCGATTTGCTTGGCCGCGCCTTGCGATAAATCGATCAACCGATTCGGGCTGAACGGACCTCTATCATTAATCAGCACATCCACATAACGGCCATTGCGTAAATTGGTAACCCGCACTTTCGACGGAATCGGCAAAGTTTTATGCGCCGCCGAAAAGCCTTGCGGATCAAAACGGCTGCCGTCGGCGGTACGATTGCCCGATTCCGCGCCGTACCAGGAAGCCAAGCCGATTTCCCGGTAACCATTCCCCGATGCCAAAGGGTAATACGTGATGCCTTTGACGGTGTAAGGCTTGTTGTAAGCGGCGTTGCTTTGATACGCCGGCAACCGGGCCGGCATGGAAGGCTGCGGCGGCTCGGATGCGCAACCCGCTAGCAGGCTGAGTAAAATCAATAAAAAACCTGGATGGGCAAGTGCCTGGATTAGTTGGTTTCGCGGCATTCGATAACTCCACAGGGCGTAATTTATTTGGCGCGCATGCACTGGCAATAATCTAAGCATAATTTAAAGCTCCCGTTAAAATCCGTTTGCTTTATCAGCGCCTTTCCCGTCTTCCGAATAGCCGACCGTTGCCGGCGCGAGTTCATCCCGTCAAAATCGGTCAGCCCGAACAGGTTTGGTTATAATGCCGGCATCAGGAAATAGACAACTAAGGCCGGGATAGCGATTTTTTTGTTTGCCGACGCGGTAAACAGCACTTGAGGGGAAGAGACATGGCGGATGCATTACCTAAAATCTTGATTGTTGGCGGCGGCGCGGCGGGATTGGAGTTGGCCACCGAATTGGGGCAAAAACTTGGCAAAGCCGGCAAGGCGCAAATTACATTGCTGGATGCCGCGTCCACCCATATCTGGAAACCTTTGCTGCACGAAGTGGCGTCCGGCACGCTAGCCGAAGCCGAGGAAATCGAATATTTGGCCCAAGCACACAGCAATCACTTCCGCTTCTTGTTCGGCAGAATGGAAGGTTTGGATCGGGCCAATAAAGAAATTATCGTCAGCGCGATTACCAACAAGAAAGGCGAAGAGATCATTCCGCAACGCCGCTTCAAGTACGACACGCTGGTGATGGCAGTCGGCAGTGTCAGCAATACCTTTGGCATCAAGGGCGTCGATAAATACTGCCGCTTTATCGATACCACCAAGGAGGCCTTCCGTTTTCAAAAACAGTTGGTGGAAACCTATTACATTCAGTCCTACGCCAACCAAAGCCGCCAGCGCGACAAGCCGTTGTCGATTGTCATCATCGGCGCCGGCGCCACCGGCGTGGAATTGTCCGCCGAGTTGCACGAAGTGACCAAACTACTGGCAACCTACGGGCTGGAAGGTTCGATAGACGTCAACATTACCATCATTGAAGCCGCGACTAAATTGTTGCCAGCCCTGCCGCCACGGCTGTCGCAAGCCACCCAGGAGCAATTGATCAAGCTGGGCATCCAGTTAAAACTAGGCCGCAAGGTCACGGAAGTCACCGAAACCGAGGTACACACTTACGATGGCGAAGTGTTCGACGCGGACTTAAAAGTCTGGGCCGCCGGCATCAAAGCCCCGGATTGGATGAAAGACCTGGATGGTTTGGAGTCCAATCACATCAATCAATTAGTGGTCGATCAAACTTTGCAAACCAGCGACCCCGACATTTTTGCTATCGGCGATTGCGCCGCTTGCGAATGGGTCGGCCACGGCGGCAACGTGCCACCGCGCGCCCAGTCCGCCCACCAAATGGCCTCTACCGTGGCCAAAACCATCATCAACCGCTTGAAAGGCAAACCGGCTGCGAAATTTGTTTATCGCGATTATGGCTCGCTGGTGTCGCTGGGTAAATTCAGTACGGTTGGTTCCTTGATGGGGAGCTTGATGGGCACGGTTAGCGTCGGCGGCTTGATTGCCTATGGCGTGTATTTGTCCTTGTACAAAATGCACCAAGTGGCCATCCACGGCTACTTCCGCACCGCGATGCTGACCTTATCCAATCTGTTCCGGCGCAGTACCCACGCCAAAATGAAAATGCACTAACCCACAACTCCACCGAGCGATACACATGTTAGAAATCGAATACGAATTCCGCGAAGAAGACCTGGTCCACTTTAATGAGGAAAGGCTAAAAAAAGACCCGGAAATGCAGAAAAAAATCCGCCAAAACCGTATCTTCGCCCCCGGCGTCATGATGGCGATTGCTTTGTTTTATTACGTGTATTACGTGGACATGACCACCACTGCCTATATCACGATACTGGCGCTGGTCTGGTCGTTTGCTTCGCCGTTTATCATGAAGATGGACATGCGCCGGCAGTTTTTCAACAAATACACTGAAGCGGAAAAAAAAGCCCTGTTCGGTATCCATTGGCTGAGCATCGAGCCGGAGTTTTTACAGGAACGCGCCCCCGGCGGTAAAAGTAAGACCCCCTGGAAAGACATGTTGCGGGTGGAGAAGCATAAAGACTATGTTTACATCTATGTGGATATCGATGCAGCGATTGTGATTCCGCGCGCCACGGTCAAGAAAGGCGATTTGAAGGCGTTTGCTAAGCAGGCTGAGGGGATGATTGAGAGGGCGGGTTGATGGCTTTTTTCCGTCCATATAGCAGATATGAATGATATATGGAAACCATATAATTAGTTGTTAGGAGTCCGTAAAGCATGAGCTTGATGCCAATCCATGACTTATTACAGTACTACGGTCCATTACATGACGACATTGAACGTTGTCTTGTAGGTATAGAGATTGGCGAAGACATAGAGTATTGGAGGCGCTCGTATCTACGTTGCCTTTGCACATTTTTTGAGGCTAGAGTTTATTTGCTTAAACTTGAGCTAAAAACAAATGACCACTTGATTTCTCATTCCTCGCTTTCTCCAGAGGTGCTCGATTTCTTGGGCGGTACAGAATGGAATGTTGGAAATAATGGTGAAATCAAATCAAGGGTAAAAATAGTATCCCCGGTGGATGAACTGAAAGCAGTTATAAAGATATTAGGTTCGATTTATCCAAAGTTACTTTGGGAATTCGATTCCTCGCGCTGGACAAGGTTAAAGGAGATATATAAATCCCGTAATGCTCTTGTTCATCCCAAAAAACCTATGGACCTTTCTATAACGGAAAAAGAAATTTATGAGTTCGAGAAGTTTAGAGAAGATTTCAATTCTTGGTCTGCTTCAATATATGCTGAAGCATGGGGCAGGCCTGAGAGTGACTCGTAGCCATGTAGATACTCTGTTCAAAAGCAACAAATTTCATCATCTTTTTCATCGTTCCCACGCTCCAGCGTGGTAACGCATCCCTAGACGCTCTGCGTCGTCTTGCAAAAACAATGTTTTGGTGTCGCTAACGCGACGGCTGGTTTTAATGTCGGTTTCACGAAAAACGTCCTTGTTTTTCGCCCTTCGGGTGCGGCCGTATGCAAATCGGCTATCCTGCCGATTTGTCGGCCCGACAACCGAGATACTTTCTTTTGCGTCGCCAAAAGAAAGTATCCAAAGAAAAGGCGACCCGGATGCTGCTTATTCCCTGCGCTCCTCCCTTTCATCTCGTTCCCACGCGCCGCGCTCATCGTTATACACATCTCATCGCGACATCCTGTTGAGCATCGAGGGCGATGACAAAATCGCGCAAGCGCTGTAAGCCGATCCACATGGCCTTGGCACCCGGTGGACCATCGTGTTTGCG
>NZ_JAXARY010000013.1:0-162924 GCF_033949435.1 Methylomonas defluvii | reverse complement strand
GCCGATGATAGTGTGGCAGGTTGCCATGTGAAAGTAGGTCATCGCCAAGCTCTTAAACCAAAAGCCCTGCTTACCCATAGCAGGGCTTTTTTTTTGACCCAAAATCACCCCACTGCTGCTCCCTTCTCTTTTGCGGATTTACTGTTACCAGACAACACCTCTATAGCTAAATTACAAAGTAGTTTTCTATAATTGCGTCAGAAGTGTTTTTAAAGATGCTAAATCGAAAGCGCCGATTTTGTGCATGATGATCACGCCCTGTTTGTCTATTAAAAACATCGTTGGGGTCAATTGCACATCACCAAAAGCATGTACAAGACTACCATCTATATCAAGAGCAACTTGATAAGGAAGCTGACGTTCTTTGGCTAATGTTTGCACGCGGCTAGGCGGGTCGTATGGCATTGCCACAGCAATGATTTTCAGGCCTTGCTGATGCAATGCAATCAAATCCGGAATTTCCTCAAGACAGCTAGGGCAGTCGGTTGCCCAAAATGTTATCAATACGGGCTTGCCTTTCAGCTCGGCAATTGCCAGTCGTTCGCCTGTCAATGTTGTAAAAACGGCGTTGGGGGCGAAACTTTTAGTGTAAGTCAGCCACCAGGCGATTGCGCCAAGTAAACAGATCACCGATAGGACGCCAAGCGCCGATTTTATTCTCATAAGTAATAGACTTTGGTTGTTTGTCGGGAACGCGCATTACGGCGATTATAGCAAAGCTGCTAAAATGCCGGTTTTATCCAATAATCCAGTCATGGCGATGAAAAAGATACTGATTTCAGACAAGCTTGCGGAAGACGGCATTAATTTCTTGAATGTCCAGGACGGTATACAGATACATATCCAAACCGGCTTAAATGAAGACGAGTTGTGTGAGATTATTCCGGAGTTCGACGCCTTATTGATTCGCAGCGATACTCAGGTGACAGCTAAAGTTTTAAAAGCTGCGACTCGCCTGAAGGTGGTTGGGCGTGCCGGCATAGGGGTCGATAATGTTGACTTAAATGCCGCTACTGAACAAGGCGTTATCGTAATGAATACGCCTGATGCCAATGCCACCACGACCGCGGAACTCGCTATCGCGCATATGTTTTCCTTGAGTCGCAATCTACCGTTTGCCAATCAATCGGTCAGAGACGGCAAATGGGAGCGCTCTAAGTTGATGGGCGCCGAAATTGCTCATAAAACTCTGGCAGTGCTGGGTTTTGGTACTATCGGCCGGATAGTCGCGCAACGCGGCAACGGTTTGGGCATGCGCGTGATCGCTTATGATCCGTTTGTAGCGCCGGATGTTTTTGCCATACATGGCGCGGAAATGGTTGATTTGGAGGCTTTGGTTAAACAAGCCGACTATTTGACTCTGCATTGCCCTTTGCTGGAAAAAACCAAAAACATTATCGGCCGGGAACAATTGGCGATGATGAAAAAATCTGCACGGTTGATCAATTGCGCGCGCGGCGGCTTGGTTGACGAATCGGCATTATATGATGCTTTGAAAGACGGCCGGATCGCTGGCGCCGCGCTGGACGTTTATGAGCAAGAGCCCCCCAAGGATTCGCCATTGCTTACACTGGATAATGTGGTATTTACGCCGCATTTGGGCGCTTCGACCAAAGAAGCGCAAGTGGCGGTGAGTGTCGAAATTGCCCGCCAGGCGGTTAAATATTTGCAAACCGGCGAAGCTGTTAATGCTTTGAATCTCCCTAAGTTGTCGGCAGAAGAGCTATCCAAGGCTCAACCATTTATGAACCTTGCTAATATTCTCGGTAAGGTTTTAGTAGGGTTGATCGATCAACCGATTCAAAAATTGGAAGTTGCGGTTTATGGAAAGGCTGCTGAGGTAAAAATTCGGCCGATTTCCGCAGAGGCGATGGTCGGTTTGTTGGGGGGGCAGCTTTCCACGCCGGTTAACCGCGTCAATGTTGAGAACATTGCCAAACGCCAAGGTATAACGCTAATTGAGTCCCAGACCGAGGAATCGGAAGGCTATCAGTCTCTAATCAAAATTACCGGGCATTGCGCCGATAAGTCGGTA
Organism: Methylomonas defluvii; assembly: GCF_033949435.1. Taxonomy (NCBI): domain Bacteria; kingdom Pseudomonadati; phylum Pseudomonadota; class Gammaproteobacteria; order Methylococcales; family Methylococcaceae; genus Methylomonas; species Methylomonas defluvii. The sequence goes on along the minus strand of NZ_JAXARY010000013.1, from coordinate 160,889 downwards.
TCTCTGGCGGGAACGTTGTTAGGAAATCAACATCCACGCTTGGTCAGTATCAATCATTTCGAAATTGAAGTGGTGCCGGAAGGCGCGTTACTGATCACTCGCCACGATGATAAGCCGGGCGTGATTGCGGCGATTAGCTCGATCTTGGGCGTTGCCAATATCAATATTACCCGCATGCAAGTCAGTATCGCCGACGAACATCAATTGGCGATGATGGTCATCAGCATCTCTGATCCCTTAAATGAGCAAGTATTGAAATCGGTTTGTGAGGTGCCTGCGGTGCACACAGCAAGGCAGATCGCGTTATGAGTTTTGAAGTTGTTTGTTTCGATTGCGACAGTACGCTGAGCCGGGTCGAAGGTATCGATGAATTGGCTAGGCGTAACGGTTTATTCGAACAGGTTGCGGCGTTAACCGATGCAGCCATGAACGGCGAATTGGCTCTTGAGGATGTCTACGCGAATCGATTGGATTTGATCAAACCCGACCAAGCCGCGATAGCCTGGCTCGCCGAGTTGTATATTGCTGAAATGGTTGACGGTGTCAGCGACACAATTAAAGCCCTGCAAGCCAATAATAAGCTGATCCACATCATAAGCGGCGGCTTGCGGCAGGCGATACTACCTTTGGCGGAACAACTGGGCATACCGGAAGCGCATGTGCATGCGGTTGATGTGCTGTTTGACGAAGACGGTAATTACCAGGATTTTGCCCGACACTCGCCGTTGGCCGTCAGTGGCGGCAAAGCCAGGATTTGTCGCCGACTGAGGATGCATCATTCGTCCTTGGTCATGATAGGCGATGGCAAGACCGATCTGGAAGCTAAATTGGCCGGTGCCTATATGATCGGTTTCGGCGGTGTAGTCCGCAGGCCGTTGGTGGAAGAGCAAGCGGATAGCTACGTCTCGGATGCTTCGTTAGCGGCTATATTGCCGCTAGTATTGTAAGCAAGGGTCGATAAGCCGGCGGGACGATGGTAAAATTTCCAAATTTTTAGCAGATTCAGAGAGATAGAATGGCTGGGCATAGTAAGTGGGCTAACATCAAGCATCGCAAAGGCGCGCAGGACGCAAAACGCGGCAAGATTTTTACCAAACTGATTCGCGAGATTACCGTGGCCGCAAAAGGATCGGGTGGCGGTGATCCCGCCAATAATCCGAGTTTGCGTACCGCTATTGATAAAGCGCTTGGTGCTAACATGAAGCGCGATACCATCGACAACACCATCAAAAAGGCCATCGGCGCGGTCGATGGCGTGGTTTACGAAGAGGTGCGTTACGAAGGTTATGGTCCTGGCGGCACGGCGGTGATGGTGAATTGCTTGACCGATAATCGCAATCGTACCGTCGCCGATGTCAGGCACGCCTTCTCTAAGGCTGGCGGCAACTTGGGCACGGACGGTTCGGTGGCTTATATGTTTCGCAAGGTCGGTATTATCAGCTTCGCCAATGGTGTTGATGAAGACGCAGTGATGGAAGCCGCGATGGAGGCCGGTGCCGAGGATGTGGTCACCAACGACGATGGTTCTATCGACGTGTTTACCACCCCTGAAGACTATATGACCGTCAAGGAAGCGATGCTTGCTGCGGGCTTCGAGCCGGAAAACGCCGAAGTGACGATGCATGCCGACGTTAAGACTGAATTGGATAGCGAATCCGCCGAAAAAATGCTGAAGCTGATCGACCGTTTGGAAGATCTGGACGATGTACAGGACGTTTACTCTAATGCCGACATCAGCGATGACATCATGACGGCGCTCGATGCCTAATCACACCGCAAAATTACTCGCACCAATACACTGTTGACCAGAATTTTAGGTATAGATCCCGGCTCGCGCATCACCGGATACGGTGTGGTGGAGTCGACATCGCGCGGTATTCGCTACGTAGCGAGCGGCTGCATTCGTATCAAATCCGACGAGTTTCCCGAACGCTTGAAGCAGATTTTTGATGGTGTTAGCCAGGTGATTGAGTTGTACCGTCCTGAGCAAATGGCCATCGAGCAAGTGTTTATGCATAAGAATGCCGATTCGGCTTTGAAGCTGGGCCAGGCTCGGGGTGCGGCTATTTGCGCCACCTTAAATCGAGATCTGCCGGTTTTCGAATATGCGGCTAGGCAAGTGAAACAGGCCTTGGTAGGCAAGGGCAATGCCGATAAGCAGCAAGTGCAGCATATGGTGAAAATTTTGTTGAGCATTCAAGGCGACATGCAGATCGATGCTAGCGATGCATTGGCGATTGGCCTTTGTCATAGCCACTATCAGGAGACCGCGATGCGTTTGCAGAAGGCGATTTCATGATTGGTTTTTTATGCGGTAAATTGATTTACAAAGCCCCGCCGCAATTGTTGTTGGATGTACACGGTGTCGGCTATGAAATTGAAGCGCCGATGAATACCTTTTACGACCTGCCGGCATTGGGTGAAGAAGTTAAGCTGCATACCCATCTGGTGGTACGCGAGGATGCGCATATCCTGTTCGGTTTTGCCACGGAAAGCGAACGCATGCTGTTCAGAACTCTGATCAAAGTCAATGGCGTCGGCCCCAAGCTGGCGTTGACTGTTCTGTCCGGGCAAAGTACCGAAGAATTCTATCGTTGCGTCCATGATAACGATGTAAAAGGTTTGGTGCGCTTGCCGGGCGTCGGCCAAAAAACCGCCGAACGCTTGATTATCGAAATGCGCGGTCGTTTGCCGGAACTAAACAAACTATCGGCAGCTAGTGATCGACCAAGTTCGCTTCCCGGTTCGGCAGCAAGTCCCAAGCAAGAAGCGATTAGCGCGTTGTGTGCTTTGGGTTATAAGCCAGCGGACGCGGCGCGGATGGTGCAAGCGGTGGCCACGGAAGATAAAAGCTGCGAGGACATTATTCGTCTGGCGCTGCGCGGTGCGGTTAAATGATCGAAAGTGACAGATTGGTTACTGCGCACGGTAATAATGACGAAGAGCGAGTGGACCGAGCCATTCGCCCCAAGCGCCTGAAAGACTATGTCGGGCAAAAAGAACTCCGCGAGCAGATGGAAATTTTTATCCAGGCGGCGGTAACGCGCTCTGAAGCGTTGGATCATGTGTTGATTTTCGGCCCACCGGGTTTGGGGAAAACCACGCTGGCCAACATTGTGGCTGCTGAGATGAATGTCAACATTCGCCAAACCTCTGGTCCGGTGCTGGATAAAGCTGGTGACTTGGCCGCTTTGTTGACCAATCTGCAAGCCCATGATGTGTTATTCATCGACGAAATCCATAGGCTCAGCCCGGCGGTGGAAGAGGTGCTGTATCCGGCTATGGAAGACTACCAAATTGATATTATAATAGGCGAAGGCCCGGCAGCCCGCTCGATTAAGCTGGATTTGCCGCCATTTACGCTGATAGGCGCGACGACCCGAGCCGGTTTGTTGACATCGCCTTTACGCGACCGTTTCGGTATCGTCCAACGCCTTGAGTTTTACACCGTTGAGGAACTGGCCAGTATCGTCAGTCGCTCCGCAAAACTATTGAATATCGGCATGGATGGCGGCGGTGCCGACGAGATCGCCTGCCGTTCGCGAGGCACGCCGCGCATCGCCAACCGACTCTTACGTAGAGTGCGCGATTTTGCCGAAGTCAAAGGCAACGGCACGGTGACTCGTGAGATTGCCAAACAAGCCTTGGATATGCTGAAAATAGACCAGCAAGGCTTCGACATGCTGGACCGGAAATTGTTGACCGCCATGATAGAACATTTTCAAGGCGGTCCGGTTGGGCTGGATACGCTGGCTGCGGTAATCAGCGAGGAACGTGGCACGGTTGAAGACGTGTTGGAACCTTATTTACTGCAGCAGGGTTTTATTATGCGCACCCCCAGGGGGCGAGTGGTCACGCATAAGGCATACAGTCATTTTGGCCTGCCCGCACCCAGGCAGCAGATCGGTAGCGATGACATCTTTGATATTTAATAATTCGTTAAGAGACGAATGAAAGAATTTAACTGGCCGGTACGAGTATATTACGAAGATACCGATGCGGGCGGCGTAGTGTTTTACGCGAATTATTTGAAGTTTTTTGAACGGGCCAGAACCGAAATGCTGCGTAGTGTAGGTTTTGAGCAGGATAATCTTCTAGCCGAACAAAATCTGATTTTTGTAGCCCGTTCCGTGAAAGTAGACTATTTAAAACCTGCCCGCTTCAACGAACTGTTGGACGTTAGTGCAAAAGTTATAGAGTACAAAAAAACTAATTTTACCTTTGAACAAGCGATCACTCGGCAACAAGATACTTTATGCACGGGTGAAATCCGGATTGCCTGTCTTGATGCGCAAAGCATGAAGCCCAAACTTATTCCCTCTGCTATTTTGGAACATTTAAACTAATGAATACCGATTTATCCATCCTGACGCTGGTCAAAGAAGCCAGTATCGTCGTGCAGTTTGTTATGTTCATTCTGTTATCGGCATCGGTTGCGTCCTGGACCTTCATCTTCTCCAAACGGAAAGAATTGAAACAGGCCATAGCCATTACCGACGATTTCGAAGAGGAGTTTTGGTCTGGTGTCGGTTTGGCCGAGTTGTATAAAAAGATGTCCAGTGATCGGTTCGAGCCGGAAGGTATTGAAAAAATCTTTCTAGCGGGTTATCGCGAGTTTGCGCGGATGCGCCAGAAAGGCGATGTCGAACCCTCTGTCCAGGTCGAAAGTGCGCAACGGGCCATGCGTATCGAATTGTCCCGCGAGTTGGATAGGTTGGACGAGACTTTGCCGTTTTTGGCGACAGTCGGTTCGACCAGTCCGTATATCGGTCTGTTTGGCACTGTCTGGGGCATCATGAACTCGTTCCGCGCTTTGGGCGAAATTAAAAATGCTACCTTGGCGAATGTCGCTCCAGGTATTTCAGAAGCGTTAATTGCCACCGCGATTGGTTTGTTCGCGGCGATTCCAGCGGTAATTGCCTATAACCGCTTCTCTACCCGTTTGGATCGCTTGGCCGGCCGTTACGAGTTATTCGTCGACGAGTTCGTGGTATTACTGCAAAGACAGGCGCACAGCAAATGAATGTAGGCGGCAGCAATCGCAGATCGCGAAAAAAACGCGGGGTAATGGCTGAAATCAACGTCGTCCCCTATATCGACGTTACTTTTGTGCTGTTGATGATATTCATGATCACCGCGCCGCTGGTGCAAACCGGCGTCGATGTCGAATTGCCGCAAGCCGAGGCCGAGTCGGTGGATCTACAAGACCAGGTGCCGGTGATCGTGTCGATCAAGAAGGATGGCAGTTTATACGTCGATATTGGCAACGGCGATGAAGAAGCTGATACGCCTGTCGATGTCGACACGGTTAAAACCAGAGTCGCGGCGGTATTCAGAAATAATCCCAAGGCCCAGCTTTACGTGCGCGGCGACCATGAAGTAGATTACGGCAGCATCGTCAAAGTGATGGTGGAACTGAAGAAAACTGGTGCCCCCAAAGTGGGCTTGATGACCGCGCCGCCGCCAGACAGCAAATAAACACCACCATGAAAAGTTTTAAACCTTCGCTCGCGCAGGCGATAGCGCTACATATTCTGATTGTGTTGTTGTTCAGTTTCAGTTTTCTCACCGAGACTGACGACGCGCAAATGTCGCCGCCCGCGGACATTATTGAAGCGACTGTATTGGACGGTGCGGAAATCGATGCGGAAGCCGAGCGCTTAAAGCAGAACGAAACAAACAAGCAACAAGCCGAGAAACAGCATCAAGAGCAACTGGAAAACGCCAGAAAAGCCGAAGAGCAGTTGTTGCAGCAAGCTAAAAAGCAACGTGTGCTGGAAGAGCAAAAAATTCAGGAAGCCGCCGAAAAGCGCAAGCAGGAAGCATTAGAAGAAAAGAAGATGCAGGAACAGCTCGCTGCGAAGCGTAAGGAAGAGGAAAAAAAGTTAGAGGAGGCCAAGGAACGGCAAGCTCTCGAACAGAAAAAAGCCAAGGAAGCCGCGGAAAAGCAGAAACAGGCCGAACTGGACAAACAAAAGGAAGTCGCGGAAAAACAGAAACAAGCCGAACTGGAAAAACAGAAGGAGTTGGCGGAAAAACAAAGGGAAGTAGAGAAACAGAAATTGCTGGAAAAGCAAAAACAACAGGAAATGGAACGCGAAGCCAAGTTGAAGGAACAAAAACTGGCGGAAGCGGCGCGAGAGAAACAGCAGCAGGAAGCGGAAATCAAAAAGCTGGAGCAGGAAAAGAAGTTACAGGAACAAAAAGCCCTGGAACAGCAAAAGAAACTGCAGGAGCAAAAGAGCGAAGAAGCCAAGCGTCAGGAACAAGCAAAGCAAGCGGAAGCCAAGGCAAAGGCGGAAAAGGAAAAGCAATTAGCTGACGAGAAAGCCAAGGCCGAGAAGGAGAAACAGGCGGCGCTTAATGCGGAAAAAGCCAAGCAAGCTGCAGAAGCCGAGGCCAGGGCCAAAGCCGAAAAGGATAAACAACTAGCCGCCGAAAAAGCGGAGAAGGAACGCCAAGCCAAAATAGCGGCGGAAAAAGCTGAAAAGGAACGCATGGCTGCCGAAGCGGAAGCCAAAGCCAAGGCTGAAAAAGAACGTCAGGCCAAACTGGCCGCAGAAAAAGCTGAGAAGGCCGAAAAAGAAAGGCTCGCAGCGGAAGCCGCAGCAAAAGCCAAGGCCGAACAGGAACGCCAAGCTGCGATAGCGGCGGCTGAAAAAGCGGAAAAAGAACGGCAGGCTGCGGAAGCAGCCGCGGCGGCTGCGGCAAAAGCGGCATCGGATAAACAGGCTGTTGATTCTGCCAAACAGATGATTGCGCGCAAAGTCGAAGGCGCCTGGACGCGGCCGATCAACGCAACGCAAGGCTTGAGATGCACAATTCAGGTAAAATTGTTGGCTAGTGGTGATGTGATGGACGCTGTGGTAATTGGTAGTAGTGGTGATCCGATTTTTGATCGTTCGGCGGAGAATGCAGTGAGAAAAGCCTCGCCTTTGCCGGTACCACAAGATAGAAATTTATTTAATCAGGAATTTAGAGTTTTCACCTTTGTGTTTAAACCGGAATAATCAGTAAAACGGAAACGAGAGAATGATGTTAATCACAAGAATGTTAGTCGGCGGCATTTTGGCTGGGATGTTTACAGTGGCGCAGGCGGCCGGTTTAACCATAGAAATTACCAAAGGTTCGCAAACTGCGGTGCCTATCGCCATCGTGCCGTTTGCTCAACAAGGTTCTATCGGCAATGTTAAATTGTCCGATGTGATCAGTTCTGATTTGGGTGGCAGCGGGTTTTTCAAAACCTTGTCCGAAGACGATATGCTGACCAAGCCCAGCGAACCCGAGCGGGTTAATTTCAAGGATTGGCAGGTACTAGGCCAAGACTATATGGCGATAGGCCAAGTGGTCGGTAATGGTGGCAGCTACAACATCCAGTTTCATTTGTTTAATGTGCATAACGGCCAGTTATTGATGGGTTACCGTTTGACGGCCGGCGCTAACGAATTGCGTCGTGCCGCGCATCACATCAGTGATCTGATTTACGAAAAACTGACCGGCCGCAAAGGCGCATTCAATACCCGGATTGCTTATGTCACCAGCGTGCGCCGCGGCAATGGCAAGCAGTTCATGCTGCAAGTGGCCGATGCCGATGGTTATAACCCCCGGACTATTGCCGAATCTCCGGAACCTATTATGGCGCCGGCTTGGTCGCCTGACGGCAGCAAAATCGCTTATGTATCCTTCCACACCAAACGTTCGGAAATCTGGGTGCAGACTTTGGCGACGGGACAACGTGAAAGCGTTTCCTCTTATCCGGGCATCAACGGTGCGCCGGCTTTTTCACCGGACGGTAGTCGTCTGGCGGTTACGCTTTCTAAGGACGGCAGTCCCGATATTTACGTTTTGAACTTGGGTAGCCGCTCTTTGACGCGCTTGACCAACAGTTTATCTATCGATACCGAACCGACCTGGTCGCCGGATGGCAGCTCTATCTTGTTTACGTCTGATCAAGGCGGCAAACCGCAGCTTTATTTGATGCCAGCTTCGGGGGGCAAAGCTAGCCGGGTTACATTCCAAGGCGACTATAACGCCAGAGGCCGTTTTTCCGCCGATGGCAGAAGCCTGGCGATGGTAACGGGTAGTGGCGGTGGCTATAAGATTGCGGTTATGGACATGGCCTCGCGCACTGTGAACGTGCTAACCGAGGGTAATCTTGACGAATCGCCCAGTTTTGCGCCTAATGGCAGCATGGTCTTGTTTGCCGCGAATCGCGGCGGCCGGTCGGCCTTATCGGTGGTATCCACCGATGGCGCGATGCAACAGAAATTGGCATTCGAGAGTGGCGAGGTCCGTGAACCGGCCTGGGCACCTTGATTGCAAGCGCGATAGCCCTCACACTATCGCTACCTGAGTTTTAATTAATATTTGGAGAAAATTGATGAGATTTAACAAAACCTATTTGGCTTTGGCCATGACTGCGATTTTGGTAACAACAGGCTGTAGCTCAACCGAAGAAGAAGGTTTGGCCGATTCTACCCAAGGAACTGATGCGTCTACCAGCGGTTACAATGACGGTTCCATGTCCGGCAGCCAATTTGGTTCAGGCAATGGCAGCAGCTTTGGTTCCGGTTCCGGCGCGAATCTGGGGCCTGAGTTTAGCGACCCTAACAATCCATTGTCCAAACAAGTGATTTATTTTGAATTGGATAGCAGCCAAGTCAAACAAGATTACGTGCCGGTGGTAGCAGCGCATGCCCGTTATTTGGCTTCTCACCCTAACCAACACGTGATTCTATCCGGCCATGCCGACGAGCGCGGTTCTAGTGAGTACAACATCGCACTCGGTGAGCAACGGGCAAAATCCGTGGAAAGAATGATGCGTTCGCAAGGCGTTACCGCAAGCCAATTGGAAGTGGTGAGCTACGGTGAAGAAAAGCCCGCTGTTTCCGGTCATGACGAGTCAGCGTGGCAACAAAATCGCCGCGTGGAAGTTGGCTATCAATGAGTAAGCGTGCACTTCTGATACTGACGCTTGGCTCCGGTCTAAGCGCCGGAGCTGTTGCTGCGCCTAACGGTGCGGGTTACCCGGCTGGGAATGCTTATGCGCAGCCGGCCGCCACTGACAATGCTATTTTTGAGGTATTGGGCAGATTGGAGCAGTTACAGTCGGAAGTGCAACAATTGCGCGGCATGGTCGAGGAGCAATCCCAGACCATCGCCGACTTGCAAAGAAAACAAAGCAATATGTACTCCGATCTGGATGATCGGGTGCAGGCGCTTACCGCAGGTGGGCAAACGCCGCCAAGTCAAACGCCAGCTCCAGCTCCTGCCGATACGGCTGCCACTGGACAAGTGCCGGTTATTGCTGCTCAACCCGCTGCGGCGACGGCCCCGGCTACACCAACTCCGGCACCCGTTGCAACTGCGACCCCTGCTCCGGCTGCGCCCGTTGTGGACAATAAGCCGACCACGACAGCGGCACAAGGCAACGAAAAGGAAAGGTATCAATCGGCTTACGACACTTTACGCAATGGCCATAATGCCCAAGCCATCAAAATGTTTCAGGAGCTGCTGAAGGATTTTCCGGCCGGCGAGTTTGCCGACAATTCTCAGTACTGGTTGGCGGAAGCGTATAAGATCAACCGCGAGTTCGACGCGGCGCGCGCCGCATTCAATAAAGTGGTTAGTCAATATCCCAATAGCTCGAAAGTCCCTGATGCCTTGCTGAAACTAGGCTATATCGAATTCGATCTGCAAAACACCGCAAAAGCTCGCGATTATCTGACGCGAGTGACGACCAGCTATCCAGGCACGACTGCCGCACATTTGGCGGAAAAAAAGCTGGCGCAAATGCCGCAATAAATTGGCGTTGGGATGGAGCAAACGCTACGTATTACCGAAATATTCTATTCCCTGCAGGGTGAAGCGAATACGGTGGGTTTGCCCACCGTCTTTATTCGTTTGACCGGTTGCCCATTGCGCTGTTCCTATTGCGATACTGCTTATGCGTTTACTGGCGGCGAAAAACTCAGCATCGACGAGATTCTCCTGCAAGTTGGCCGTTACAACACCCGCTATGTGACGGTGACTGGCGGCGAACCTTTGGCACAACCGGGCTGCAATCCTTTAATGGTTAGACTGCTCGATGCTGGTTATCAGGTTTCGCTGGAAACCAGCGGAGCCTTGGATGTGTCGATGGTTGACAGCCGCGTCAGTAAAGTCATGGATTTGAAGACGCCGAGTTCCGGAGAGCTTGAGCGCAATCGATATGACAATATCCAGTATTTAACCTCCCACGATCAAGTCAAATTCGTGATTGCCGATGCGGCCGATTACCAATGGGCCAAGCAGCAACTTGAGCTGTATCGCTTAGCTGAACATTGCCAGGTACTGTTCTCCCCGGTGATGGATGTGATGTCGCCGACCGAGCTGGCTGAGCGTATTTTGGCCGACCAACTGCAGGTTCGGTTTCAAATTCAATTACATAAATTTCTTTGGAACGACGCGCGTGGAAAATAATAGCAGCTCCAGGCCGGCCATCATTTTATTGTCCGGCGGTCTGGATTCTATAACGGTCTTGGCACTTGCCAAGCAACAAGGGTTTACTTGCTACGCTTTGAGTTTCGATTACGGCCAGCGCCATAATGCCGAATTGGAAGCATCGAGGAGAATTGCACAGCACTATCAGGTAGCCGATCATAAAATTATCAACCTCGGTTTGAGCGCAATCGGCGGTTCCGCGTTGACAGACGCCCGGATCGACGTGCCGACTTCGCCGCAAGCCGGCATTCCGGTGACTTATGTGCCGGCCAGAAATACTATATTTCTGGCGTTTGCCTTGGGTTGGGCGGAAGTGGTGAACGCTCACGATGTGTTCATCGGCGTAAACGCCGTCGATTATTCCGGTTACCCCGATTGTCGGCCGGAATTTATCAAAGCTTTTCAGGATATGGCCAACCTGGGCACCAAGGCGGGAGTGGAAGGTCATAAAATTCAAATTCACACACCGCTGATAGCCCTGAGCAAAGCCGAGATTATTCAAAAAGGCTTGGAGCTGGGCGTCAATTATGCTGATACGGTTTCCTGTTATTCAGCGGATATCAAAGGCAGAGCCTGCGGTGTGTGCGATGCCTGCAGATTGCGCGCGGCCGGTTTCCAAAATCTGGGTGTGACCGATCCAACTCATTATCGACCTAAATAACCGGGGTTGACGCGCATTTATTGGAAACTCAAATAGCACGGGGATTTATTTGTCGGCTAAGCTATAAATAAATTTATCGTCGATCTGAGGGTCTTTCAGTATGCAAGTCAATCAAACCAAGTCCCAATTTGTCGCCGTGGCTTCCATAGCCGCCGAATTGAGCGCGGTGATGGAAGTGGCCAAGGAAATTTCTCTCGCGGCAGCCAATGCCAAAGCGATTGCTTTCCGCGCCGGTGAAAAGGCCAAGGGCTTCCAACCCATCACGGACTTCATAAACGAATTGGCTAAGGATACGATCGAATTGGTCAATAACATCAACGAATACGCATTCCATCTTTATCGTCTGACAGTCAATGAACAGCGCATGACCGAAGCATGCAGACGCTTCGAGAAAGTGGGGCAGTTGGCTGTCGGAGCCAGATATGCCGACTCCTTAGCCACCCCATTGCAGGAAGTCAGGTTAAGAACGCAGATTTGTCATCGAGAGTTTATTATCCAGGTTTCGGAATTACTGATTAAGTTGGCGGATGTGATGCATCCGGCCAGGGCGGCGCGGGTGATTGCTGCCAACTCCCGGATAGAAGCGTCGCAAGCGGGAGAGTATCTGCAAAGTCTGCAAGCGGTCGCTGAAAGCGTCGATAACGCCGCGCAAATAATCAACGACAAAGTACATAAATGCCGGAGTGCATTGACGATTATAAACGTCGCCGAATAGCGCACCCATCAAACCCAGTATGGCCAAGAGGTACAGTTAGCATGAGAATGACCAAAATTTATGAGGGCGCTTATCAATGGATAATGTTTGGCCGCGACGCACACAAGCCCGAGAAAATTATTGATACCAACCAATATATGGTAAGGACGGCCAATCGCTGCCTTTTGATCGATCCCGGCGGCATAGAGCTGTTTGCGCCAATGCTGGCGGCGGTATTACACCATGCGCCGGTCGAGGAAATTACTGATTTGTTCGCCTCGCATCAAGATCCGGACATCATTTCATCTTTGGGTTTATGGGATCAAGCGCTGCCCAATGCCAAGCTGCATGCCTCAGCATTATGGGAAGGTTTTTTAAGGCACTTCGGCTGCGAAACTATCGAATATGTACCGATTCCCGACCATGGCGGAGTCATCAATCTCGGTACTACCGAATTGCAGATTGTTCCCGCTCACTATCTGCATGCCTCCGCTAATTTCCATATTTATGATCCACACGCCAAAATCCTGATGTCCGGCGATGTCGGTGCAGCCTTGGAAGCGCCTGGAACGCCCGTCTTTGTGGACAACTTCGATATGCACGTCGATAAAATGCGTTTTTTCCATCAGCGTTGGATGCCCTCTAATCAAGCTAAGCGCGCCTGGATTGATCGGGTCAGGAAGTTGGATATCGACATACTGGCCCCGCAACATGGTCGGATGTTCAAAGGCGATGATGTGAAGCGTTTTCTGGATTGGTTCGAGGCCCTACAAGTGGGGATTGCCGTATAAAACAAGCATTTGCCGAAAATTGGGTTTATAATCCGGCCATTACGAGCCCCCGTCGCGAGACGGGGGTTTTTTGTTAGTGAGAGTAGTTGAGGTATCTCATCAAGCATGGCGCAAAAACTTTATATACAGACTAACGGCTGTCAAATGAACGAATACGATTCCGATAAGATGCGGGACGTATTGATCGCATCGCACGGCATGGAATTGACCGACATTCCGGAACAAGCCGATGTGCTGCTGCTAAACACTTGTTCGATCCGCGAAAAAGCTCAGGAAAAGGTATTTTCCGCCGTGGGGCGCTGGAAAAAAATCAAAGATAAACGTCCCGGTGTGATTATTGGTGTTGGTGGCTGCGTAGCCAGCCAGGAAGGTGCGGCCCTGCAAAAGCGCGCGCCGTATGTAGACATTGTGTTTGGTCCGCAAACCCTGCACCGCTTGCCTGAGTTGTTAAACCAAGCACGTAGCGGCGGTAAACATGTCGTAGATATTTCTTTTCCCGAAATCGAAAAATTCGATAATTTACCGGAACCGCGTGCGGAAGGCCCCAAGGCCTATGTATCGGTGATGGAAGGGTGCAGTAAGTACTGTACCTATTGTGTCGTGCCGTACACTCGCGGTGAAGAAGTCAGCCGGCCGCTGAACGATGTGATTGCTGAAATCGAAACGCTGGCTAGACAAGGTGTGCGCGAGATCAATCTGCTCGGCCAAAACGTTAATGCTTATCGCGGCGCGATGGAAGACGGCGATGTGGCTAGTTTTGCGCTGTTGTTGCATTGCGTTGCCGCTGTCGATGGTATAGACCGTATTCGTTTCACTACATCGCATCCTTTAGAATTCACTGACGATATTATCGAAGCGTTTGCCGAGATTCCGCAGCTGGTCAATCACTTGCATTTGCCCGTGCAGAGCGGCAGCAACCGCATTTTGGCGGAAATGAAGCGTGGTCATAGGCGCGAAGATTATCTGGAAATCATGCGCAAGATGAAAGCGGTGCGGCCAGGCATCAGTTTGTCGTCGGATTTTATCGTCGGCTTTCCCGGTGAAACCGAAGAAGATTTTGAAGATACCATGGCCTTGATCGAGGAAGTCGGTTACGACCTGTCTTACAGTTTTATCTTCAGTGCCAGACCGGGCACGCCGGCGGCCAACTTTGCCGACGATGTCAGCATGGCTGTTAAGGAGCAACGCTTGAAACGCTTGAAAGACCGCCTGAACGAAATGTTCATGGCTATTTCGGAGTCGATGATCGGTAGCGTGCAAAGTGTGTTGGTGGAGGGCATCTCCAAGAAAAACCCGTTGCATCTAACCGGGCGGACCGAAAATAACCGCGCCGTCAATTTTGCCGGGCATCCGCGCTTGATCGGGCAGTTCGTCGACGTGTATATTGCCGAAGCCTTGCCCAATTCGTTACGGGGTCGCCTGGTGGAATCGTCCATCGAAAAAATCCAGCAGACCGCCTAGTGTTGAACGCCAGCCTTTTTTCGCAAGAAATTACCCTGTTACCCGCCGATGCGCAACGCCTGTCCAATTTTTGCGGACAGTTGGATGCGCATATCCGCCAAATCGAGCAACGCTTACAGGTGGAGATCGCCAATCGCAGCAATCATTTCAAGGTCACGGGTGTCGATGCTGCGGTCAAAGCGGCTTGTGCGGTGATTCAGAAATTGTTCGAATTGACCGAGCGGGAAGAAATCACTCCGGAGCAAGTGCATTTGAGTTTGCAGGATGCCAGTATCGACCAGTTACTACAGGCTGCGCCGAGCGTGAAATCGGAGCCGGTGGCGATTAAAACCAAGCGCGGTGTAATCAAGGGTCGCGGTTTTAATCAGCAGGACTATTTGCGCAAGATCATTTCGCATGACATTAATTTCGGTGTCGGTCCCGCGGGTACCGGTAAAACCTATCTGGCGGTCGCGTGTGCGGTTGATGCGTTGCAAAATGAGACCGTGCGGCGGATTATTTTGGTACGGCCGGCGGTGGAAGCGGGCGAGAAGTTAGGTTTCCTCCCAGGCGATATGGCGCAGAAAGTCGACCCCTATTTGCGGCCCTTGTACGATGCGCTATACGACATGTTGGGTTTCGAGCGCGTCGAAAAATTGCTGGAAAAAAATGTCATCGAAGTGGCGCCCTTAGCCTTCATGCGCGGTAGAACCTTGAACGACTCGTTTATTATTCTGGATGAGGCGCAAAACACGACGGTGGAACAAATCAAGATGTTTTTGACCCGGATCGGTTTCGGTTCCACTGCCGTCATTACCGGCGATGTTACGCAAATCGATTTGCCCAACGAAAAAATGTCCGGTCTGAAACATGTGTTGAAAGTGTTGAAGGATGTGGACGGTATCAGTTTTACCTTTTTCGGCGTGCGCGACGTGGTTCGGCATCCGTTGGTGCAGCGCATCGTCGCCGCCTACGAGCATTACGAAAAAGAGCACATGCCGTCGGCGTAGTCTATGAATTATATCGACATGCAAATTGCTACTTCGGCACCTCATCCCGAACTCGAGCAGTTTCAGCAATGGGTGGACGCCGGGCTAGCAAGCTTTGAGGATGATGCGGACTGCGAGTTGGTGATTCGTTTGGTCGACGATGTGGAAAGCGCAGAGCTGAATCAGCAGTATCGGCATAAAAACGGACCGACTAACATCCTGAGCTTTCCCTTTGAAGCCCCGGCGGGCATGGACATGGACTTGCTGGGCGATTTGGTGATTTGTGCACCGCTGATAGGGCTGGAAGCTGCGCAGCAAAATAAATTGCCCGAGCACCATTGGGCGCATATCACTATACACGGCGTATTGCATTTGCTAGGGTATGACCACATAGAGGATCAGGATGCCGAACAAATGGAAGCATTAGAGATTGAGATTTTGAGCAAATTAGGTATAGCAAACCCTTATATGGAGGATGGAAAGCAATGAGCGATGGTAACCCCCCGAGTAGTCAACCCCATAAGAGTTTGATCGAGCGCATCGGTCATTTTCTGAGTGGGGAGCCGCAAGATCAGGAAGACTTGCTGGAAATATTGAGAGAATCGCAAGAAAAACATCTGTTAGACTCCGACGCACTGGCCATGATGGAAGGCGTGATGCATGTGGCGGAGATGCGGGTCAGAGACATCATGATTCCGCGTTCACAAATGGTCGTCGTTCCTAGGGAAGCGGAACTGGAAACCATCTTTCCTTTAGTGGTCGAATTTGCTCATTCCCGTTTTCCCGTCATCGAAGAAGACCGCAGCAAGGTGGTTGGTGTTTTGCTGGCCAAGGATTTACTGGCTCATGCTTTAAAGGATAAAACCCTGAAAGTCGAGGATGTCATGCGCCCGGTCAACGTGGTGCCGGAAAGCAAACGTTTAAATGTGTTACTAAAAGAATTTCGCACCGAGCGCAACCACATGGCCATCGTCGTCGACGAATACGGCAATGCCGCCGGCTTGGTGACGATTGAAGACGTCCTGGAGCAAATCGTCGGCAAGATTGAAGACGAACACGATGACGACGAAGTACAAGAATTTATTTCTCAGCGTAGCGAGAAAGAATTTATCGTCAGCGCGCTGACACCCATCGAAGAATTCAACGATTATTTTTCCGCCGCATTGGAAGACGACGAATACGACACGCTAGGCGGTTTAATCGTGCAGCGTCTAGAACATTTTCCGAAGAAAGGCGAGAAGGTGGAGCTGGACGATTTCTGTTTCGAGGTATTGCGGGCCGACAATCGGCGAGTGCATTTACTGAAATTGAAGATCAAATAACTGTGTTCTGCGCGCTGGTGCCTGAGGCATTAAGCATTAGTAGTTCCTCGAACGCATCGGCCGGCAGGGCTTTGGAGAATAAATAGCCCTGCCCATAGTCGCACTCCGCTTCCAGCAGTAGCTGGCGTTGTTGTTCGGTTTCTATGCCTTCCGCGATGACTTTCATCCCCAGCTTGTGCGCCATGACGATAATCGCTTCGCAGAGAATTTTGTCGCTGGAATTCGGCGACAAATTGCCGACGAAAGACTGATCGATTTTCAGATAATCGATATCGAATTTCTTCAGATAAGCCAGCGACGAATAGCCGGTGCCGAAATCGTCCAGCGATACTTGTATCCCTGCGTCTCGAAAAGCCAGTAATTGATCTTTCACCACATTACTGGCGTCCAGCAGCAAGCCCTCGGTAATTTCCGCGACGATGCTTTGTCCCGGCAGCTCAAGTGTTTGCAAGTATTCCAGCCAAGTGCCGTGGGACTGGTCGTCGTAAAACTGCATCGGCGACTTGTTGACGCTGATCTGAAAGTCCGGATGGTATCGGGCACGCCATTGTTTGACCTGTCCTGCCGCTTGTTTAAATACCCAAGTACCGATTTCGGCAATCAGGCCTATATCTTCGGCAATATGCACAAATTCGCTGGGGCTGACCATGCCCCGTGTCGGGTGTTGCCAGCGGATCAGCGCTTCGGCTTTATGGATGGCGCCGGATCCCAGATCCACGACCGGCTGGTAATATACTTCAAATTGGTTGGCCTCCAAAGCATGGCGCAAATCGTCGGCAATCAGCATGCGCGCTAGAGCGGCTTCCTGCATTGACGGAGTGAAATAACAATAGCGATTACGGCCCTGGTGTTTCGCTGCGTACATTGCCTGATCGGCGTTTTTTATTAAGGTATCGATTCTCTCGGCGTCCTTCGGGTACAGGGTGATGCCGATACTGGCCGAGATGTAGGCCACTTTGCTTTTCAGCTGAAAAGGTTCGGCGAGTCTTTGCAGGATGTTTTTGACCACCCGTTCGGCATCCTCAGCATCATCAAGTTCGCCGAGGATGACTGTGAATTCGTCGCCGCCCAATCGGGCGACAGTATCGGAATCGCGTACGCAATGCAGCAGCCGTTGTGAGGCATCTTTTAACAATAAATCGCCCATATCGTGACCCAGCGTATCGTTAACTTCCTTGAAACGGTCCAGATCAAGCAATATCAAAGCGACCTGCAAGCCGCTGCGATGTGCCTTTTTGATTTCTTGATCCAGCCTGTCATGAAACATGCGGCGGTTGGGCAGGCCGGTGAGCGGATCGAAATTGGCTTGGGTCCAGATCAGTTCTTCGGACTGCTTCTTTTGGGTGATGTCGGAAAATAACGCAACTCGCCGCTGCGGCAGGCCATCCGCGCTAAATATGGTATTGATGGTCAGTTGCTCAGCAAATATCTCGCCGTTCTTCCGACGATTCCAAATTTCGCCTTTCCAGTGACCGCTACTGTTGATGGCTTGCCACATGGCTTGATAAAACTGTTCGCCCTGCCGCGCCGAGTTCAGAATGTTATGGTTTTTACCGATGACTTCGTCCAATGTGTAGCCGGTCAAAGCGGTGAAAGCCGGATTGACATTGATAATCATGCCTTGTGCGTCGGTCACGGCCATCGCTTCGCTGCTGTTCTGATAGACTAAGGACGCCAATTGCAGTTCTTCATTGCTGCGGCTGCGGTCGATTGCAATGCCGGCCAAATGCGAGGCCTGTTCAATCATCTGAATATCGTCTGCTCCTGGCTCTGCGGGATGGCGCTGGTAAATACCAAAAGTACCCAACAATTGGCCGGACGCGCCACGTATCGGCTCAGACCAGCACGACCCTAAACCAGCCCTAGCCGCAAGCTCGGTAAACGGCGCCCAATAAGTATGGTTTTGAATATCTTCGACAATCACTCGCTGGCCGAAATACGCAGCCGTACCGCATGAGCCGACACCGGGGCCTACGTAAAGGCCGTCTACAGCAGAATTGTAGAAGTCGGGTAGATGCGGTGCAGAGCCTATGAACAAGCGATTACCTTCGTTATTTAATAGCAATATCGAACAAATTAAGTTAGGATTTTGGGCCTCTACACCCAATACCACCGCTTGCAGGATCTCCGGCAGTGCCGCGCCTTTGGATACTAATTCCAGCACATGGTTATGGGCGCGCTCACGATTGGCCGCTTGTTGGCGGTCAGTAATATCCATGGCTATGCCGATGATACCGACCGTTTCTTTGTTGATGTCTTGCAATGGCGTGCGGGTTATTTGTATGGTGTGCCGTTTGCCATCGGCAAATTTTATTTGCTCGAGGGACTGATGTGCTTGATTTGCTTGCGCTAAACACGCTTGATCGGCACTTAAAAAACGGGCTGCGATCTCCGCGCCGAACAACTCGGCCAATGGTTCGTTGGCAATTAAACGGGTTTCCGGCAGGCCAAGGGCATCGCAAAAAGTATGGTTCACAAACAAAAAGCGCGTATCAAGGTCGGCCAACCAAATGCCGACGGGGGCGTTGTCGAGAATGGCATGCAACTTAGCTTCGGAGGCATGTAACTCGGCTATTTGCGAGTTTAATTGTTCGGTCATCGACATGAAACTATTCGCCAGATAGCCGATTTCGTCGTTACGATGTGTCGGTAACCCGGTCAGCGGCGTGCCCAGCTTGAATTGACCGATGGCGGTGGTCATCGAATTGAGCGGTTTTGCCAGGACGCGCGCCAACATTAGCGAAATTGCACTTGCCAGCAGGCTGAACAACAAGGTTATTTCGATAACGCTCACTCCCAGAGCTTTACTTTCCTGCAAAACGTTTTTCAGCGGCGTATATAAACCCAGCATGGCGAAGCGTCCGCTGCTTTCCGAGCCCAACGGCAGTTTTACGAAAGCGGCGAGTGAAGAAGCGGCCAAACTTTGCGTATCGCTGGTCGCGAATACCGAATGCGCTTGTTTGCCAGCCAGAATCGCTTTTACGTTCGGGATGTCTTCCTGAATCAGGAAACTGCGGCCGCTCTCAAATCCAAAGGTTTTTGCCGCGTCGGGGTGAATTAAATAGTCCCCTCTGTCGTTGCTGAGCAGCAATTCAATATCGTCGGGAATATTGCCGCGTACTTGCTCGAATAGCCCTTGTAAATCGACATTGATGACGATCACTGCGATGGTGGCGTTGGCCGACTTGATCGGCATCGCTATCCGCAGTGTGGGTTTGCCGAATCCCAGGTGCGTGCCTAATTCCTGATTTAAATTGATTTCCGAAACGTAATATTGCTCCGCAGCCAGCGGCACGGTTTCGAATACGTAAGGAAAATGGTTTTTCTCTTGTAACTGCGCGTCGGCAATCACTTTGAGGTTGTCTTGATCTCTATCGACTCTGACTAATTCCTTGCCGTAATGCTGCGTGTCGATCAAACGGATTTGACTGTATTCGGGATGGGCATTCAGCAAGCTGACAAAAATCTCTGCCAATTGATTTTTACGTATGCCCAACTTTGCGTCAGGTGTTGCCGAGACAATGTCGGCGCTGACCGGCAAATTGCTTAGAAACTTGACGCTGCTGGCGGTAGCTGCCAACGCATCGGCAAATCGGTTTCCCACGGCTTGGGTGTCGTTGAGCAGTTTATCCTTGGCGATTCCCACCAGCATGGCCCGGCTGCGGTCGTAGACATAATAACCGGTCAGGCCTGTCGATAGCGTGCCCAGCAATGCCAGCCAGAAACCCAGTTTTATGCCTATGCTGGAGCGCACTTAAAATGCCTCGGGTGCTTCACCGGAAATGATTCTATCCCATAGCGTTTTGCGCGCCAGCGGATCGAGTATCGGTTCCAGCCAAATAATGGGTTGGTTTTGGGTGTTGTCGTTCTCCGGCGCTGTAATGGTGTTTGCCAAGCCGTGTTGCTGGGTGAGTCGTTCGCTGACCGATTTTTCCAAGGTGTAATTAATCCATTTTTCTGCCAACTCGGGGTTCCGGCTATTTTGGGTGATGGCCCAGCAATCCAGCCAGGCCAACGCACCTTCGCGGGGAATCACATAACCAATGTCTGCACCTGCTTCGCGCAGAGCTTTCAGTTGCTGGGTGCCGTAATTACCGAAAATCAAGGCTATGTCATATTTGACAAAAAGCCTGGTCGCTTCCTCCGCGGTCGCGTAAAAGGTCAGCACATTACGGCGTAACTTGGCCAATTCGCGAGCGGCCTGTTTTAGCTCGGGATCTGTCATCCGGAACGGATTGGATACGCCCCTTAATAAGCCGACTATGGAGAAATTGTGATTACTGGCGTTAAAAGCCAATACTCGGTCCCGATAGGCTGGGTCCCACATAGCCGACATGGATTGGGGGGGAGTGTTAATGAGTTTGCGGTTATAGATCAGCCCCATTTCCGAGTAGGTGTAAGGGACAGCATACGTGTCGTTCCCGCGAACCAGGCCGGGGATGGCTTGCAAGTTTTGGAAACGCGGCAACTGCCGGGCATGGTTGGGAATATTTGTCATGCTGATCGGCCTGCTCAGGCCTTGATCGATATAACGCTGCAATTCCGCAGTATTGACAGCAAATACGTCATAGTTGCCACCATTGATTTTCTGCCAAAGGTCG
The DNA here is from genome assembly GCF_033949435.1 of Methylomonas defluvii. NCBI lineage: Bacteria > Pseudomonadati > Pseudomonadota > Gammaproteobacteria > Methylococcales > Methylococcaceae > Methylomonas > Methylomonas defluvii. Next base: position 139,909 of record NZ_JAXARY010000013.1, on the reverse strand, counting down.
TCGTCGGACGTTACCAGGGTTAACTCTATCGCCACGTCGAACCGCTGCTGGAATGCCGAAACCACTTCACTATCGGCGTAACCGTCCCAACTGAGCACCCGCAGTGTTTCCTGGGCGGATACCCATCCGGATGTTGCCAGACATATAATCGTAAGAAAATATGTCAGAACGGTGGCGGAACATTTGGCAGTAATGCTCATAAGGCTATCGGCATGAATTTGTCGGGCCATCATAACCAATAAGTATGCGCTTTCCGCCAATGTCGATATTGATATTATGTTGCCGCGCACAGATTCCGAAAATAATGCCATGAGGCTATCTGGTCGGATTGTCGTTTAGGGCGGGTCCGGATTAATCGGCTTGATCGACTTTGATCAGAATGCGTAAAGCATTTTGCCGGGTGCTGTGGTTGAAACTGTTGAAGCCGTGATTGTCGGATTGTTCAGTGTCGGTGTTGCCGGCAATTTCCACCCATTCGCCGAGATTGGCGCGTAAAGTGGTGTGAGCGGATTGGGTTTCGATGTGGCCGTTGCGCTGAAAGCTATCCGACCACGGTTCTATATCGAGAGTGACCTGGTTGCCGGCCAAGCGCGGCGTAACAGCGAAGCCGGTACTGGCTTCAATCATCTGGGTATTGCTGCTCACCGCGGAGCCGTAACCATAGCCCGAGTCGTATACGCTGTAATTTTGCACCGGCCGGACCTGTCCGGTTTTGATATGGGCCGCCTGGCCTTCCAGGGTGCGTAATTGTTGGTGTTGTTGCCGGTTTCGCAAGTCTTCGCTGTTGCCCATCATGCCGTGCATCTGAATCCTATTCGGCGTGGCGGCAATGGCCGCTTCTGCGTTCAATTCGGCTGCGGTTTTGCTACTGGTTTGCAAGACGCTGATGACTAAATTGCTGAGCCGGGCGTCGAGTTTTTGAATGACGGCCCGGATTTCGCCGAGTTTGGCGGGATTGGTTTTAACGATCAGACTGGCACCGTTCTCGATGACGCGATCATCGGCATCCAGCAGCGGTGCCAGTAAAGCGCGTACGTCGGAGGCCGGACGGTTCATCAGGGGGATCACTTCTATCACCGATTCGTCGGCAAGTGCTTGGCCGGCTATCAACATCAAGCCGGCCAAGCAGGGTTTAAATTTCATTGTAAAGCGCGAGATATTGATTCGCACTGTTTTGCCAGGAGAAATCCTTGAGCATCGCGTTACGTTGAATTTTCTTCCAGACTGGTCGATTGTGGAATAACACCAGGCTGCGTTTGATGGCTTCTATCAGCGCGGCCGCCGACGCATCGTTGAACGAGATGCCGCTGGCGGTGCCGTTGGCAATACTTTCCGGAAGTGCGTCGACTACCGTGTCTGCCAAGCCGCCGGTCTTTCTGACGATAGGTATCGTGCCATAGCATTGGCTATACATTTGGTTTAAGCCGCAAGGTTCGAAGCGCGAAGGCATCAGGAAGATGTCGGCGCCGGCTTCGATTTGATGCGCCAAGCGTTCGTCGTAGCCAATGGTGATGGATACTTTTTCCGGATATAAGCGGGCAAATTCCTGCAGGCGGTATTCGATGCTTTTATCGCCGCTGCCCAGTAAGGCAAATTGCAAGGGTAGGGTGGTCATCTCTTGTAAACAGCTTAGTACCAGATCGATACCTTTTTGTTCGACCAAGCGGCCAATCAAACCAAACAAGGGCGTTTCCGATTCCACCGGCAAGCCCAGTTGTTGTTGGAGTGCCGCTTTATTGATTTGCTTGTCTTTTAGGGTATCGACGCTGAAAGGCTTTGCGATATAGGCGTCGTTCGCCGGATTCCAGACCGACACATCAATGCCGTTCAGAATGCCGCGTAACTGGCTTTGTTTATGCGCCAACAAGCCTTCCAAGCCGTAACCGAATTCAGGGGTCTGGATTTCCTGGGCATAAGTGGGGCTCACCGTGGTAATACGGTCGGAATAGCTCAACCCGCCCTTGATAAAGGACAGCATGCCGTGGAATTCCAGACCGTCCGGGTGGAGTAATTGTCCTGGCAGATTTAACTGGGCGTAGGTGCTGCCGGGAAACAGTCCTTGGTAGGCCATATTGTGAATGGTAAAAATCGTCGCCGGCGGGTTGGGTTCCAATGACAGCAGTGCCGGTACCAATCCGGTTTGCCAATCGTTGCAATGCACAATGTCGGCGTGCCAGTCTAAATAAGCCCGGTTGGTGGCCACTTCGACGATGATGCGGCAAAACAGCGCAAAGCGCTCACCAATGTTCGGCCAGGGGCGTCCGGCTTCATCAAGGTATGGGTTACCCGGAAAATTAAAGAACGGCGGATAATCCACCAGCCAGACGATGACATCACTGTCCGGCAAGCGGGTTTCCAGTAGGTTAACGTCGCAATTGTTGACTCGCACCGTGCATAGGTAACGGCCGGGTTCGCAGTTCTTGATGCCCTGGTAATTGGGCATGATGATGCGCACGTCCTGGCCCAACGCGGCCAGGGCCAGAGGCAGGCTGCCGGCGACATCCGCCAGGCCGCCGGTCTTGATCAAGGGGTGGGTTTCGCTGCTCGCGAACAGAATTTTTTTCATGGCGCTAAAACTACATTTTCAAAATAATACCGGCCAGGGGCGGCAAGGTGACGGAAATGGAGTGGTCTTGGTTCATCCAGGGTTGCGGTTCTGACAACACCGAGCCATTGCCAAGGTTGCTGCCGTCGTAATATTGAGAATCGGAATTGAAAATCTCGTAATAGGTGCCGGGATTAGGTACGCCGATCCGGTAACTTTCGCGCGGGACCGGGGTGAAGTTCAGGATCACGATCAAATCTTCATGCGCCGATTTGCGGCGATAACTAATGATAGATTGTTGATAGTCGTGGCAATCGATCCATTCAAATCCGTGATGGTCGAAGTCGTAACGGTGCAGGGCGGTATGGCTGGAATAGAGTTTATTCAAGTCTTTAACCAGGGTTTGCAGGCCTTTGTGATGCGGATAGTCCAATACGTACCAATCAAGCGTACGGTTGCAACTCCACTCGGTGCCTTGGCCGAATTCGCAACCCATGAACAACAATTTTTTGCCCGGATAAGTAAACATCATCGTGTACAGTAGACGCAAATTGGCAAAGCGTTGCCATTCATCGCCCGGCATCTTATTCAACATCGAGCCTTTGCCGTGCACCACTTCGTCGTGCGAGAACGGCAGCACAAAGTTTTCTGTGAATGCGTAAAGCAGGCCGAAAGTCAGCGAATCATGATGGTATGAGCGGTGGATCGGTTGTTCCTGCATGTAATGCAGAATGTCGTGCATCCAGCCCATGTTCCACTTCATCGAGAAGCCCAAGCCACCGGTCCAGGTGGGCCGAGTCACTTGCGGCCACGAGGTCGATTCCTCGGCCATGATCACCGTGCCGGGATGCTGCTCGTGGGTGACGGTATTCATTTGACGCAGGAAGTCGATGGCTTCCAGGTTTTCGTTACCGCCGTACATGTTCGGAATCCAGTCGTTGGCGTCGCGCGAGTAGTCCAGATACAGCATCGACGCCACCGCATCGACCCGCAGGCCGTCGAGGTGGAATTCCTCCAGCCAGAAGAAGGCGCTGGACAGCAGGAAGTTTTTCACTTCGTTGCGGCTGTAGTTGTAAATCAAGGTGCCCCAGTCGCGGTGCTCGCCTTTACGTGGGTCTTCGTGTTCGTAAAGCGGCGTGCCGTCGAAGCGGCCCAGAGCGAAGTTGTCTTTTGGAAAGTGGGCGGGCACCCAATCCAAAATTACGCCGATGCCGTTTTGATGGCAGTGGTCGACAAAATAACGGAAATCGTCCGGCGTGCCGTGGCGGCTGGTCGGCGCAAAATAACCGGTGGTTTGATAACCCCAGGAAATGTCCAGAGGGTGTTCGGTGACCGGCAATAACTCGATATGAGTAAACCCCAGTTCCTTGACGTAATCCACCAACTGCTCGGCAAGCTCGCGATAATTCAGGAAATTGCCGCGATGGTCGCGCCGCCAGGAGCCCAAGTGTACCTCGTAAATCGACATCGGCTGATGCAGCCAGTCGTGCTGCGGACGGTGGTCCATCCAGCTGCCGTCTTGCCAGGTATAGCTGTCTTCTACTGTGACAATCGCAGCGGTTTGCGGACGGAATTCGAATTGCTGGCCGTAAGGGTCGGTTTTGACTAGCAGTTGGCCGGTATGGCGATTCAGAATTTCAAACTTGTACAAGCAGCCGGCAGACAGGCCGGGAATGAAAATTTCCCAGATACCGCTACTGCCCAAGCTGCGCATCGGATGGCAGCGGCCGTCCCAGCGATTGAAGTCGCCGATCACGCTGACCCGCTGTGCGTTCGGCGCCCAAACCGCAAAATGTACGCCGGGAATATCGGCAACGCTGTGCAGATGCGAGCCAAGCTTTTTGTAAATATGCCAATGCCGACCCTCGGCAAACAAATGTTGGTCGAATTCCGGCAGCACCGGGCCGAAGCAGTATGGGTCGTAGTGTTGATGGTCGTAGCCGTCCTTGTCCGTCCAAAATAATGGGTAATGCTCGGGGATGGCTTCGTTGCCCGGATGGTATTCGAAAAAATCGGTGTCGGGAATACGAGAGAATTCTGGGCCTTTGGGACTGTTGATTCTTACGGTTTCCGCGTAGGGCAAATACACTCTGATGACGTTATCGCGGCCTTGACCATGACGGCCTAGCAGGGCGAAAGGATCGTGATGCTTTGCTTCGGTGAGTTTGATTAGTTCTGAATCAAGCGTGTTGGTTTTGCTTGGCTTGTTCATTTTGCAATGCCTCAGTTATAGTTAGTTATCGGTTGGCAGGAATAGCAATTTTGGTAATGACCGACTTTTCAGCATCAAATCGCTTGAGTTTTTACTTTTCCGTGAAGAGTAACGATAATGGCTCTACGCGGCAAGTGGCAGGTAGAGAAATCTGTGAAATGTCGGTTGCAGTCGGTTTTGGGCGGTAAAGCTTATTTAATTGAAAGAGGATACACATGTCAGTCGTCGATACACATCAAACGGAGAGACGGGTCAATGATTTAACCCGCAACACCATTGCGTTAATTCTGGCTGGCGGACGCGGATCGCGGCTGAAGGATATGACCGACTGGCGGGCCAAGCCGGCGGTGCCGTTTGGCGGTAAATTCCGTATCATCGACTTTCCTCTATCCAACTGTATTAACTCCGACATTCGCAAGATCGGTATCCTTACCCAGTATAAAGCTGATTCGCTAATTCGCCACATCCAGCAGGGTTGGGGTTTTTTGCGCGGCGAGTTTGGTGAATATGTCGACTTGATGCCGGCGCAACAACGGCATGACGAACATTCCTGGTACCAAGGCACCGCCGATGCGATATATCAGAACATCGACATCTTGCGGGCCCGTAATCCTGAGTTTGTATTGGTATTGGCTGGTGATCATATTTACAAGATGGACTATTCGGTGATGCTGGCCGATCACGTTGCCAATAAGGCCGATCTGACGATCGGTTGTATAGAAGTCTCACTGGAAGACGCTAAGGCGTTTGGTGTAATGCACGTCGATGAAAATCGCCGGGTGAAGGCGTTTGTGGAAAAGCCCGAAAATCCGCCGGTGATGCCCGGCCGGGAAAACACGGCGTTGGCTTCCATGGGTATTTATATTTTCAATGCCGGTTTCTTGTTCGAACAACTGATCAAAGATGCCGATACCAAAGGCTCCAGCCGTGATTTTGGTAAGGACATCATTCCGTCAGTGATCGAAAAATATCGGGTCAACGCCTATCCGTTCCTCGATTTACAAAGCGGCCAGCAAAGCTATTGGCGCGATGTGGGAACCATCGATGCCTATTGGGCGGCCAATATGGAATTGGTCGGTGTCAAACCCGATATGAATTTGTACGACAATACTTGGCCGATCTGGACCTATCAAGCGCAAACGCCACCGGCTAAATTTGTGTTTGACGATGACGATAGACGCGGCCAGGCGATCGACTCTATGGTCTCCGGCGGTTGCGTGATTTCCGGCGCCACGGTGCGCCATTCCTTACTGTTCTCTATGGTGCGTGTTAACTCCTACAGCTCGGTGCAGGATTCAGTGATTTTGCCCGAAGTGAATGTCGGTAGACATTGCCGGATTACCAAAGCCATCATCGAAAAGGGTTGTCAAATACCGGAAGGTACCGTGATCGGCGAGGACCGGGCGGAAGACGAAAAACGTTTTCATGTCAGCGAGGGCGGCGTGGTGTTGGTGACATCCGATATGCTGGGACAAAGACGGAATTATGTCCGATAAAAAGCTTAAGCTGGTGCTCTGCTGGCACATGCACCAGCCTGAGTACCGAGACATGCAGAGCGGCGAATTCAAGTTGCCGTGGACCTATCTGCATGTGATCAAGGATTATGTGGATATGGTCGCGCATCTGGAAGCCGTGCCGGGGGCTAAAGCGGTGGTGAATTTTGCTCCTATCCTATTGGAGCAGATCGAAGATTATTCCAACCAAGTCAACGGCTATTTGCACGATAGAATTGCCATCAAGGACCCTCTGTTGGCTGCTTTGGTCGAACCTTCGGTTTCCGCCGATCCGGAAAAGCGCTTAAAGTTGTTACGCGATTGCCGAAAAGCCAACCGGGAGCGGCAGATCGAACGCTATCCGGCTTTTCGTAAGCTAACCAATATGGCAGACTGGATTGAAGCTCACCAGGACTCGGTCAATTACCTGAATGCGCAATTTATTTCCGACATTTTGGTCTGGTATCACTTGGTCTGGATGGGCGAGACGGTCAAACTCAAAGATAACCGCGTCAAACGCTTAATCGAAAAAGGCAGCGGCTTTAGTCTGCATGACAGGATCGAGATTGTTGAAATTATTCGCGATCTGTTGTCGAAAGTTATCTACCGCTATAAGGCTTTGGCTAGAAAAGGCCGCATCGAACTGTCGGTGACGCCTTATGCGCACCCCATCATGCCGTTGATGCTCGAGATAGACAGTGCCCGCGAGGCAATGCCTGGCGTAACCTTGCCGGGTATTAGTCATTACCCCGGTGGTGAAGAGCGCGTGCGTTGGCATTTGCAAAAAGGCTTAGCGACCTTTCGGCATTTTTTCGGTTTCGAACCGCAAGGGTGCTGGCCGTCTGAAGGCAGTATCAGTCAGCGGACCCTGGAAGTGTTAGCTGATTTTGGTTTCAAATGGGCCGCCAGTGGCGGTAATGTCTTGCATAACAGCATACGCGCCAGCGCGCTTGGCGAAGCAGTTACTGTGCATCGCCCCTTTAAGCTGGGTTCTGCGGAGATCGCCTGTTTTTTTCGGGACGACGGCTTGTCGGATTTAATCGGATTTGAATATTCAAAATGGCATGCTGATGATGCGGTGGCTGATCTGATTCAGCACTTGGAAAATATCGCCGATTATGAGCCACAGACGCCCCTGGTTTCGATAATCATGGATGGCGAAAATGCCTGGGAATATTTTCCGGATAACGGGTATCATTTTCTTAGTGCGCTGTATAAGCGGCTTAGCGAACATCCGCGTATCGAATTAACCACTTTTTCTGACTATCTGGATAGTGCCGCTCCCCAGTCTGGGTCCTTGCCGAAATTGGTGGCCGGTAGTTGGGTGTATGGTACGTTTTCGACTTGGATCGGCGATGCCGATAAGAACTGCGGCTGGGAGATGTTGGCTGATGTCAAAAACGCTTTCGACAAAGCGGTCGCCAACGGCAAACTCTCCGAGCAACAATTGGCTGCCGCACAGGTGCAATTGGGCGTCTGCGAGGGGTCGGATTGGTTTTGGTGGTTCGGTGATTATAATCCCGGCGAAGCGGTCAGCGATTTTGAAAAACAATATCGGCTTAATTTGAGCAATCTATATCGTTTACTGGGCGAAGAGCCGCCGCCCTATCTGGCCTTGTCGTTTACACAAGGCTGCGGCAGTCCAGCGATGGGCGGCGCAATGCGGCGCGGTATTCAAATATAATAAAATGGAACAAACAACATGGGTGCTCTCTTGGATAAACGCCGCGCAGGTGTTTTGTTACATATAACATCGCTCCCGGGCCGTGGAGAGTGTGGTGATTTGGGTAAGGAAGCCTTCAATTTTGTTAATTTTCTGCACGATATAGGTGCTACCGTCTGGCAGACCTTGCCGCTGGGCATGACGCATGGCGACGGTTCACCTTACCAGTGCTTGTCGGCACATGCCGGCAATCCTGCCCTGATTAACATTCAATGGCTAGCCGATAAGGGTTGGCTGCAAACTACCGACCGTTGCGGCGATTGCCATACCAACGCCGAATACACCAAAAGTTGTTTGGTAACGAAAGCGTTCTATGGTTTTCAAAGCTTGGCTGATGCCGAGCAGCAGCACGATTTTAAGCAGTTCTGCGTGGAAAAAGCCGATTGGCTGGACGACTTTGCCTTGTTTATCGCCTTACGTAATGTGTTTGGACATAAAAGCTGGAATCAATGGCCGGACGCACTGAAGCAACGCGAGCCGGGCGCACTGAATGAATCAAAGCAGTTACTGAAGGCTGTGATCGAAACGATCAAATTCGAGCAGTATGTGTTTTTCCGGCAATGGCACGAGTTGAAAGATTACGCCGCCAAACATGGCGTACTGATGTTTGGCGATATTCCGATCTTTGTATCGTACGACAGTGCCGATGTTTGGGCGAACCGGGCGGTCTTCAAACTTAACGATTTGGGCGAAATGGATGTCGTGGCCGGCGTGCCGCCCGATTATTTCTCTGAGAACGGTCAGCGTTGGGGGAACCCGCACTATGACTGGAAATATTTGCAGAAAACCGATTTTAAATGGTGGTTAGATAGAATCAAATCCCAGTACGAAATGTTCGATATTTTGCGAATCGATCATTTTCGCGGCTTAGAGGCGGCATGGGAGATTCCGGCCAGCGAGCATACCGCTATCAACGGGCGTTGGGTTAAAGCGCCGGGTGCGGAATTGCTGGCGGCTATTCAGGAGCAATTTGCCTCGCTATCCTTGGTGGCAGAAGATCTTGGGATTATTACCGAAGACGTAGAAGCTTTGCGCGACGATTTCGATTTGCCGGGCATGAAAATTTTGCAGTTTGCTTTCGGCGACGATAGTCGCAATCCTTATTTGCCCTGCAATTATCAGAAAAATAGCGTGGTTTACACCGGTACCCACGATAACGATACCACGCTGGGCTGGTTCGAAGGGCTTAATGACGGCGAGAAACAGCGTATATACGATTATCTTGGCTGGTCTAGCCTGCCCATGCCCAGTGCCTTGATTCATGCCGCGTTAGGCTCGGTTGCCAATCTGGCGGTGATACCGATGCAGGATATTCTGAAGTTGGGATCACCCGACAGAATGAACACGCCAGGCACAACCGAAGGAAATTGGCGCTGGCGGTTCGATTGGTCGCAATTAACCGATGATAAAGCCGGACATTTTGCGCATCTGGTTAGATTGTTTGGACGTTAGCTCTTAAATGGCATTTCAATCGTCGTCTTTTTTGCCGGTGTCTGCCGGGATCGGCAATACGGCAATGTCGTAACTTGCGATGATGGCCTGGATTTTATCCAGGTTTTTGTCGATCAAATCATTCAGTTGTTGCTTACGTTTGTTGTCGCCTTGACGCAGGCCCATGGCTATTGAAAAATCAAACTTTAAGCCCGGTGAAGATTGCATAGGTATAGCAATATAACTGCCTTTTGGGGCTTGCGATTGCACATATCCCGCCATAGGTCCCCAAAGTATCACCATATCTATTTTTTTGGCACGTAAGTCTTTTTCGATTTGCATAGCGGTGTTGTGTTCGCTGTCTCCGGTCATGCTTTGGTAGGGAATCCCTTGCTCCAGCAAGCCGTTTTTTTGCAGCCATTCTGTGCCTGGGCCGCGGTCGAACATTGCTATTTTCAGCTTTTCCTGCCTGGCCAATGGGAGATTGGCTAGTTGTGCGCTGTCTTTAATATCGTCCCAGCCGCGGCCTTTGGCAATCAGCAGCACATAAGTCGAGTGGAAGTAGGGTTTGCTGGTATCGGTAAGATCGTAGCCGGCTGGCACGCCCATCACTACATCGCATTTAAAACCTTCGCCGTTATCGTTCTCGGCTTTCAATGTGTTGCGGATAAAGCCGATTCTTTCCGGTAGCCAGGTATATTCCAGTTCCTGTCCTAACTGTTCGGCAAATAGGGCGGCGATTTTGTTTTCGTAGCCGGTTTGTTCTTTGGTCGAATAGGGCGGGTTTAACGGGTCGGCGCAAACCCTGAATTTGTCTTGGGCGTTCACAGAAATCGCTGATACAGCCAAGGTCGCCGTCATTATTAATTTTGAGGCGGGTGAGAACATTTTCATCGCAGTTTCCTTTTAGCTGGGGTCTATACGTAAAAAAGCCTTGGCCGATTACTCGGCCAAGGCTTGCTTTACTGAAATCTAACGGGTTAGATCTTAGTTAGGCAGAGCGAACACAGTCAGTGTACCACCCAATTTGGTGTAAGAGCTCAAGCTTCTGTATGCACCCACCGCGCCCAAACCTTCTGAGCTGGATGCAGAAGTACCGTCGTCGATACCGGCAGCGATACCGATACCAGCCCAACCGCCGATACCTGACAGAACGCCAACGTATTGTTTGCCTTCAAATTCCCAAGTATTGACGTTACCGATGATGCCGGACGGAGTTTTGAATTTGTACAATTCTTTACCGGTTTTAGCATCAACTGCTTTCAGGTAGCCTTCCAGGGTGCCGTAGAATACGACGCCGCCAGCGGTAGCAACCGAACCTGACCATACAGAGAATTGCTCTTTGTTGGACCAAGCGATTTTGCCGGTTTTAGCGTCATACGCAGTGAACTGACCCAAGTTGGTGGTGCCGTCTTTTTTACCAGTCAGCACGTCAGCGCCGGCAGGCATCATCGACAGCGTGGCACCTACATAAGGTTGACCCGCGGTGTATGAAACTTCAAAGGGTTCATACTCCATGCACAAATGGTTGCCTGAAATGTAGAACAGGCCGGTTTGTGGAGAGTAAGAAACAGGTTGTTGGTTTTTAGAACCCAACGCTGCAGGGCAAGTACCTACAGTGTTGACGTCTTCACCGTTGTGCTCGGTAGAAAACTCTGGCACTACTTCAGGACGGCCTGATTTCAGATCGACGTGAGACGCCCAGTTGACGGATTTGTCGAATTTCTCAGCAACCAACAATTCGCCGGTTTCGCGGTCCAGGGTATAACCGAAGCCATTACGGTCGAAATGCACGATGGTTTTGTGCATTTTGCCTTTGACTTCTTGGTCAACCAGAACGGTTTCGTTGATACCGTCATAGTCCCATTCATCGTGTGGAGTCATTTGGTAAACCCATTTAACTTCACCGGTGTCGGCGTCACGCGCCCACAAAGACATGGACCATTTGTTGTCGCCTGGACGTTGTACAGGGTTCCAGGTCGATGGGTTGCCTGAACCGTAGTAAACCAAGTTCAGTTTAGGATCGTAAGAATACCAGCCCCAGGTAGTGCCGCCGCCGATTTTCCATTGGTCGCCTTTCCAGGTGCTGGTGCCAGAGTCAGCGCCAACAGGGGTGACTTTGCCGTCTTGCCAAGTGGTGGATTTGCCTGGTTTCAACAGGGTGTCTTTATCCGGACCCATACTGTAGCCTTTCCATTCCAGCTGGCCGGTGCGGATGTTGTAAGCAGCCAAGAAGCCGCGTACGCCAAACTCACCACCGGAAATGCCGGTAATGACTTTATCTTTAACAACCAATGGTGCGTTGGTGTTGGTCATACCCAATTTAGGGTCGCCGTTTTGTACGCTCCATACGCGCTTACCGGTTTTGGCATCCAGCGCAGTCAGTACGGTGTCTGATTGTTGCAGGAAGATTTTGCCGTCGCCGTAAGCCAAACCGCGGTTAACGGTATCGCAGCACATTACTGGGATGGTGACGTCAGCGTCCATGGTTGGGGTAAATTCCCAGATGACTGCTTTAGTTTTTTGGTCGATCGCGTAAACGGTGTTTGGGAACGGGGTGTGGATGAACATGACGCCGTTAACAACCAAAGGGCCGCCTTCATGACCGCGCAAAACACCTGTAGAAAAAGACCAGGCTGGTTGCAGGTTTTTAACGTTTTGAGCGTTGATTTGCGACAGCTTGCTGTAACGTGTGCCGGCGTAGTCGCCGCCCCATGTAGCCCAGTTGGCTGGGTCTTGTGTCAGTTTTTCAACATCGCTGTTAGCGGTAGAGACAGTTGGTGCAGCAAGTAAAGTCGCTACAGTCGAAGCAAGCAGCCAGTTTTTTACAGGCTTCTTCATATGTTTCCTCCTGGTAATCTGTTGATGAGACAGAGTACGGTTTTGTGTTGTTAAGACTAATATTAGTTTTAAAGCTCTGTTTGGATGACTGCCCTTTAGGGCTTGTTCGGCTATAACCGAGCGCAGAGGGAGAGCCACACCAAGCGCGTAAATTGAAGGATTTTTTCCTAAAAGTCAACCGGAAAAACTCTCCCGGGATGGCGGGGAAACAATAATCTCAAGTCTTATAATGCCTTAGGATTTCTCGGCGATTCGGCTATCTGGAAAAACAGACACCCAGGCCGCCTAAGCCACAGTAACCGGACGGGTTTTTAGCCAGATACTGTTGATGATCTTCCTCGGCATAATAAAAAGTCGGAGCATTGCGGATTTCGGTGGTTATTGCTGGAAAGCCGGCGGCTGTTAATTTTGCTTGGTATTGTTGTTGGCTTGCCAAGGCCGCTTGATATTGGTCGTCCTGGCAATAGATGACTGATCGGTATTGGGTGCCGACATCGTTGCCTTGTCGCATGCCTTGGGTGGGATTGTGAGATTCCCAAAATATTGCCAATAAATCCTGGTAAGACACTACGCTCGGGTCGAACACCACCAACACCACTTCGGCGTGGCCGGTCATGCCGGTGCAAATTTCCTGATAAGTAGGGTTGGGCGTAAAGCCGCCGGCATAGCCCACTGCGGTGCTGAATACGCCGGCTTGTTGCCAGAATTTACGCTCGGCACCCCAGAAACAGCCCATGCCGAACACGGCTTGTCGCAGATGCGCCGGAAATGGCGGATGGATAGGATGTCCGTTGACGGCGTGAAATAGGCCGCTGTCTATGGCTTGCTGACGTCCTGGTAAGGCTTGGTCGGCGCTGGGCATGGCGGTTTTTTTGAATAGAAAAGACATGAGTGCATCCCGAGGTCGAATGATGAGGGTGTGCGGATTATAATCTCCGCTTATTCAAGAGGATTCCACTAAATCATGAAACAACAAGATTGCTTACGCCGCTTTATTTTCGAGGAACACGGAGTTCGTGGCGAATGGGTGCGGCTGGAACAAAGTTGGCAGCAAGCCAAACAATATCAACATTTAGTCAATGATGCCGTCGATGCGCAAATGGGACAAGCCTTGGCGGCGGTGGTGTTGTTGTCGGCAACCATCAAGTTTAAAGGCGCGATGATCATGCAGATTCAGGGCGGCGGCGATTTGAAAGCCCTGGTAGCGCAATCCAGCAATGAACGGCAAATCAGAGGCTTGGTGCGCAGTGAGGCCACTGTTGCCGGCGCAAATTTGCTGGACATGGTAGGTGAGGGCGGCCGATTGGTATTGACCGTGGAATCGGAAAATGCCGAACCGTATCAAGGCATCGTCGGTGTGGAGGCGGAAACGCTGGCGGATGTGTTGAGAACCTATTTCACTCAGTCCGAGCAGCTTGATACCCGGTTGTGGCTGTTTGCCAATCAAACCCATGCGGCCGGCCTGTTCATCCAGGAGTTACCGAGTAGCAATCAGAACAAAGCCGACTGGGAACGCATCGAAATATTGGCGAATACCGTTACCGCCGACGAACTGTTGAGTCTGGATTGCGAGGACTTGTTGCACCGTTTATTTCATCAAGAAAAGGTCAGGATTTACGATCCGGAGCCAGTGGAATTTAAATGCAATTGCTCCCGGCAAAAAATCGGCGGCACTTTAGCGGCATTGGGGCGGTCAGAGTTGGAAGCAATTTTGCGGGAACGCGACGACATCGAAGTCGATTGCCAATTTTGCGGAGCGCAATACCACTTTGACAAGGTTGATGTGGAGAACCTGCTGACCAATCCGGCAGCCGAAACTGATAATCACTCGCCTACCCGGCACTGAGGGTGCTATGACTAAAATTAACCGCTTTTTTCGCCTGTCTCTGGCTTTTGTATTACTCAGCAGCATGACGGGTTGTTTGCACTGGTTGCACGCCTACCAGACTTATTTGCAAATGGATGAGTTTGATCGTTATTTTGCGGTGACCTCCAAAGAGGATTTCACCGTGCATTTCAAGCAACCCAAACTGTTCAGCGAAGATTTTGTGTCCTTGGCTAAGCTGCACGCCAGCAGCGAAGAGCATACCGGCGACGGCAAACGCTGGCGCTATTGGTTTCGTAAGATCGATAAAGACAGCAAGTTGATTGCGCCGGAAATCAGTTTTTATCTGGATCTGGCCTTTAACAAGGAAGATAAAATCACGGACTGGACCTTCTCCAACTTGTTTTTACAAATCGCTCCACCGGAGTTTCTGGAAGCTTCGTTTCGTTCGCTGGGCGGTGCGGAAATTAACGAAGAGAAAAAACAGTTGAGAGCCAAGGCTGATCAAATGGAGAAAATAGCCGCGCTGCTGCCAAAAAAAGCCACGGTAATTAAACAACTGGGCGAGCCGCTGGAAATCACCGATGAAGAAAAGCAGGAAGTGTATCTTTACCATTTTCGGCTGGATGCCAAGGATATCGAAGAAGGTTACGAGGACAGAGCTTTGAGCGAAGTCAGGTTGATGTTCGATAAAACCACCTCCGAATTGATCAAGATGTCCGGCCGCTTTGCCGGTTTGAAAATATCCATCAACTACAGGAATTTTCAGGAAGAAGACGATAAAAAAGTGGCGGGTTTGTGAGTTGAACGGCAGGCATAAAAAAGCCCACGTAAAGTGGGCTTCGTCCGGTCTTATTTTTTATATTGATTGGACGCCTACCGTTGTACGGTAGGTTAATTTCTTGCGTTTATTGTTGTTCTTATACCGGATTAACGGTCGCCTATCCCCCCCTCATTTAACGGTCATGATCCTTTCGAATCATCTGCGTTTCGCTGAAAGTGGGCGCATTCTATTGGATTAAAATGCAGCTGTCCATAAAAAAGTGTGACAATTTGTCGCACATTGATTTTGTGGGCATTGTGCCTGGTTTCTCCTCGGCGTGAGCGAATGACCGAATCGTCTGATTATTGACGCTTTAGAGAGCTAATTGCTTGTCCAGTCAGCGGTTTTAACGAGTTGTGCTCGCCTTGACTAAGTGGGATCGCAAGGTAACTTCTCCCGAGTGGTGCTGGTGATGTTCAGGTTTAGGTCGGGAGATAGCTAAATTTGACTTATTAGTGCCACTGCGAACAAATGACGGTATTTTTACTTTGCTGCCGGCTAAATCTCAAGCCGTTTGAATACCGTGCAGTATTGCATTATAGGCTCTTGCCTGTCAGCGCTGGGTCCAGCCGGAAGCCGTTTCTACAAATTGTCCCGGTGCCGCTTGGCCTATGACTTTCTGAGCGGTCAGTCGCCCCACTTCCTCCACAGCAACGCCGTTTTTAGCCGCTATGCGTTGATATTCCGCCAGGCGTTGGGCATTAATGCTCTCAACCAGGGCTTTTATCTCGGCCGATGCATCGGGCTTGACCAAGCCCAGGAAACCGTTCATTTGTTCACCCACCAACCCAGCCGATTTTGCCTGGGCTAGATCGGTGGCGTTGACCGGCAGGGCGGTCAGATATAAGCCCAGAAACAAAGGCGCCAAAATTGATAGCAAATTTTTGTTGTTCATCACTCGCTCCTTTAAAACAAGCCTTTTTGGCTGGAAAGCAATTCGTCTACGTCTTTTTCCACTTTCAGACGGATTTCGTGTTCGATTTTGACGTTCATATTGATCTCAATCGGTTTGTCCGGCGCTTCCAACCTTACGGAGGGCGAACACCCCGTCAGGTAGATGCTGCCGCACAAGATGGCCGCGCTGCTTGCAGCTTTCCAGTTCATTGATTCCTCCGGTCCGCCGGCGGCGGTTTGGGTGGTTGATCCCCGCTTGGGGGTTTGGGCGATGCTCCAGCATCGGCCGGTTTGGCGGTAGCCTGTTCCAAAATGGTCCGTTCCAAATCGCCGGCTAAAATACCTTTTTGTAGCAACTCGGGTAGCTGGCCGCTGATATTTAGGTTAAACGCCAGCGGATGGCCGGACAATACTTCCGGGTTATTGCCTTCCAGGCGTAAGCCCAGGTGATAGTCGCCGTTTGGGCGATAATTTACCTTGGCTTGCAGATTCCGGTAAACCAGGTTTTTGAGAGCCTTAAAGGCGATATTCTGACTATCGGCCGGTCCCATATAGCGTAACACACCCGGCTGTGTGCCGCTGAGGCTGCCGTCTTGCACATCTATGGCCCCCGCCGACAACTGCAACGGTAGTTCGCCGTCTATTGAGCCGGTTCCGGAAATATTTGGATAATCCAGGCTCATTAAAAGTTGCGACAGATCGACTGCATGCAGTCGTAAAGTCAGCAGTATCGGCGTTTGCTCCAGCGGTATTTTGTCCGGTTTCAATTCCATGATGCCGCCGAATAGTGCCAGCTCGGCTTGGCTTAGTGTCAGTTCCTGATCGAGATAGCGGGCCTTGATACTAAGATTTTGCGCTATTAAGTCTTTACCCAATCCCAGCGTCGGTATCTCGGCAGACAAGTCCACGGCGCGATCCGCCAGCTCCGGAATGTTCAGTTCCACCTTGCCGTTCTCGATTTTCGCCGCGCCGGCCGTCAAGGCCAAATCGGCGATAATCAATTGTGCCGTTCCGGAAACGTCTTGATTGCTTGGCCGATGCAGTTTTAGATTTCCCTGTGCCTTGCCGCCGGCAACCGTCCAACTGGCCGCCATGGCCGGTAACCAGGGCTTGATTAAATCGAATGCCTCGCTGGCGGCCATGTCCAGGCGGCCGTTCATATCGATTGTTTGCTTGTTCGTCATCGACAAATCCATAGCCAGCAGAGACTGTTTATCTTTTGTCAGAAAGGCTTCAGCTTGCAGCGTGGCAAAGTTGTCCGGCGTAGTGGCGCTTGCACTGAGCTGCGTGGCGCTTAGTAGCGGGCTTAATTTGGCTAAGTCGTATGACTGAGTTTTTGCCCGCAAAGTCTGCGGTATCAGTAGGCTGTTGCTGAGCCATTCGATCAACGAAAGCGCGCCGGCATCCAGCTTAATTTGCTTGGCTGGGCCATCCAGCTGGCTGGCATTTAGTTCGAATATACTGCCAGTTGGCAGTCGTTGGACATTGAGTTTGGCGGCGCTAAAACCGGGATCCATATTTAGGTGAATGGATTGTTGGGCATCCTGAAACCTTGCATCGATGGCATCGGCCGCACCTCGTGTGACGTCCGCTTGACCAGCAAAGCTGCTCAAGCCCCAAGGCGTATCTACATCAACTTCCAGTTTCGCGATGCTCAATCGGTCCAGCGGTAAGCTGATGGGAGTGTTTTCCGATGTCTGCGTCGCAGCTTGGTCGGTAGGGTGGTAGTTGAATTTCAGCGCGGCGTGACCGATGCTGACGTTGCTGATAGTTCGTTTTTCCAGATCGTAATCGGTTGAAACATTCTGCATCGCAACCGATAAGTTGCCAGTCGGTGTGGCGAGGCCGAAGCTGATTTCAGCCAGCTTGGCTTGCTTGGAATCAAACGACAGCCCCGACAACGAGGGTGCGCTGAGCGCGCTTTGTTTCATGGCCTGTTGCAGTAACAACTCCAGCAGAACTGAACGCTGCCACCATAGGGCCAGGCAAAATAACCCAAGCATCAGCAGCGTAATAGCCATCTTGCGCCGCCATGAGCCGCGCTGCTGTAAATCATTTGTGGTGGCAGGCAAGTTCATAGCCTGACGTAGCCGGTCTGTTGAGTGACTAACCAGTACATGGCAGCTGGGAGTTTGGGACGATAGACACGCAAAATCGGCTGCCTCAGCCCAAACGCTCGATAAAGGCATCGACTTGCTCCGCTTGTGTCGCAAAACTGGTGACTAAACGCACCAATACTTCCTGGTCGGCTACCAGGCCAGGGTTTGCGCGCGGCGGATTCCAGGGGTAAAACACCGCGCCTTGTTGTTGCAAGCGGTCCGCTTGCGCTTGGTCTAGCACGGCAAACACCTCATTGGCTTCTGCATGCCAGGCCAGGCGGGCGTATTTTGAGTGGGCAATGCCGTTTTGCAAACGCGCCGCCATCGCGTTGGCGTGGCAGGCGAGATTCAGCCAAAGTCCGTCGTCTAAATACGCTTCAAACTGACAGGCGATAAACCGGCTTTTAGATACCAACTGCGCGGCGCGCTTGCGGATAAACGGTAAATCTTTGGCCTGTGCCGGATTCATAAACACCAGGGCTTCAGCGCACCAGCAGCCGTTTTTGGTGGCGCCGAAAGACACAATATCTATCCCTAGTTTCCAGCTCATTTCCGCAGGCGTTAACCCCAGCGAGACTAGCGCATTGGCAAAGCGCGCGCCGTCCATGTGCAAGGGTAAGCCGTAAGTTTGGGCAATGTCGGCAATCGCGGCAATCTCCTCCGGTTGATAAAGCGTGCCGATCTCGGTGGCCTGAGTGATGGAAATGGCCATGGGTTGGCCGGCATGCACAAAATTAGGCGGGAAACGCTCGATTTCCGCTTTCAGATTTTCCGGATCGATTTTGCCGTTGTCGCCGTCCACTGGCGCCAACCGTGCGCCATGCGTGAAAAACTCCGGTGCGCCGCATTCGTCTTCCAGCATGTGTGCTTCTCGATGGCAAAACGAGACGCCGCCCGGACGGTTGACGGCCGCCAGTGCCAGCGAATTGGCGGCTGTGCCGGTGCTGACGAAATAGACTGCGACTTCCCGTTCGAATAGCTCGTTAAACTGTTGCTCGATTTTGCGATCCAGCGCGCTGGCGCCATAGGGGGCCGAAAAGCCTGCGGAGGCTGCCAACAAACGTTGGGAAATGGCCGGATGAGCGCCGGCCCAGTTATCGGATGCAAAATTCATGGTTGCTATCATGGCGGTGATGTTTAATGTATGGGCTATACGACGGTATGAACTATACCAACGATACCGCAATCCGACACGCGAGCCTGGCTTTCGTTCGGCGTATTCCCAGAAAATAGCAATCTTTTAAGGCACTCTCCACCCATGCAAAATACCATTCGCGATCTCGTGCTTCAGGCGACCGGTGCCGATGATGCATTTCAACTTGAAACCATTCAAAGTCTGTGGAGCGGCTACGGCTATATTTTGCGCTATGGCTTAAGCGGCTGCGACAGTGCTAGCGTGATCGTCAAACACGTAAAACTGTCGGCACAAAGTCTGCAAACGCCCGGTTCCAATGAAGACCTGTCGCATCGGCGCAAAGTCCGCTCTTATCAGATAGAGGCGGCTTGGTACCAAGGCTGGGCCAAACTTTGCGACGCGGATTGCCGAGTCCCGGCGTGTTTAGCTTTCGAAATGTTCGGTGAGGATATAGTCATGGTCTTGGAAGATCTGCATCCGGTGGGGTTTCCGCAACGCCGCTCGCGGGCAGGGGAACGGGAGATACGCACATGTTTAAATTGGCTGGCCAATTTCCATGCCACGTTTATCGGTGAAAAACCCAGTGGTTTGTGGCCCACCGGCACTTATTGGCATCTGCAAACCCGGCCCAACGAATGGGAGGCCTTGCAGGATATTGTCTTGAAAAATGCCGCGCCGATGATTGATCAAAAACTGCGCGATACGCCTTATCAAACCTTTGTGCACGGCGATGCCAAATTGGCCAATTTTTGTTTTTCGGCGGACGGCAGCCGGGTCGCGGCAGTGGATTTTCAATACGTCGGCGGCGGTTGCGGAATCAAGGATGTCGCGTATTTTATCGATAGCTGTTTGGGCCAGGAAGAATGTCAACGCCGAGAGAGCGAATTGCTGGATATTTATTTTCAGGCTTTGCAACAGGCGTTGCGGCGTCAACAAAAACCCGTCGATGCCGATGCGGTCGAACGTGATTGGCGGGCACTTTATCCAGTAGCCTGGACCGATTTTCACCGCTTTTTAAAAGGCTGGAGTCCCGGCTATTGGTCCCCCAGCAGCTATAGCGAGCGGCTGGCGCGGCAAGTCATCGCCCAATTATAAAATTACCAGGAGAACCGATGCGCTTGTCAACCGACGATCTGTATTTACTCGGCCAGTGTGCCATCTCCGCGGCGATGCAGGCCGGACAATTGATTGCCAAGTCTGCGCATACTGCGGTTGTTGTAAACAGCAAAGACGGTGGCACCAGTCTGGCTGCTCGGGTAGTGACGGAAATCGATCATTTGAGTCAGGAGATTATTCTGCAAACCTTGCGACCGACCTGCGCCAGTTACGATTTGGCCTTATTGTCGGAAGAAAGTCCGGATGACGGCGCGCGTCTGCAACACGACTATTTCTGGTGTATCGATCCTTTAGACGGCACCTTGCCGTTTATCGAAGGCGTGCCGGGCTATTCGGTGTCCATCGCCTTGGTATCTCGCGCCGGAGAAGCGCTGATTGGCGTTGTTTACGATCCCTTGACTCAGACGCTTTACCGCGCGATTAAAGGCGAAGGCGCTTGGCAAAACCAGCACGCTTTTAAGCCGGCACCGCCTGCGCCAGTCTTGACGTTCATTACCGATAAAAGCTTTGCCCAAGATCCGCTGTATCACGCTACGCAGGCCGCATTGCAGCAAATAGCCGTTGAGTTGGGCTATACCGGCGCCAAGCTGCGTTTGCAAGGCGGCGCGGCCTTAAATGCCTGCCAAGCGCTGACTGAGGCGCCGGCGTGTTATTTCAAATTTCCTAAGCAGGATAAGGGGGGCGGTAGTGTGTGGGATTACGCGGCTACCGCTTGTTTGTTCCAGGAAGCCGGCGCGCCGGTCAGCGATATACACGGCAAACCGTTACTATTAAATCCGAACGGCTCGACGTTTATGAATCATTCCGGCGTGTTGTATTGCTCCGACCAAGCTATCGCCGACAGCATGATCAGGCTTTACCAGCAGTTACGGCAGGGATAAGCGAACAAGTTGCCCGTGTTATGGCTTGCTAGTGAATGAGGCCCGATAGACGCAAGGTTTTGAATCTATCGGGTATCGATGGTGGCTTCGGTCTTTTTCAGCAGGGAAACAAATCCTGGAAGTGGCGCTTATAAAATCGGTTTTTGGAGCGGGCTTTCAGAAATGCGGCAAACAGGTGTTCGGGCACATGGCAAAAATCCTGAGCTTGCCGGTCTTTGAACGACACTCGCAGTTTATGGGTTTGTTCGTCGTAGCCGATCACGTCGATGGTGCTGGATTTAACTGATTGCATTTGCATAGTAGCCTCCGGGAATTTCATGCTAAAACTGTGTCGGTGAGGCATGGCTAAATACGAATAGTTCAATCGGCAATTACTTATCAAGACTACGTAAAACTATAGCTTCCCTTATTTTTCAATCACTCGTTTGGAGACGTAACGATGCAAACTGTTTTAATCACCGGCGCCAATCGCGGTTTGGGTCTGGAGTTTTGCCGGCAATATGCCGCCGCCGATTACCAGGTCATCGCGGCCTGCCGCAAGCCGGACCAGGCCGAACATTTGGCGGCGCTTGCCAAACAATACTCGCACATTCAAATCGAGACCCTGGACGTGGCGGATTTCAGTCAAATCGATGCGTTGGCAAGCAAGCTAGCCGACCGCAAAATCGATGTCTTGCTGAATAATGCCGGCGTTTACGGCGATCAAGCCGATCGCGGATTCGGGCAACTGGATTACCAAACCTGGGCAAACGTTCTGGCTGTCAATGTAATGGCTCCGCTGAAATTGGCCGAAGCCTTCCTGCCGCAAGTGCAGCGCGGTGACAAACGCTTGATCGTGGCCTTGAGCAGCTTGATGGGCAGCATGACCGACAATACCAGCGGCGGCAGCATTCTGTACCGCTCCAGCAAGGCAGGTTTAAATGCGGCCTTGAAAAGCCTGTCCATCGATTTATGGCCTTCGTCCATCGGCGTATTGATTCTGCATCCGGGTTGGGTTAGAACGGATATGGGCGGACCGAACGGCTTGATCGACGTTGAAGAAAGCGTATCGGGCATGCGTAAGGTGATTGCCAATTTCAGTCTGGCCGATAGCGGTAGCTTTGTTAAATATGATGGCTCGGCCTTACCTTGGTAAGCCTTTTGCCTTCTAGGTTTTCACGTCTTAAATAATTCAGCATGACAACCACTGCTTAGGTCTGCATAAGCAGTGCGTATACCCCCTCAAGCTAATGCTCATTAGCGATAAAAATATCGAATCGAAACTTTATTGCTTGCATAAATATTTCGATTCGATATTATTTGTTCGGCGCCGATACGATCTTCCAATACATCGGTTGCTTAAGTGCGACGCCTAAGAATCGCATCGTTTACATCGCAACGACACAAGAGGAGGGGTTTATGCAGACTCCCAACAAATTGCTGCTGGAAAACAAAGCCTGGTCAGAAGCCATGACCGGTAAACAGCCCGATTACTTCATCAATATGGCCAAGGAGCAACATCCGGAGTTTTTATGGATAGGTTGTTCCGACAGCCGTGTGCCGGTCGATACCATAGTTCATGCCCAACCCGGCGAAATATTCGTGCACCGCAATATCGCCAATCAAGTCATCACCACCGATTTTAACGGTTTAAGCGTGTTGCAGTACGCGATTAACGCCTTAAAGGTCAAGCATGTGATCGTCTGCGGCCATTATGGCTGCGGTGGTGTTGAAGCAGCCTTGCGCCAGCAACGCGGCGATTTGGCCATTGCCAACAAGTGGTTGACGCACATTAAGGAAGTGTATCGCTTGCACCAAGACGAACTGGACAATTTGCAGCCCGAACGCAAACTCAACAAATTGATCGAGTGGAATGTCATCGAACAAGTGCAACGACTGGCCCACACCTCTATCGTGCAATCGGCCTGGAAGTCCGGCCAAAAAGTCAGTTTGCGCGGCTGGGTATACGGTTTGCACGACGGTTTGCTGAATGAGTTGATACACATCGACGCCACTTCGCCGATTCACAACATCTATCAATATGCCCATTAAGGCTCCCAGTTATCCGCACGGAGACCGTCTATGAAAATGCAGTTTAATGATTACCTGAAATATTTTCGTCAGGATTTTTCGGCCAGCATTGTGGTATTTCTGGTGGCCTTACCCTTGTGTTTGGGGGTGGCGTTGGCGTCCGGCGCGCCCTTATTCGCCGGGGTTATCGCCGGCATGATCGGCGGTATCGTGGTGTCCTTGTGCAGCGGTTCGCAGCTCAGTGTCTCCGGCCCCGCGGCTGGCCTGACGGTCATCGTCTTCAACGCCATCGAAACCTTGGGCAATTACAAGGCTTTTTTGTTGAGCCTGATGTTTGCCGGGATTTTCCAAATGCTGTTCGGTTTCCTTCGGGCCGGGGCGATTGCCGCGTTTTTCCCTACCGCGGTGATCAAAGGTATGTTGGCGGCTATCGGTATGATCCTGATCATCAAGCAAACCCCGCACGCCACCGGTTACGATGAGGGCTACGCGGCGGACGAGAGTTATATGCCGGATACCGCCAGTTCCAGCTTCATCGAGTTTACCCACTCACTGCACGGCATTTCGCCCGGCGCGACTCTGGTGGCTGGCGTGGCCTTATTGATTCTGATTTTTTGGGAAAGCGCTTTCATCAAACAATTTAATGCCTTGCGGATGATTCCAGGGCCGTTGTTGGCGGTGATTTGGGGCGTGTCTTTCAATGCCTGGGCCTTGGCTGCGGCACCTGAATGGTCCATCGGCGTCAAGTATTTGGTGTCCTTGCCGGAACTTGGCTCCACCAGCAATTTTGTTAACCAGTTGCGCTTGCCGGATTTCAGCTATCTCGGCAATCCCAAGATATACAGCATCGCGCTCACCCTGGCCATCATCGCCAGCCTGGAGACCCTGCTAAGCGTCGAAGCGGTGGATAAGCTCGATCCGCATAAACGGGTTTCGCCGACCAATCGCGAATTGAAAGCTCAGGGCCTGGGCAACCTGCTCAGCGGATTGATAGGTGGTTTGCCGATCACGGCCGTGATTGTGCGCAGTTCGGCTAACATCAATGCCGGCGGTCAAACCCGGGTATCCAGCTTTTTCCATGGGGTGTTGTTATTGATCAGCGTATTGTTTTTCGCGCATTTTCTGAACATGATCCCATTAGCCTGTCTGGCGGCAATCTTGTTGCAAACCGGTTACAAGCTGGCGAAGCCGGCCATGTTTGTGGAGTTTTACCAAAAAGGTCTGAATCAATTTGTGCCGTTTGCGATTACCGTGTTCGCGATTTTATTTACCGACTTGTTGGAAGGTATCGCGATTGGCATGGTATGCGGTATTTTTTTCGTATTGCGGGCCAACTTCCATGCGGCTATTACCTTAACCCAGCATGGGCCCAACTATTTGCTGAGGCTGCACAAGGACGTGTCTTTTTTAAATAAAGCCTTGCTTCGTAATTATCTTGCCGGTATCGCCGACGATAGCGAATTGATCATTGACGGCGGCAAAGCCCTGTTTATCGATCACGATATTCTGGAAACGCTGAGCGATTTCCTGCAAGCGGCACCGGATCGCAATATCCAAGTGGAATTACAAGGTTTGGCCTTGGAGTCTCGATTGCTTGAGCAGGAAGCCGTCTTCATACCCCGCTTGGCTGCGGCTGGGCATTAGCGGGAAACACGTTGATAGGATCTTTGACACGCGGGCTTTGCATCAATCCAGCAAGATGCAAAGCCTTGCGCTCGGCAGATCCGATGCCTTACGAACTATTTTATGACACGCTGTTTTCTTTGCGTGATGCTGGCCAGTCCCAGGGCTGAAGCAAATAGCCAGACACTTGCTGGCAACGGGACCACGGACGCCTGTATGTGATAACTGTAACCCGCTTTTATGTTATCGACTGCCGCGAAGCCGTCCATGCTGATGGATTGATTGCTTAGGGTTCCGAACCAAGACGATGGGTTTGGGTTGGGCATTGTCACACAGGAAGGAATAAGGCCCTGTGGGACAGGACAACCGAGAGATGCCGACTCCGACTGAAACGCCGTGTCGCTGGTCATAAGACTAAACAAACTCGGGAAATTGAAGCTATGGATTGTGCCGTTCAGCGTGACGTTGGCGTTGGTAAACAATAGCTTGTCGGTAATTTCACCGCTTGCAGACGTTGTAGAAGGACTTGCCGTGCTTTGATAGCGTTCGACGTCAAACGACCCAGATATGCTGAACGGTCCGAAATTCTCACTTGGCTCCGAACCGTCTGCGCCGACTACGATAAAAGAGGGGATGTAGGTAGCAAAGCTTCCCGCTGAGTTAATAACGTAATGAGTCGTTGCGGTCTTGATAAAATCCGAGCCGGCAACCACGGTTGCTTGCGCCGAACTGATCGCCAGCACGCCGCCTAACAGAACGATACCGCGTGAAATAGCCAAAGATCTAAACATGAATTTTCCTTAAATTGTTGAAATGACAGGCTTCCTAACCATGCGTTAGGCGGCGGCGATTCTATAGGCACAGGTAATTTCAGTCAAACAAATAAGCTATGCGGCTAGGCGGTTTTGCCGTTTCCCCAGTTGCCGATTATGTCTCATGCAAAGTCTTTTAAATGCGTTTCCAAGAAATCGATAAACACCCGGGTCTTGGTCGGCATCAAACGCCGGCCAGGGAACACCAGCCAGGCCGTGGTTTGCGGCAAACACCATTCCGGCAGCACGCGCACCAGTTCCTGATTAGGCATGTAAGTGCTGGCGTAAGAATCCGGCGCGGCGACGATGCCTTGATCCTGCATGGCCAGTTTGACCAATAATTCCGGCGAGTTGGCTTGGATGCGTATCGGCGGCATACCTAGCCATTCTTGTTCGCCCTTCGTCAAGCGCCAGGTCGGCGCCTCCCGATTGCCGGCCAACAGGCTGAGGGCATCGTGTTCCAACAATTCTTCGGGGTGCGCCGGTGTGCCGCGTTTTTGCAAATAAGCTTCGGAAGCATACAAGCCCCAGGTTTGCAGATTCAGACGCTTGGCTGTCAACGTCGCGTCATCGGGCAAATCGCCCATCCGAATCGCCAGATCGAAACTCTCGCTGAGTAAATCCACCCGCCGTGCAGATAGATCAATTTCCAAAGCAATGGCCGGGTAGCTGTTGCTGAATTCTGCCAGCAGTGGCGCCAAAAACAGATTGGCGAAGTCGTTGGGCATCGAGATGCGCAGTACACCGCTGGGCTGGATTTGCCGATGTTGTGCCAAGGCCATCGCCGCTTCGATTTCCTCGCTGACCTGTCGGCCGTGTTGTAACAAGCGCAGTCCAAATTCGGTCAAATTCAGTTGCCGGGTGGTGCGTTGCAGCAAACGCTCGCCCAGTTGTTTTTCCAAATTGCTGATGCGTCGCGACAGGGTTGACTTAGGCAAACCCAGCAATTCGCCGGCTTTGGAAAAACTACCGGCGTCGGCGATTTTGGCGAATAGCCATAAGTCGTTAGGTTCTATCTGCATGATTGTTCCTCCAATGGAACAATGTTATCCATTTTCCGGTCTTCTGCCCAATATTATCCCGGCGTATAGTCAACCCAACTTCAACACCTTTGGGAGACTAACATGAACATTCTGCAAATCAATTCCAGCATCCGCGCCGAAAACGCCTATTCCAGCCGCCTGGCCGATCGCTTGGTTGCCGGCTTACGGCAGCAAGCACCGAGTGCGCAATTGACCGTACGCGACTTGGCGAAAACCCCGCATCCTTTGCTGGATGAAGCGGCTTTGATTGCGCTGAGTACGCCCGCCGAACAACGTAACCCCGAGCAAGCGCAACGGGTGGCGCTGGACGATGCCTTGATTGCCGAGATTCAGCACGCCAACATCCTAGTGTTAACCGCGCCGATGTATAACTTTGGGATTCCGGCACAACTGAAAGCTTGGATAGATGCTATCGCTCGGGCCAGGGTGACGTTTCAATACACCGAAAACGGCGTGGAAGGCTTGTTGAAAAACAAACAGGTGTATGTGATTCAAACCGCCGGCGGCAAGCACAGCGGCACCGAGACCGACAGCCAAAGCACTTATTTGCGTACCGTCTTGGGATTTTTGGGCATGACCGATGTCACGTTTATTTATGCGGAAGGCTTGGCGATGGGCGGCGACGCCGAGCAATTGGCCCTGCAAGCTGCCGCTACGCAAATCGCCGCCTTGGCGGCCTGACCTAACCTTAATATAGGAGATTCGCGATGAACACAGACACAGTTAAAAACGATGACGTAATGCGGTCCCGCGCTATCGAGCAGCTAGTGGTTGGCCACGCCACCTCGGACGGTGCCGGCGTGAAATTGACCCGCGTGCTGGGCCAAGCCTTGCAGCTACGCCTCGATCCATTTTTGATGCTGGATGCCTTCGGCAGCGATAAGCCTAACGACTACATCGCCGGCTTTCCCAATCATCCGCACCGGGGTTTCGAAACCCTGACTTATTTGATCACCGGCCGGATGCGGCATAGCGATAACGCCGGCCATCAAGGCTTATTGGAAACCGGCGGCATTCAATGGATGACGGCGGGGCGCGGGATTATCCATTCGGAAATGCCCGAGCAAAAAGACGGCATGCTGGAAGGCTTTCAATTGTGGATCAATCTACCGGCTGCCGAGAAAATGCAGCCGGCCGGTTATCAAGATGTGCAAAGCGAGCAGATTCCGGAATTACTCACGGCCAACGGCGTCAAGGTGCGGGTGATTGCCGGCAGCAGCCATGGCATCGCGGGCGCTATTCAGCGGCCGGATACCGAGCCGCTGTTTCTGGATGTGCATTTGCCCGCTGGGGCCAGTTTCAGTCAGTCGCTTCCGGCAGGCCACAATGCGTCTTTTTATGTGTATCGCGGCGAGGTGGTTGTGGCGGAACGGTCGGTAGCTGCGCAACGCATGGCGGTGTTAAGCAGCGGTGAGTCGGATGGGGTGATATTGCAGGCCAAGCAAGACAGTCGTTTGATCCTGGTGGCCGGCAAGCCTTTGCGTGAACCGATAGCGCAGCACGGGCCGTTTGTGATGAACACTCGCGAGCAGATCGAGCAAGCGATAGACGATTACCAAGCCGGTCGTTTTAACGTCGCGGCTTAGAGGTAAACATATGGGAGTAGAGACGATGAATACGGTCAAGCCCGACAACCAAAACTTGCCGAGGCTGCCGGCCTTATTCATCGGTCACGGCAGCCCGTTGAATGCGCTGGAAGATAATGAATACAGTCGGGCTTGGGCGGAACTAGGGCAACGTCTGCCCAGGCCCAAGGCCATTTTGTGTATCTCCGCGCATTGGCAAACCGATGGCACACGGGTTACTGCGATGTCGCAGCCACGGACCATCCACGATTTTTACGGCTTTCCACAAGCCTTATTCGATTTTGTCTATCCTACGCCGGGTAGCCCAGCATTGGCGGCGAGGATCAAGGCGCGGATGCCTGGGATTGAGCTTGATCAGGACTGGGGTTTGGATCATGGCAGTTGGTCGGTTTTGTGCCATCTGTTTCCCGATGCACACATCCCGGTTTTACAACTCAGTCTGGATATAAAAAAGTCGCCTGAACAGCATTACCAACTGGGTAAAGCCTTACGCTGCTTGCGAGACGAGGGGGTGTTGATCGTCGGCAGCGGTAATATCGTGCACAACTTGCAAGCGGCGATTTGGCGGGATACTGCCCATGACTGGGCCGTCGCGTTTGCCGAGCGGATTAAACGCTTGATTGCCGCAGGCGATCACAGCGCCGTCGTCAAATACCGCGAATTAAGCGATGCGGCGTTGGCCATCCCGACAGACGAACATTTTCTGCCCCTCCTATACATCCTGGGCTTGCAAGGTGACGGCGAACAGGTCGGTTTTTTCACGGACAAAACCACGCTGGGTGCTATTGCCATGTTGTCTGTGCAAGTAGGTTAACGGGCATGTAGACGCTAAATTCAGCTTACTTCCGCTGAGCGTCAGATATTCGCCGTTTGTGGTGGCCTGTTTCCGCATTCGGGCATAAAATCCGCCGATTAACCATTCTGTGCGCCGCCAGCAATATGCCCAACGATCCAATTCGCCGCAAGTCACCTGAAAACAAAGCCAGCAATAGCTTTGCCGTACCTGGAAATACGCAGCGCGAATACGCCGTTGGCTGGGCGGATTATGAATTATTGGATGCCGGTGACGGCAAGAAGCTGGAGCGTTGGGGCGAAGTGGTGACGATACGTCCGGAGATTCAAGCTGATTTCAAGCCCGGTTGGTCGTGGGCGGATTGGCAGGCCAGGGCGGATTGGGAGTTTGTAGAGCTGTCATCCACGGAAGGCACCTGGAAAAAATTGAAGCCGCAGGCAGTCGAACACTGGCAAATTGCTTATCAACAATTGCAGTTCGGCTTGAAACTCACCAAATTCAAACACCTGGGCTTGTTTCCGGAACAACAAGCCAACTGGCGGTTCATCGCCGAGCGGGTCAAACCGGGCGACAAACTATTAAACCTGTTTGCCTACACTGGTGCGGCCTCACTGGTGGCCAGGGCGAATGGCGCGGAAGTGGTGCATGTGGATTCAGTCAAGCAAATGTTGGATTGGACCCACGATAACATGGTGCGTAGCGGGTTGACCGACATCCAGTGGGTGCTGGAAGATGCCTTGAAATTTGCCAAGCGCGAATTGAAACGCGGCAATCATTACGACGGCATCATCATGGACCCGCCGGCCTGGGGTTTGGGGGCCAAGGGCGAAAAATGGAAACTGGAAAATCAGTTGGCCGACCTGATTGAAACCGCGCGCGGCTTGATGAATCCGGGGGCGTTTTTAGTCCTGAACACCTATTCTCCCAAAGTGGACTTGCAGGATTTAGCCCGCGCCGCCGCCCCTTGTTTTGCTAAACGCCAACTCGAAATCAAACAACTGTGGATGCAGAGCCAAACCGGCAAAGCCTTGTTGTATGGGAATTTGCTGCGGGCGACGGCTTAATCCGCGAATGGATTGAGGACCCGAATTCCTGTGCCGGCAAAGTCACCAACATTCCGGGTGACAACGGTAAGATCGTAAATTAACGCCGTAGCAGCGATCAATTTATCCAAGGGGTGTTGAGGATTTGGTACGCGCATTTTCCCCCAAACCAGCGCAATCTCGGTGTCGATAGGCAAGACATGATGGCGATATTCCTGCATAAGCTGGTTTAGCCAGTTCTCGAGTAACTTGCCTTGGCTAAAATCGCCGCGGAGATAAATCAGATCCACGCCGCGCCGCAATTCACCGACGGTGACGACAGAAATATACAGCTTGTGATCATTTTGGGCGACGCCGGCAAAGAACTGGTTAACGCCCGGATTTGTCTTGCTGCCTTTGCGGATTTCGCTAATCACATTCGTGTCAATCAAATACATCAGTCAAATCGCTCTCGGTATCCATACGCAGAAAGTCAGTATCCGAACCGACATTGGGCATGGCGGCTAGCGCTTCCGTAAAAGATTTCCGTTGCGGCCCGGTCAAAACCTCCGCCAGGATGGCGCGATGTTCTGCTTCTGTGGAACGATGGTGGGCGGCAGCTCTGGCTTTCAAAGCCTTAACCAGCGTTTCATCAAGATTTCTAACAACAAGGCTGGGCATAGCTAACTCCAAGGGGTGGTGCTATCAATGCTAGCACGCGCTTTGGCGTAGCGGTAGTCTTTTAACTCTAACGTTGTTGGCCCGTAAAAAACGGCCGAGTCGCAAATACACCGTCGGCAAAACGCTTGCCCTGCCATGACAAACTGCGTTTCAACACAAAATCGAAGCGAAACGGATGATATTCCTGCAGAGCCAGCAACGGTTCGACGGCATCGTCCGGCAGCAGGCCGGCTTCGGCGAAAGCCGACGGCGAGATCAACGGCAAAATGCCGGTCAACGGGTAATCCGAGCCGTACAGCAAGCGGCTATGCCAGCTGGTTTCCGTCAGCAGGGTTTTGATTACGCCCATATCGCGGTTGCGTAACACAATCGCCGAAATGTCACCGTATAGCCGGTCCTGCCACTGTTTATCGGCCATCAACTTGGCAAACAAATCAAAACTTCGCACTTCCCGGCCGTCTTCATCCACATCCTGGCCCAATGTCGCGCAATGGGCAATCACCACCCGAACGCCGGCATCGAGCGCCCGCCGCAAACGTAGCGGATTGCCGAACAAAGGCTGGTCGGCGCCATGCAATGCGTTCTCTTCGCCGCCGTGGGTGATGATCGGGATGTTCAATTGTGCCGCCGCTTTATAAAACCGGTCGCATTGCGGCGAAGCCGGGTCTATGCCCATCGCCGGCGGCAGCCATTTCACGGCGCGGGCACCGTTGGCGGCGGCCTGTTCCAGTACAGAGACGCAATCGGGGCGATAAGGATGAATGCTGGCTACCCATTCGAGGCGCTCTGGATAGGCTTGTGCCAAACGCTGAGCGTACTCGTTGGGGACAAAAAATGCGGTATTGGCATGATCCGGGTCGCCGCTGGCCCCATGCGCGCGGTCAAACGCATACAACATGGCCTTGGCGCCCTTGGGCATGTTGTCCAGCAAGGCTTGTAAGCGTTTGACAAAGGCGGTGTCTTGGTTCGTGTCAGGGATGCAAGCCGCGTTGGCGTAAGCCCAATGTTGCAGGGTTTGCACCGGGTGCTTGAGCGGGGCATGCATATCCGGCGTTTGCGTAATGCCGCTACCGCCGTCGCCGGAGCCGATGATGTGCGTGTGACAATCCCACCAGTCTGCCGGATCGATGCCTTGCCAAGCGGCGGTTTCGAGGGCTGATGCCGGCGTCCCGGCTGGATTGAGACAGGGATTAGTTAAGCGAAACAGTGCAGACGCCGGCATGCTGCTGGTGACCAAGCCGGCAGCCGCCAGTTTTAAAAAGCGGCGGCGGGCGCGACTGGTAGCGGGCACGCGATGGTTTGATGTCATGGGCTGTTTTCTAGGTCGGATACTGTGGGGATAGGATCCGCAAAATCAAATGGGTTGTAAAGAGGCTGGGGCGGATTTTGCTTGGCTTGGTGCTAGCGCCATGGCCTTGCAGATTGGATGATTATTAACCCGGCTCTTAAATTTCCTGGAAGGTGGAAGCCGTTAGACGGCTCAGGAGTTTCGTGCAGCTGCAGCGCTCCCGCTTTTGCGGGAGCAACGATGTGTAAAGGCCGGGTTAAAAAATTTCTTAGAACTTAGAAACTTATTGCGCCCTCAAGGAAGAACGTTCTTTGTGGATAAGGATGGAACACATAAGCCGTTTTGTCCGTCAGGTTGTTGATACCGAATGAGATGCGGCTTTTCGCAGGTTTACCCAGCAAATCGTACTTAAAGCGGTAGCTGGTTTTAAAGTCCAGGAAGAAAAAACCGTCCTGCGAGCCGAACACATTGTTGACGTGGTCTTTGTTATCAATATCGTTGTAAGAGTCGCTGGTATACCGGCCCGCCATTGAGACATCCAGCGCTTCGTTCACATGATAGGTCGCCAGCGCATTAAAACGCCATTCCGGCAAACGGATACGTTCTTTGCCGGTCAGGTTAAAGCGGGTAAGTGATCCGTTCGCTTCTTGAAAGTTAATGTCCGGCCCGCCGTCTTCCACAATAGCGTTCATCCAGGTGGCGTTGAAATTCAGATCAAAGTCAGAGTCGAGCACGCGAGCTTGGTCATACACCAGTTCCACGCCGGTAGTGCTGGTGGCGGGAATGTTTTGGAAGGCATTTTCAGTCAAGATGCCGGTGGCGCGTCTAACCTGCTGGATAGTGTTGCGAATGTCGTCGCGGAACACATTGACCCGCACATAACCGTTGTCCAGTCCGTATTCGATCATAAAGTTATGATGCCAGCCGTCCTCGGCCTTTAAATTCTCGTTTGCCGTGGTTATGCTCGTCGGCGACTGGAGGTTTTGATACAGCTCTGCGATGACCGGAAAGCGGTAGGCGCGACCAAACGAATAACGGAATTTCCAATTGGACGGCTCAAATCCCAACGATGCTTTCGGGGAGATGGCATCGTCGCTACGATCTGACAATGCACGGTTAGAGCCCACGCCACTGGACGCCAGCCACCACTCGTAACGTGCGCCCAATGTCAAATCCCAGTCCGGCGCAAAGTGATAGGCGAACTGACCGAACATCGCATTGGTAGTGACTTCACCTTGGTTACGCCGTCCTATGGTTTCTGAGCCTATCTGATCGGCCGAATAGCTGTTATAGGAGAACTGTTTGAAGTTCATGTTGTAGTTGTCGAAGTGGTAACCGCCTAAAAATTCCAAGGGTTTCCAGCCTAAAAACTCTCGGGTGCTCAGTTTCAAGTCGTAGTTTTTCCAATTGAAATCGTCAAATACTTGCAGTTGGCCGGTATTTTGGTTACGCGGATCGTCAGGATTAAAAAAAGCGGTTCTGCGCTCGTCTTTGATTACATCCAAGTAGCTGAATGTGGTGTCTATATCCCAGGTGTCGGTAATCGCCCCTTTTACCTGCATGCCGATTTGCATGGTTTGTCGTTCGTCATCGGACGGCCCGAATCCGCTGTTCAAAACGTTGAATGCTCTTCCCGCGTAAACGGCATCGCGAGAATTGGTATTGTTATCGCCGTAATAGGCATTGCCGTTTGCAGAGGTCAGATAATTGCGCGGTTTTTCGGATTTGCGGGTACGTTCCTCGAACGCGCCGGTAAAGATGGCCTGCAAATCCGGCGTGATGTCGTATCCCACTTTGAGTTTAACCAGATCGGTATTGATTAATTCGGGGCCAGTGTCGCCGTAGATATAACTGGGCGTGCCGCGGGTGTCCAGAATCGGCACCGCGCCATTGACTGCGGTCGTTACGCCGGTAGGATTGCGCAAACCGGTATTATCGATGAAGTAACTCATAGGCTGGCTTTCCGCTTCCAAGCGGTTGTAGGAAAGCAGCGCAGACCATTTATCCAAACGATTGCCGTACGAGAAATACTGCCGATTGCCGTCAAAGGTGCCGCCATCCGCGCCAATATTCTCCCAAGGCTGCACAAAGTAGCTGGTTTCCGCGTAGTACTCTTCTTTCATTGGCATGTGGGTTTTAAGGTTCACTACCCCGCCGATGGAGTTGCCGCTGTACTCCGCGGAAAAAGGACCGTAAACCACGTCAACCGCGTCGATTTCGTTTGGGCCCACCATCGACCAGCGCGGCGCACCGTTAAAAGAAGCCTGCAATTGATTGTGCAGCGGTAAGCCATCGGCATACACCATGTTTCTGGCCGTCGAGAACATATCGGCCCCGCGGATGCCTAACACGCCATTCGGGTCGCCGATATAACGCTGGCGTATCTGCAAGCTCGGTTGATACTTGACCGCTTCTTCGGTGGTTTGGGCGTTTTGCCGTTCAATTTCGGCGCGTGATAGGCGGGTTGATGGCGAGGTGAAATGCGAGTCTTTCGCCACTTCACCGGTGATCACCATTTCTTCCATCACTTCGTCTTTGGTGCTACCGCCCACAGCCGGCGTTTCCGACGACACTTGTTTTGATGCTGTTTGACTATTGTTAGCAGTGGGCTGGTCCGATGGCTTGGAAGCTTCTGCATTTTTTGCCGTATGTTTCGTGGCGTCGCCTGTACTTTTCTTCTGTGTTTCAGCGATGGCGACATTGCTGGTAATAGCCAGCAGAACAGCAGTAGACAATAAAGAACGCATCGGCAATCTATAAGACGCTGATTTATCAAGTGTTTCGGATTGGTTTTTCACGTTTGATCTCGGTTGTAATTATTATTTCTGGATTATTGCTAAGTTTGTTTTAGCCTTCTGATCTACTCAATTTGAGCGATTTTCCGAGCTGGATCATGCTGATAGCTAACAGGTTTTCCGGATAAAAAATATTCCGAATTTCCGGCAAGATTGGGGCCAAGATTAAATGGCTTTGATTTTATTGATAAAAAATTAATAGTTGCGTTTTATATTTAATAAACTGTGTTATTTAACTGATTTTTTAGGTTTTTTTGGGCGATACGCCTTGCTATTCCAAGGTGCTATGTCTGAGACATAAACTTTTAAACAAGCGAGATGTTTAAAAAAAGTCGGATAGTTCAATAATTTGATAGGCGTATTGGTTTGCACAAGATTGAGTGGCTTAAAAAGATTCAACCATTCGTTAAAGCAGCCGGTAGGTAAAAGCAAAGTAATAAACTATGTTAAATGACTACATCGCCTGAGTTGAACCTGGACCACAGCCACTTTATCGTTACCTCTGCCGTTTGGGCTTGAATGTGGTCTTGACTGGCGATAAGGTGCTTAGTTTTTTGATGGCAAATTCGGCCCTGGCAGCTAATTTAATAAGGATACTATGAACACAAGAACCATTCTGGTTGGTCTAGCTTTAAATCTCATTGGCTGTGGTGTGGTTTTGGCGGAACAGCCCGAAATAAAACCCTTCACTCCCGGCAGCTATCAACAGATTTTGGCGGTAAACGCCAACAAGCCGTTAATGCTGGCAATCTGGTCGGTGGATTGTCCGTCGTGCCTCAAAGACATGGACATACTGGGTAAACTGCACGAGAAACATCCGGCTCTGAAAATCGTCATGCTAGCCACCGACGACGCGGAAGCCTTGCCGGAGATCAAACGTATCATCGACAGCCATAAACTCGGCGGGCTGGAGAATTGGGCTTTCGCCTCCGATAATCCCGAAAAACTGCGTTACGAGATCGACCCGGCCTGGTATGGCGAATTACCCAGAACCTATTTCTTCGATGCCGGCCATCAGCGGGTTGGTAAGAGCGGGGCGATGTCGCTGGAAGAATTCGAGGCGCAACTCGGTAAGCTGAAAATGTAATGCAGCCAAACCCGGCCCGTCAGCCTTGGGGCGCGGGCTGCCGCAAACGGTACACGCCATAAACCGCAAAGCCGATCAGGTTCCAGATCAGAAAATACAGCTGCGTAGTGCTCGGCAGGCTGATAAACAGATACAGGCAGCCCAGTATTGCCACCGGCCCGGTGATCCAGACAAACGGTGCCGAGAATTTCCGCGGCATTTCCGGCTGTTGATGCCTGAGCAACAACATGCAAACCGCCACGACACAGAATGCCAGCAGCGTGCCGGCATTGGCCAGTGCGGCGATGTCCGCCAGCGGAAACACGCCGGCGATGATACTGACGATCACGGCGGTAAACACACTGGTGCGAACCGGCGTACCGCGTGGCGACACCTTGGCCAAGCCGCGCGGCAATAAGCCGTCGCGGGCCATCGCAAAGAAAATTCGACTCTGCCCGTAAAAAAACGCCAGGACTACGGTCGGCAAAGCGATTACCGCCGATGCCGCCAGCCAGCGCGCCGCGGTAGGTTTGCCCAACTCGCGCAAAATCAGCGCCAGCGGTTCCGGGCTGTCGGCGAAGCGCTGATAATCCAAGGCGCCCAGTGCTGCCACCGCCACCACGACGTAAATGGCCACGCAGATCAGCATTGAGCCGACGATACCCAGTGCCAAATCCCGGTCGGGGTTGCGGGTTTCCTCAGCAGCGGTGGCAATCGCATCGAAGCCGTAGAAGGCAAAAAAGATGATGGCCGCCGCAGCCATTACCCCACGCTCGACGCCGTCCGCGCCCGGGGTTTTAATGAAACCAAACGGCAAAAAAGGCTGGAAATGCTCGGCTTGGAACAGCGGCAACACCACAGCAATAAACACTAGCAAGGCGGTGAGCTTGACTACCACTAACATGGCATTGACGCTGGCGCTCTCTTTAGTGCCGACCAGCAATAGGGCGGTGACGACCAGGATGATGAAAATCGCCGGCAGGTTGATCAACCCGCCTAATTCAGGGCCTTGCATCCACTGCATCGCTACGCCCAAGCCTTCCTGCAACAGTGGTGCCGCGTAACCGGACCAGCCGACTGCCACCGCGCTGACCACCAGCGAATATTCTAAAATCAAGCTCCAGCCCACCAACCAGGCCGCCCATTCGCCGATGACGATATAGGCATAGGTGTAAGCGCCGCCGGCAGCCGGCATCAGTGTGGCCATCTCCGCATAAGCCAAGGCCGCGCAGGCGCAAATCGCCCCGGCAATCACAAACGCGAGGATCACCCCCGGTCCGGCCTTGGCCGCACCGACGCCGATCAAAGTCAAAATGCCGGTGCCGACAATCGCCCCCACGCCCAGCGCCATCAGGTGCGGCCAGCTTAACGTGGCGGTTAATCTATGTTCTGTCGGGACATTGTCAGCAGCCGGCCAGGGTTTACGCTGGCGCCAATTGTTCATATCG
The DNA here is from genome assembly GCF_033949435.1 of Methylomonas defluvii. Classification (NCBI taxonomy): domain Bacteria; kingdom Pseudomonadati; phylum Pseudomonadota; class Gammaproteobacteria; order Methylococcales; family Methylococcaceae; genus Methylomonas; species Methylomonas defluvii. The sequence goes on along the minus strand of NZ_JAXARY010000013.1, from coordinate 102,724 downwards.
CGTCCCCGTTGCGGTGCGCAAGCCGGTAAAATACCCAGTCAATTCGGTCTATCCCAATGGAACCCCACATGAAAATCATCTCCTGGAACGTCAACGGCATTCGCGCCGTGCAAGATAAAGGTTTTGCCGATACGCTCAGCCAGCTCGACGCCGACTGCGTGTTGCTGCAAGAAACCAAGGCCCAAGACGACCAAGTCAGCAAGGCTTTGGAAAATATACACGGCTATCACCTGTACTCCAACTCCGCGGAACGCAAGGGTTATTCCGGGGTGGCGATATTAAGCCGGCAGGAGCCAATTCAGGTAGTGCACGACATGGGCATCGCCGAGCACGACCAGGAAGGCCGGATCATCGTCGCGGAATTCGAAAAATTTTATTTATTGAATGTCTACGTGCCCAACTCCGGCGACGGCCTGGTGCGGCTGGATTACCGGCAGACCTGGGATAAAGAATTTCTGGCCTATATGCAGAAACTGCAAAGCCAAAAACCGCTGATTGCCTGCGGCGATTTCAACGTTGCCCATCAAGCCATCGACATCGCCCGCCCCAAAGCCAACTACAACAAATCCGCCGGCTATACCCAAGTCGAGATCGACGGCTTCAGTCATTTTGTCGAAGCCGGTCTGATCGACAGTTTCCGACATCTGCACCCGGATACCGTGGCCTACAGCTGGTGGAGCTATCGCGCCAATGCCCGCGAAAAAAACATCGGTTGGCGGATTGATTACGTACTGACCAGCCAGGCGCTGCTCGGGCAAATCAGCGATGCGTTCATCCTGCCGGATGTGTTCGGCTCGGATCATTGCCCGGTCGGCATCGAGCTGGCGCTTTGAGCGAAATGATCGAAAAGTCCCCTCTCCCTCCGTACCCGCAGGGCATAAAGGAGAGGGTTAGGGTGAGGGATGTTTTTAATTTTTTTATTCCGACAATCATGAGCGACCAACAGCATTTGCTACAACAACACCGTCAAGCGCTGCTGGCCTGTACTCGCTGCCCGGCCATGATCCGCCCGGTGGTCAGCGGCAAGCCGGTATTGTCGCCGGTGTTGCTAATCGGTCAGGCACCCGGCGATAAAGAAGGGGTGTTGGGCAGGCCGTTTGCCTGGACGGCGGGTAAGACGATGTTCAAATGGTTTGCCCAGATCGGCCTGGACGAAGCCAGTTTTCGGGAGCGGGTCTATATGGCGGCGGTGTGCCGCTGCTTTCCGGGGAAAAACCCCAAGGGCGGCGACCGCGTACCCAATCCGCAGGAAATTCAGCAATGCGCGGGGTGGCTGCAAGCGGAGGTAGCGCTGTTGCAGCCCAAGTTGATCATCCCGGTCGGCAAACTGGCGATTCAGCAAATGCTGGAGGTGGATAAGCTCAGCGAGGTCATCGGCGGTTTGCACCGCCTGAATTTTCACGGCCACGACACCGACGTCATCCCGCTGCCGCATCCCTCCGGTGCCTCCACCTGGCATCGCACCGAGCCGGGTGCCGGTTTGCTGCAAGCGGCATTGGCAACTATTCAGGAACATGCGGCCTGGCGGCAAGTGTTGGGGCGTCCAACGTAGGGCGCAATAACCAACGGGCATTGCGCCGCATTTAATCAACTTCCTATTGAAAATAAAAAATGGATTACCGAAGAATTTGGCACCCCGGCGATACCTATTTTTTACCATCAATTTGTTACAAAGGAATGGTAACGATCTGTTGATTCGGCATATTCAACCGTTAAAAGATGCGATCAAAACGGTAAAAACTCATCACCCGTTCAAAATTCACGGTTGGGTGGTATTACCGAACACATGCATTGTTTGATCGAATTGCCGGAAAACGACATCGACTACGCTACGCGAATACGGCTGATAAAAATTGGATTTTCCAAGGCAATACCCAAAACCGAACGGAGATCGACCGTAAGAATAAAGCGGGGAGAACGCGGAATATGGCAACGGCGTTATTGGGAACACCTGATACCGGATGAAGCTGATTTTCAAGTTCACTTGGATTATATCCATTACAACCCGGTAAAACATGGCTGGGTAAAACGAGTAAAAGACTGGCCATACTCGACTTTTCACCGATGGGTTGAAAGGGGCGTCTATCCGTTAGATTGGGCAGGAATTGACGGAGATTTATATGACTTTGAGTAAATTTAAAATACGGCGCAATGCCCGTTGGATATGGTGCCTTACGGTTTTCGTGTTACAAGTCCAATTGTAGGGCGTCAATAGGCGCAGCCGTATTGCGGCGTATGTTGGCCTTCAAACATGCGGCGCATTACGCTATCGCTAATGCGCCCTACGAGCTGAAAATTTTTGGGACGCTTGGGGAATAAGTTCAGCCAGACGTATGAGGGCTAAACATTTAGCACTTGGATATTACGATTTAACCGATGTATGTCATGTGACCGGCATATGGACGAGTGGAAAATTGGAATGGGATTCTAAAACCGAAAACAGGAATGCTGTGGTTTTGTTGGATCCTCTGTGGAAGCCTAAAGGTGATATTCAGCCCGCGTAGGGCGAAACAACCAACGGGCATTGCGCCGCATTCCAATGTGGCTACGGTCCTGGAGCCACAGTCCAAAATAGGTTGTGCCGAGCCATGCGAGGCGCAACGGTCTCGATTGATGTGTCTGACGGCTGCATCCTATTTTCGCTAGGATTTGGCGCACGTTATCTTTCTACGAGCCGTCCTTGTCCTTGTTACCCGGGCCCAGGGAAATTCCAGTTTTGGTCTTGCTGAACTGTCCCGCTATCTTAGGTAACTCCCACAATGAAAAGTAGCCGAATGCTATTGCTCCGAGCAAGACTATCACTGCAACGGCAACTATGCCCCAAGTTTCGATTTTAGCGTCTGTGAATGCATTCAGCGCTGCGAGTCCAACCACTGCCAGCAAGCCAATAATCGAAGCAGTCAGAGTCCCTGCAAAACCATATTTGGCAAATTCGACATATAGCTTCTTTTGTTCAAGCTCCAATTGCTGTTCTTGAAGCCTGAGTTCCCTTTCTCTGAGTTCTGCGTCTGTTAGTTCTGGCATCGGTAGTAGTCCATTGTTTGCAAAGAAATCGGCTGGTCGCTCAACGCTAAGGTAACGGGGCCCGCCATTAACTAAAGTCAAACGGAGCCACCGAACCTTGATAAAAACAAAAAACACACAAAATTTAGCCCATCCTAAGCTCCAGGGCAAATACGTCAATCTCAGTACGGTGCCTTTCTTTTCGCCTGACGTATTGTGATTATGCAGTAGCCTAACGGCAAAGTCATTCCGTCAAGACTTTTAATCCGTAAACCCTGGTTACAAGAATCAACGGGCATGGCGCCGAATTCCTCCGTCATGGCCCCGGCGCCAAGTCGGACAAATCGGTATTCTGCTCACTCAACGCCCAACCGCCCCCCAACGCCTTATACATCTGCACCTGAGCAACCAGCACGTCCAGTCTGGCCTGTACCCGGCTGTTTTCGGTGGTCAGGTAGCTGCTTTGCGCGTTCAGCAGGGCTTGGTAATCGACCGCTCCGAGCCGGTAGCGGTTTTGCGAGATGTCGTAGGCCAGTTTGGCCTGGGCGGCGGCGTGTTGCAGGGCTTGCAGGCGGCGGCTGGAGTTGGCGTAGGTGGTGGCCGCGTCTTCGACTTCCTTGAAGGCGGTCAACACGGTTTTCCGGTAGTTTTCCACCAATTCGGCATTGGTTGCCAGGGCGTTACCCAAGGCGCCTTCCAGGCGGCCGCCCTGAAACAAAGGCTGGGTCAAGCCGGCCGCCAGACTGGCCGCGACGCCGGCCGGTTGCGGATTGGATAATATGCTGCTCAGGCTGAGTTGCAGTTTGGGATAAAATGCCGCACGGGCCACGGCGATGTCGGCGTTGGCGGCGATCAATTCCATCTCCAATTGGCCGATGTCGGGCCGACGTTGCAACAATGTGGCCGGCTGCTCGGCGGCGATGATCGGTACGCTCAGTGCGGCGAATTGCGCCGGTTCCAGTACCAGATGTTGCGGTGGATGGCCCAGCAAAATGGCCAGGGTGTTTTCCGCCAGGGTTTGCTGTTGCGTCAGTAAATCGAGGTTGGCGCGGGCGTTGGCCTGAGCGGTGCGCTGCTGCGCCACTTCCAGTTCGTAAGCGGCGCCGGCTCGCTGCCGGGCTTCGATGATGGTCAAAATCGCGGTGACCGTATTCAAAAAATCGCTGGCGATTTGCCGCCGCTCCTGGATGGCCAGCAAATTGAAATAGGCTTGGCCGACATCGGCCATCACTACCAATTGCAAGGCATCGCGGGCGAACACCTGGCTGAGCAGCCGGGCGCTGCCGGCATCGCGCCGGGCCCGATTGGCGCCCCATAAATCCACTTCGTAAGCAATGTCCAGCTGGCCGCTGGTTTTTTGCGTGTCGCTGGCGTTGTTGCGGGTATCGGTAAAATCGCCGTTCAGGGTCGCTGCCGGCCATAGCCCGGCACCGGCGATACGGGCCTGCGCGCGGGCTTGTTCGATACGCTGCCGGGCGGCGTTCAAGTCGTTGTTATAAGCCAGCGCGTCGGTCATCAATCGGTTCAATTGCTCGCTAGCAAAGGCCTGCCACCATTGCGGATTGATGTTGGCGCTGTTGGCTTGTTCGGCCTCCCGCCATTGCGTAGGCGTTTCCACGACGGGGCGTTGGTATTCGGTCAATAGATTGCAGCCGGTCGCCAATAGCACCGTGCCGGCCAATAGCAAACGCACAGGCTGGATCAAACGTATTCTCGAATCGCCATGGGTCTTCATTCCCACGAAACCGGGAAGCCATGGTGATGTAAGCTGTTGATTGGATTCCCTCATCCCAGCCTTCTCCCTGAGGGAGAAGGAGTCTTTTTGAGCTGTTAGAAAGTCCCTGAAGTCAAGGTTAACCATTTTATTCATTCCGCCGCCAAGGCCACGACCGGGTCCAGATGGGCAGCCTTGCGGGCCGGTAAATAACCAAATAGCAAGCCGGTGCCGAAGGCGCAGGAGAAGGCCAATATCGCCGGCAACGGCGAGAACAATACCGCCATCTCGAAATACTTCAGCAGATAACCGGCAGCAAAGCCCAGCAATACGCCCATCAGCCCGCCCAGGGTGCAGACCACCGCCGCTTCGGTATTGAATTGCAGCAGGATGTCGCGGCGGCGGGCGCCGGTGGCGATGCGGATGCCAATTTCGCGGGTGCGCTCGGTGACGCTGACCAGCATGATGTTCATCACGCCGATGCCGCCCACCAGCAAGGAAATCGCCGCGACGATGCCCAGCATCAGGGTAAAGGTGTTCTGGGTTTCGGTGGCCGATTCGATGATGGAGGCCATGTTGCGTATCCGAAAATCTTCGGTTTGGTGGCGGGCGATCAACAAATCGCTGATGGCTTGTTGGGTGTCGTCAATTTTGTTCAAGTCACGGACTTTGACGGTAATGCCGCCCAGATATTTCTGTCCAAACAGCCGAATCAAACCGGTGCTGATCGGTACAAACACACCATCGTCGCGGTCGCTGCCCATCGCATCGGCGCCTTTGGGCGACATAATGCCGATCACTTCAAACGGAATATTGCCTATCATCACAAAGCGGCCGATAGGGTCTTCGCCTTCCACAAAGAGCAGTTTGCGCACGGTTTCGCCCAGTACCATCACCGGCGCATAGCGGCGTTGGTCGCGTTCGTCGAAGAAGTCGCCGCTGCCGACCGGCCAATCGCGCACCGAAGGCATGCTCGGCGCGACGCCTTGCACGCTGGTGGCGTAATCGACGGCGCCGTAACGCACCGTCAAGCGACTGCTGCGCTCGGGCGACGCCCATTCGACATTGTCCAGTTCGGCAATCGCCTCGGCGTCGGCCAAAGTGAGTGTCGCCACGTCGCCGCCGCCGCGAAAGCCGGTCAGGCCGGGGCGAATCGACAAGGTGTTGGTGCCCATCGCCCGCATCTGATCCAGCACTTTTTCCTGGCTGCCCTGGCCGACCGCCAGCATGGTGACCACGGCGGCGACGCCGATCACAATGCCCAGCAAGGTCAGGGCGGTACGAAATAAATTGGCGCGTAAGGAGCGCAACGCCGTTTTGGCGGCTTCGCCCAGTTCGGCCAGCAACCCAGCCGCGCCGATGCCGCGGTGCTGGGGCGGTGCCAATCGCTGTCCGCTTTGATTGGCGGTGCCGTCGCTGACGATTTTGCCGTCGGCGATATGAATGATGCGCTGAGCGTGGGCGGCGACTTTGTCGTCGTGGGTGATCAATAAAATGGTGCGGCCTTCCTGATGCAAGGCTTTCAACAAGGCCATCACTTCCGTACCGCTTTGGCTGTCCAGCGCGCCGGTAGGTTCGTCGGCCAGGATGACCGGCGGATCGTTCATCAAGGCGCGGGCGATAGCAACCCGTTGCTGTTGGCCGCCGGACAGTTGCATGGGTTTGTGACCGCTGCGTTCTGCCAAACCGAGTTTGCCGAGCAATTGCAAGGCGCGTTGCTGGCGTTCGGCTTTAGGTAGACCGGCGTACAAGGCCGGAATTTCCACATTTTCGGTGGCGGTTGCTGTGTTCAACAGGTTGTAGCGTTGGAAGACAAAGCCAAAGCTTTCCCGGCGCAGCTCTGCCAGTTGGTCAGGGTCTAAATCCGCGACATTTTGCCCCAGCACTTGGTAGCTGCCGACATCGGCTTTATCCAGACAGCCGATCAGGTTCATTAATGTGGATTTGCCCGAGCCGGACTGGCCGATGATCGCCACAAATTCGCCGGGCCAGATGCTTAGCGAGACATCGTCCAGCGCGCGGACGATGGCATCGCCGTTGGGGTAAAAGCGTTGAATATGCTCAAGTTGCAGCAGGGGCAGGGTGCTCATAGTCTGGGCACTCCGGCGCCGGGATAGCCTTGATTGTTTTTGCGGTTTTTAGCCTTGTCGTCCATGCCGGCGTTGATTTGTAGTTTGTCGCCGACGGTCAGGCCATCCAGCACTTGTGCAAAGCGCCGGGTTCTCAAGCCGATTTGGACGATTTTGTCTTGCACGCCTTGTTCGGTAAGGACTTTGATTTGGTAAGCATGACCGCTGGCTTTATCTTCCTTGCGTTGGCGTGGGCCCAGTGCGTTCACAGGAATCAGCGGCACTTGTTCGGCCTTGCCCAGCACAAAAAACATCTGGGTGCTCATGCCGGTCATCAGTTGCCGGTCGCGGTTATCGACATCCACCAGCACGTTGTAAAGCACCACGTTATTGATCACTTCCGGTGTCGGCAAAATCTGCCGCACCGCGCCTTGCCAGCGGCGTTCGCCGGAACCCAGCGTGGTGAAATACACCGGCATGTCCGAACGCAGGCGCATCACGTCGGCCTCGGCCACTTGAGCGCGCACTGTCATCGTATCCAGTTTGGCCAGTTGCAGGATGGTGGGAGTGGTTTGGTTGGCGTTCAGGGTTTGACCTTCGCGGGCTTTCTGATCGACCATGGTGCCGTCCATCGAGGCAAAGATTTTGGTGAAACCCAGATTGGTTTTGTCGCCGTTTAAAGTCGATTGCACCTGTTCGATTTGGGCTTGCAGCGATTCGGCGGTAGCTTTGGCGTTTTTCAAGGTGAATTCGCTGTTCTGAAAGTCCTGGACGCTGACGCCCTGGCTTTTCAGCAGTTCGCGGTTGCGGTCGTATTGTTGTTGGGCAAACACCACTTGCGCCTGCTGGCCGGCCAGTTGCGCCTGCAAATTTTTGATATTGGCTTCGTCGGCCGCAACGCGAGCGGCGTAGATCCGTGGGTCAATCTGCGCCAGCAATTGGCCGGCCTGGACGTTGTCGCCGATTTTAACGTAGATTTTTTGCAACTGGCCGGTCACCTGCGCACCGACATCCACGTATTCCTTGGGTTCCAGCTTGCCTTGGGCGGTGACGTTTTCTTCCAGATCGCCCAAAGTTACTTCCACGCTATCGGCTTTGTCCTGGTTTGCGTGTTTGGGTTGCTTGGCAAAATACCAGCCGCCAACTGCGACCGCGATAGCCAATAAAAACAGAGCAAGCCAGCGCAGACGCCGGCGGTTTGGGGAGGAAACGAGCGATTGCTGCATGGCAATAATGTATGTCTACTTGAGGATGACGGATAGTTTCCCGACCGGCAGTAGTGGCGATGGCTTCGACAGCGGATAGCAGGATATGGCTTGGCGGGATGCAGGAACGCTAGCTCAAGCCGCCCGCCAAGTCTGCAGGGAGTTTATGCTTTGGTATCGGGCTTGGCAATACTGGGAAGGTAAAGCTTGGTAAAGATGAGGTATCGGATTTTGGTTAGCGTCAATCAAGCAGGGAAGTAGTCGCAGTCGACCCAACGCGGAAGTTCGTGTATTTATCTTGAATGTCGGTTTAAAATTTAAATCGGCCATTCAAATAATAAAAATTGTAGGGTGGATAAGCGAAGCGCCATCCACCATGGGAACGCAAATAGGTGGATGACGCTTCGCTTATCCACCCTACGGCCCTGGGGTAGGTTTGTGACCTTTCCAGTCGTATAGTGCTGAGCCTGTAAGCTAATTACACGGCCTTTGCCGCCGGTCGCGGTCATACAATCGAGTGATTGTGGCCGGCATCTCGCAGCTTGCTGTCATTGAATAGGCAATTTGAGTTGGAGGAATACTCCCAAATTGATCCTAAATGTAATTACCCCGGCCAACGAGCAGTAACGTCATACTCGAAAAGCGCCTTGTTGCAGTTCCGCTTCCGTATGACCATCGAATCAGTGTTTTCGTACCCAAGCATCAGCAGGGAGGCAGTCAGAATCGCTGGGGTATCAACCATGTTTCCGAAGAAGCTGGAATTGCCGACAATGTAATGAAGCTCTGCACCCGGCTCCAGTACGTTTGGTAGCGACGATAAATGCAGGTGCATGTCATAGAAGTACTTGAGCACATAGGTCGCCATGAGCTGAGCATTCTTGCCGTCGCTCTTTGCGATGCGTCCAACCGCATCAGTTAGAACCTCCGGGAGCACTTTGCCATTTGGTCCCCATTCATTTAGGCGACTTGTAGCGATCCCCCAAGTGCCGCCTATCGCCTTCCAATCCATCTCACCCGCTTCTCGGGCTTCTTCAAGAAACTTCATCCAATACATGTATGGGCGAAGTTCTCTAATATAGCTGATGCGATTCGGATAAGGGGGGGAGGTGACGACAAGGTTGAAGCGCCGCCCCATTTCTGGAATAGCGCGGGCATCCACCGCAACAACCGCCCCCTGGCCGCGTAGCTGGGTACCGCTAGAGGCAAGCACGGCATCGAGAATGACTAGATACAGGTCTGTCACATGCTCGACTTCGTGGTCTATCGTCTCCGACGAGAATGACATGGACACGTGATTGAAGGCGGCTGCAGAAGTCTCTATCACCAACCGACAGAAGGCCACCCACGCCAGCCCGGTCGCTCGATCTTTCGCCGGCTCTCCGAACACTTCGACAAGTCCTGTCCGAAGTGCCGCTAGAGCTTGGAGTGTATCGGCTGACCACCAGCGCTCGATGTTGAACAGGCGGGGGGTCCAATTGTCCTTCTTCATCAAGGCGGGAACCCGAGCGATAGCCTGTTGCGCACCGTCTTGCACTAAGGCCAAGTGATCAGACGAGTATGACCGACACTTCACATTGCCAAGCCAGATCAAGAACGGATTGATGTCGAATGAAAGCGCAGAGTTGCCATGCTCCGCCGCCGTAAGTGTCGTGGTCGCAGTCCCGGAGAACGGATCAAGAATCGCAATATTGGGGGGGAATCTGGCGATTATCTCCTTCACCAGCTTTACAGAGTAGGCCGGAGTAAGCCGGAGCCAGCCGTGGCGACCGAGCGACTTGTTATGCTTAAACGTGAGGTCCGAGCGTTGCTTAACGGAATGGCGCGTGACTTCAAGCATTCAACAAGGCTTCCAGCGCTTCTTGGACTTCCTTCTGGATTGCGGGGGAGTTGCGCTTGAAAAAGTCGGCAAGATCAAAGCCCAAGACCTCCTTGCAGAAGGCGAACAGGGATGCGGTCGATGCGTCGTCTGCACGACCGACCAAAACTCCACCTCGGCTGTTTTGATAGCGAAGGACCAAATCACCGTCAATCTGACCGGAGAAGATGGCAAACACGGGCATGTAGCCTTGTGCCCAAGCTACGGCGATGTTGTCGATATCGCCGTTCTGCCGTTTACTATCCTTGCTCTTGTACCCCTGACGAACCTCGAACACCGCGCCGTGGTCGGGGATCTTCGCACCAAGAATTCGGCAGTATTCGGCAACCCACTCGTTTACCCGTGCCTTCACCGCAGCGTTCGTAATGTCATCGAATTGGAGGCGACCATCAAGCGAGAGTGTTTTGTCTTTCCCTGCGCTCGTCTTAGTCTTGTAGGACCATGTGGCGCTGTTCCTGTCCGTGTAGCCCGTGGCATCGATGATGATTTCACGAAAAAGGTTCTCGCACCCCTTGCCGATTTGCCGGTACACCGAGGTCATACCGCCTGCGGCTTTGTGGGCTGCATACATCAGTTCAGAATTCAGGCCGCACCACGCATAGAACGGGTCGGCCCCGTACAAGTCAAGAAACTGCGGAAGGGATACGCCTTCTTCTTTATTTCCCTGTCCAAACTTTGGTTTGTACCGCTTGCATACCTTCAGCGGGTCTAAAAACTTCTTCAACAACTCTTTCTCTGTCGCCACCGGCGATTCCTCTTCATTCTTGGTCTAAAAGCCGCCTCAAAGGCGGCGTTTCCATTATCCCACAATCAGAAAGGCCGAATCCCTGGAATTGACCGCCCGTCTGTATTCAGGATAAAGAGGCCCATTGAATGCCACTTAATCCAAACAATTGGTTCGCTAAGGACTTGCCTAACTCAACTAAAAAAACGCCAACCTTGCCACCTCGCGCTCGCCGCCGTCGAAAAATCGCAAAGCCCATTGGTCGGTAGGGTCCAGAAAGCCGGCTTTGGGATCGGTTTTCTTTTGTTTGGCCGTCCAGCTGACATAGTCGCGGAAGTAGTAATGATCGAACATGCGCATGAACTCGCCCAAATACACGTCGGCGACCGCGGTATCGCCGATGATGAATAACTGGTTTTCGTCGTTAAAGCGGCAGGAGTTGGTGCTGAAGTTGGCCGAGCCGGTGACGACCAAGGGCTTGTCGGAAAGCGGATCTACCAGCAGGATTTTGGTATGCACATGTGCACCGGAATGATGTTTGGATTCGGCCAGCAGCCGGCCTTGCCATTGCTCCAAAATAGATTTTTCATCTATAGCGGCACTGGCCGCCAATTGGGTGTTGGGCGCGTCGTGCAAGGCTTGACCGACTACACTGCGGGTGTTCAACAAGCCCAAGACGTGAGCAGGCGCTGCGGCCAGGGCCGCTTCCAGGTCGTCGTGCATGGCAAACGGCGCGGTAAAACAAATCAGGCGTTTGCTTGCCGTTACCCATTCCGCGCATTCGCCGATGGCTTCGGTAGATTTGCGTGGGCTTAGTACCAGATGCGAACCCGCTGCGGTCGTGGCCGGCGTTTGGGTTAAACCCATCGCCACTTTCCGCGAGTCGGCGCCGGGCAGGCTGGGGTTTTTCCAGACGGTTTGATGCCACTCGAAATATTGTTTGGCGGCTGCGGCATCGCTGATCACGTGGCCGACGTTGGATTGTCCGTAAATCGCGCTATCGGTGAAATTGGTCGAGCCGGTCCACACCGATAGCGGTTTGCCTTTGCCGTTGCTCAACACCATAAATTTGTTATGCGAGATATTCAAGCCGGCACCGGTGCGGGCTTTGCAGACGCTTTTCAGGCCGTATTTTTTGATCTGCGGCGCGGCGTCGAGTGAAGGGCCGTCGCCTTTGGCGTCCAGCAAGCCGTCGTACAAAATCTCCAGCCTGACCTTGCGTTGCTTCGCGCGTTTAAGTGCCTCGAAAAATGCGTCTTTGGCAAATTCGTATAAAAATAAATGTAAGCCTTGTTTGGCTTGGGCCGCGTCGATATAGGCGATCAGGGCCTCCTCCAGGCCACGCGACAGCCAGCGACGGGCGTTTTCATCGACAATCTCGCCGGCCGGCAAATGTGGAAAGCGCGATGCAAAAGCTTGGCTGGCAGCCGCACTGCGGTTGAAATGCACCGCATGACCTTGGCTGCCGATGGCGGCGGGTTGTTCGCAATTGACTTGCACGGCTACCGAATCGAAAGTCTTTAACGCGCCTGGTTTGCCGGTCAGCGCATGGACGGTGTAGGTATAACTGCGCCCAGGCTTGGTAGTGTAGTCACCCCAATGAAATTTCTGGATCGGGTGATGACGGCTGCTAACGCTGGAGCCGTCGTCGCCGGGTAGCTCGAAGCGCTTTAAGCCGCGCAGCCAAGTGATTTCGCCGTTTTCATGGTCTGTGCGTTGGATGCCGAAGCCGAGCAAGCCGCTGCAATAGGCTTTCGGGCAGGTAAATGCCAGCAGCACCACGTAGGTGCCGGCGATCGCTCTGACTTGCAAGCCCTTGGGGCTGATATTAATTTCGCTACGCATGGCCGTCTCCGTTTAGATAGAGTGGATGACAAGTTTAGGTCTGTTAACCCTCGGTTGCGAGGCTGGCAAGCGTCAAGAAATCGCTGTAAAGCCCCCGCAGCTATTTAATATTCCGCACCAAAAAATCCTTTTGCCCGCAAGATTTCGCCGCACTTTTCACCACGTCGGCGCTGCAACTAGCTGTCGCGCCGCTCTTATCCAAACACACGAACATTTCCTTGAAAAACCGTCCGCCGCCGCTGCAGAATGGGGCGATGGCTTGCTCTTTCAGCCAGGGGTTGACGTCGGCAAAGGCGTTTTTCAAAACTTCGGCTGTGGTTCGGAAAGGTTTTTGCGGCCGCTGGTAGGCCTCCGGGATGGCGACTTTGCTTTTCAGTGCTTGCGATAATTGAAAATAACCGGCTTGGGTTAATCCGGAGCAGGTGCCGTGCTTTTCCCATTCGTGTTCGAACAGAAATTCGGACGGATAAAGCTCTGGAAACGCTTGAGCTTGACTAGGTGCGTAGGCTTCCTTGGTGCAAAAGCTTGGATAACCAACGTTGTATTGCGGCCAAAGGCCATGCAGTACCAAACCCAGTTTTTTGCCGCATTGTTCGCGGTCTTTGGGCTGTTCCTCGCAATAGGTGGGTGACCAGGATAAGGCCAGCACATACCCATCAAACTTGCCGGGCTTGCCGTTGGCGGCCAGGGCGGTCGAGAACGCTGCCAAACACAGCAGTAACCAAGCTTTCATAAATTTCTCCAAGTCTTAGAGTTTAGGGCGAGGAATTCGCCGTCTATATTTTTTAGCTCAGTATCAGAGCATAAACTGCTGCCAAATCCGCTCCACTTCCTTGCGCAGTTCTTGAAATTCGTCGCCGTGTGCGGTGGCGCTGAGGCCTTGCAGTACCTGATGATGGCCGTAATCGCGGTAGGCGCAATAGGCTTGTTTTAGCAAGGCGGCATCGGTTGGCGAGATAAAACCGTGCTGCTGTAAACCTTCCAACAGGCGGACGTTGTCCGTGTAAGTCGCTAGACTCGGCTGCTGCGCGGTTTCTGCGAGGACGCCGAACTGGACGATAAACTCAATGTCGGCGATGCCGCCCTGGCTTTGCTTTAGATCGAATATTGCCGGGTCTTTGGGGGCCAGGTTGTCGCGCATTTTTTCACGCATCTCCCGCACCTGGGTTTTCAGTTCTTCGCGATCCCGCGGTAAGGCTAAAATCCGGCCGCGGATGGCTTCGTAGCTGTGTTTCAAACTTTCGTCGCCGGCCACGAAACGGCCGCGCACCAAGGCTTGGTGTTCCCAGGTCCAGGCCTCGTTTTTTAAATACGCTTCGTAATGGTCAATATGCGTGACCAGCAAGCCGGAGTCACCGTTGGGCCGCAAGCGTAAGTCCGCTTCGTAGAGGATGCCGGACAGCATTTTGGTATCCAGAATGTGGCGGATTTTTTGGCCCAGGCGTAAATAAAACTGGCCGGAATTGATCGGTTTTTCGCCGTTGGTTTGCGCGTCGCCGTCGGCGCAGGCATATAAAAATACCAAATCCAGATCCGAGCCATAGCCCAGTTCGATACCGCCGAATTTACCGAAGGCAATGATCGCAAAGTTTTGCGGATCGGGGCCGGTGCCGGGCGGGTGGCCATGCTTGCTGACCAGCATTTGCCAGGCGCATTGCAATACCTGCTCCAGAATGGCTTCGGCGGTCCAGGTTAAATAGTCGCTGACGATCATCACCGGTATCACGCCCATGATGTCGGCGGCGGCCACCCGCAACACATTCAGATGCTTGAACTGGCGCAGCGCAATCATCAGTTGTTCGCTGTCCTGGGTATCGACGCGCGCCAGTTCGCGCTGCAAGTCCTCGCGCAAGGCCTGCTTTTGCAGCGGGTCGTACAGCGAACGGGTATCCAGCAGTTCGTCGAACAGAATCGGATACAGCGACAGATATTCGCAAATCCACGGACTGGCTGCGGCCAGCTTGATCAGCTGATTCAGCGCGTCCGGATTTTCGGCCAGCAAGGCTAGATAGACGTTGCGGCCGGCTACGGCTTCGAATAAATCCAGAATCCGCAGCAAGCTCGCATCGCTTTTTTCGCTGTTTGCCACTTGTTCTATCAATTGCGGCATCAACCGGTCCAGGACACCGGCGCCTTTGCTGGTCATGCGTTTAATCGCATGCGATTCTTTAAAATTGACGAGCGCTTTTTGGATGTTCAGCGGATCGGCAAAGCCATAGTCGGCCAGTGCTTCCAGCGCCAGTTCGTTGTCCGCGGGGCTGGCCCAGATCAAGCGCGCGCTTTGCTGTTTATTGTCCTGTTCGCTGAGCGAAAACACTTGCTCGAAAATATCCTGCACCGACTCGCGGACCTGGTCCAGTTCGGCTTTGAACGCGCTCCAATCCTCAAAGTCCAGTGAATAGGCCAGAATTTGTTGTACCAGCGGGTTAGCGGGTAGGTCGTGGGTTTGTCTGTCCTGGTATTGCTGGATGTGGTTTTCCACGCGCCGTAAAAACCGGTAGGCAAATTTTAAGCTCGCCACATCCTCGACCATCATCAGGCCCAACTCTTCCAGTACGCTGAGGATGGTCTGGATTTCGCGCTGCTGCAACGCTACATCTTGGCCGCCGCGGATCAATTGAAAAGCCTGGCCGATGAACTCCACCTCACGGATACCGCCGGGGCCGAGTTTGACATTGTCGGCGCGGTCGCGGCGTTTCAGTTCTTGGGCAATCTGGAATTTTAATGAACGTAACTCCTCGAACGCGCCGTAATCCAGATAGCGGCGATACACAAACGGTTTGATTAGCGCGGCCAGGTGTTTGCCGGTATGGAAATCGCCCGCCACTTGCCGGGCCTTGATCATCGCATAACGTTCCCATTCCCGGGCTTGGGTCAGATAGTATTGCTCCATGCCATCGAAATTCATAATCAACGGGCCGCTGTCGCCAAACGGGCGCAAGCGCACGTCGGTACGGAATACAAAACCGTCCACGGTAATTTCGTCGAGCATTTTCACCAAGGAACGACAGATGCGGGTGAAGAATTCGCCGTAGCTGATTTCTTTTTTCTCGGTGAGGACGCCGTCTTCGGCGTAAGCAAAAATCAGGTCGATGTCGGAAGAATAATTCAATTCCCAGGCGCCTAGTTTGCCCATCCCCAGCACCACGATGTTAAACGGCGTGCCGTCGGCCAACGTGGGTGTGCCCCAGCGCGCGCAAGCCTGCCGGTATAAAAAATCCAGCGCGGTTTGAATGCAGGCCTCGGCCAAGGCGGTTAAATCCGACAGCGTTTCGTCCAGATCGGACCAGCCGGCCAGATCGCGCCAGGCGATTCTGACCATCTCCCGGCGGCGGAATATGCGTAATTGCCTGGCCAAGGCGGGTTCACCGTCGGCATTGCCGTTTTGTTGCAGCGCGGCGGCGTAATCGGCGCGGCGTAGCGGGGCGAATAGATCGGTGGATGTCACCAGCTCCGGAATCAAATCGGGATGGCGCAGCCAGCTTTCGCTGATAAATTGGCTGCAAACACAAACTTTTAGTACCGAAGCGCAAAATACGGCGTTGTCGAAAACCTGGCGTTGCTCCGGGCTAAGCTTTTCGTCGAGCTTGGTGCAAAAGTCGGAGGCCAAAGTCCGCAGTTCATCCGGCAACAGTACCGTGTGCTGGGACAGCGAATCGAAAAGTGACATAGGCGGGATCCTGTCGGAAGAACGGAAGCAGCATGATACCTAAACTGCAGACGCTACCCTAGATGGCGGCTGAAAAAATATCCACACAGGAATCGGGTAAACTTAAACCAGGCCATGATGCGGCTGAACGCCGCATCATGCAGATTGATCGAACCGGAGCGCAACGTATGAAAACCCTGTATCTAGCCGCACTACTATTGATGTTGAGCGCTTGTAGCCAAAATAATCAGTATGCGTATTTGCAGGGTGGGCGCAGCCAAACCGGCCAGCCGGCCTTACATGCGGTGCGGGACAAGCGCTTGCATGAACTGATGGACCGGATGAACAGCCTGATGCAGGAGCGGTTTATGACCGAACAGCAACTAGACGTGGAGCGCCGTAAATATTCAAGGCAAATCGGCGAAGCGGCGCGGGATTTGGCGGCTACTGTCGAGATCATGATTGCCCGTATGCCCGGTTTGCAGTTAAACGCGGCCGAACAAACCACGTTTCTGGCCCTGGCCGGCAAGCTGCGCGAAGAGATGCGCCAATTGCAGCAGCTGGCCGAGCAAAATCATATAGACGCCATTCCGGATAGCTTGCATGAAATCAATACCACCTGTACCTCTTGTCATGCGTTGTTTAGAAAGCTGGGGGGTTAGAAAATGAGCAAATTCCTACAACGATGTTTCATGTTGATGTGCTGTTGGATGGTTAATCCCGCGCAAGCGGCCGACGAAGATATTAAGGCTTTGCTGAAAGCCTTGAGTCAGCAAGTCAATCAATTACAGAGCCAGGTTGAGCGTTCCAATGCCAGGATCGAACAGCTGGAGCAGGAGTTACAGCATGTCCGCCCCGAGCAAGTTGCCGCCGGCAAGGCACCGGTCGGCACGGTGCAAGCTGCGGCGGCGTCGCCGACAGCGGTAGCGACGGGCGGCACCGGTTCCGCTTCGGTGAGCGATAAGGCCAAAGAGAAACCGGCGGTGACGGTTGGCGATGTGAAAGGCACGTTTAAAATTCCCGGCACAGACACTTCGGTGGGTTTGGGCGGGTTCGTGAAAATGGACACCTTGTTTAACAGCGTCAGCGCCGGGCGAGACAGGCTGGGCGATCAGCAGTTGGCGATGGCGCAAATCCCGGTGGGTGCGGCCGGTGAACGTGGGCAAATCACCTTTCACGGCAAAGAAAGCCGCTTGTGGTTCAAATCGTTTACCCCGACGACTGACTGGGGCGACATCAACACCTATATCGAGTTTGACTTTTACGGCGATCCGGCAATGTACACATACACGCCGCGTTTGCGCCATGCTTACGGCTCCATCGGTCATTTCCTGGCCGGACAAACCTGGACTACCTTTCTCAACGTATCCGCATTGCCGGATACGTTGGATGTGGGTGGCTCTGCTGGCGCTGTCGCGAGCTTGCGCGATCCTTTGGTGCGCTGGAGCGAGCCGTTTAATTGGCTGGATACGCCGATGGAGTGGCAAGTGGCGTTGGAGGCGCCGCGCAGCCGTTTGTGGGTCGATAGTGCGCTGGAGGCTTCTTCCAGTAAAAGTACCAATCCCAATTTGGATGCAGGTTATTACACGACACCCAACGCTGATCGTTATCCGGATTTGATGGCAAGGCTCAACCTGAATCCGGATTGGGGTAATGTGTCTTTGGCGGCGGTCGGCAGGCAGTTGCGCTATACCCATGGCACGACCGGTTATCGGCAAGCCGAGTGGGGCGGCGGGGTTAACTTGGCCGGACGGATAAGTACCTTCGGTTTGGATAATATGCGCTTTATGGCGCATTACGGCAAAGGCGACGGGCGCTACGTGTCCACCAATAACACTTTCGCCGACGCGGCGCTGGATCAACATGGCGCTATCGAGCTGGTCAATGCCTACGGCAGTATGTTGTCTTATCAACATTGGTGGGATAAGCAATGGCGGTCTAATGTTACTTATGGTTTTGCGCAGGCGGATTACCCCAGTTACGCAAATACGGTGCTGAGCCGTCAGGTGCAATCCGTGCATGCCAATTTGCTGTGGAGCCCGGTCAGTCAGGCCATGTTTGGCGTGGAATATACTTATGCGACGCGCGAGTTGATTGATGGGCGGGACGGCGTGTTGCAGCGCGTGCAGTTTTCAGCCAAATATAGTTTTTGAGCTTGGCGGCAACAAATTCCAATGTGCCGGGCGGCAGGCGTTAGGTGTGCCGCCAACGGTTATTAGCGTTTGATCTTGAACACTCGGCCCTGATAACGGACGATGATTCCGTCTTCTACTATTTCCTTCAGTTCCAACTGGTCTTTGATAGTTTGGCCCGGCACATATTTGATCATGTCTATCATCACGAAACGCTCCGCCGGTGTGGGTGAATAGCTAAATACATTAATCGGTAGTGCCGGCAGCGACTGGCGCACGTCTGGGGGCAAGTCTTGTAACGTGGGCAAGGCGCTCTGTGCTGGCGGGGTTTTGACGAGTTCCGGTTTTTTGGCCGCAGCTTCGTCGGGTTCCGCGTGCGATTGTGGAGCGATGCTGGAGCGCGATTCAGGCTCGGTAATCGGCTTGCTGGCCGGCGTCGTATCGGGAATTGCCGTCGGGATAGGCTTGACAGGTTGTTGTGATGCAACGGTCGGTTTAACCCGTTCTATTGCTTGTTTGGTATTGGATGCAAGTTTTTCAGCTGCCGGCGCCTGGTTGCGCGGTGGCTCAATTTTGGGCGCGGGAGAGACTCTAGCCGGTGTCGGTGGGTTGGTTTTCGCCGATAGTGGTGCGGGTTCTGTGATATTGGCGAGGGGTTGCGCTTTGTCTGCGGGTGAGTGCGGCGCGATGCCCAGAAAATAAATCAAAATCGCCAAATTCAACAGGACCAGTGCCACGATGATCTTAGTCAGGCCGTGTCGTTCCGGCATTTGCTCGATAGCGATGCGGCTGGTCACCGAGTCGGGCTGCATGGCTTGGCGTTCTCGTTCAGATTTGCGCAATGCATTCAAAATGTAAGACATATCAACAAGCCTAGCGAGTGGTGATTGCCAAATGAGGCGCAGCAGAGGCACCGCTTTGGTTATCCAGGTGTATCAGAGTGCGGGCGCCGGCTATGCCGTCGGGCGTCAGATGTTGCCGGCGTTGGAAAGTAGACAACTCGGCTTTCAGCGTTTCATCGAAAACTCGGGACGCCATGTCGCCAGCAGGTTTGCCGGTGATTTTAGTTAACCGTTCGCGCAGCCAGAGCACGGCTGCGGATTGCTGCGGCGGGGCGATTTCCGTGATCCCCGGATGCGGCGGCCGCCACAGCAGCAAATAATTGCCGTCCCAGATGGTTAAAAGTTCCGCCAGCGGGATTTTGACGGTGTCCTTCAAACGGATAATCGCCGAATCATGGTCAACGCCGGTCAACAACACATAGCGTTTGCCGCCGCTCGGGTCGGCAAAAGCCAAAATCGCCGGCCGGTTTAATGTCAGGAGTTCTTGCCAATTGGCCTTGCCGAATGAGCAATTCAAACCCAGAGCGGCCACCGCGGTGCAATCCGCTGCGCGGCCGGCGGGGGCGGATAGATGCCAAGTCTTTAGAGACTCGGTCACGGCTTCGGCAAAGCTGAGGCCGGCCTGATCCAGCTGATCGGCAAAACTGATCGGTTTGGCGGCGGGAATGGGCGCTGCCGGTATCGACAGCACGGTTGGTTGGGTAACAGCCGGTTTAGCCGGTTCAACAACGGGCACCGGCGGCGACCAAAACTGCAATCCCGCCCAAGCGCCGACTGCCAAAACCAAGGCGGTTGCGGCATACCAGCGGCGTTTGGCTGTTACCGACCCTAACACTTCCTGCGCCGCCCGGCGAATAATCACCGGGCTGATTTCCCGCGCGTTGGTGGCGTAAGCGCCCAACAAGGCCCGGTCGCACAGAATGTTGATCAAGCGCGGCACGCCTTGCGAATACTGATAAATCTTGCCGATGGCCGCGGGGTTGAATAGACGATGACTACCCTTGCAGACCCGCAACCGGTGCCGAATATAAGCCCGCGTCTCGTCGAGCGACAGCGGCAACAAATGATAGCGTGCGGTGATGCGCTGATTGAGCTGGCGCAAGTCCTGGCGAAGCAGCAGCGCATTCAGTTCCGGCTGCCCGACCAAGATGATCTGTAACAGCTTGGCTTTGCTGGTTTCCAGATTGGTCAGCAAGCGAATTTGCTCCAAAACATCCAAGCTAAGGTTCTGCGCTTCATCGATCAACAACACCGTCCGCCGGCCTTGCGAATAAGCGGCCAGCAGGTATTGATTGATGGCGTCGATCAGCTGTTTGGCCGCGAAACCGGCATGGCTGATGCCCAATTCATCGCAGATCGTCGCCAGTAATTCCTGTGCCGTTAATTTAGGGTTCAAAATCAAGGCAATATCCACATTTTCCGGCAATTGCTGCAGCAAGCAGTGGCATAACGTGGTCTTGCCGGTGCCTACCTCGCCAGTCAAAGCGACAAACCCACCCCCTTGATTAATGCCATACAGCAAATGCGCCAAGCCTTCCTGATGCCGCTCGCTCATGAACATGAAATGCGGGTCAGGCGAGATTGAGAATGGCAATTCGCTGAAATTGAAGTATTGCTGGTACAAGGTTCTGGCGCTTCAAGAAAATGGTCGCACGATGCTAATTCAAACTGGGGGAAATTGCACTTAAAAGTCTGTATCGAGGCCAGCGGGCAGGCGATAACACTAGACGCCAATCGCACTTTAGGTGTCGCTAGCGCGACGGTTGTTTTAATGTCGGTTTCACGAAAAACGTCCTTGTTTTTCGCCCTTCGGGTGCTAACACATGCAAATCGGCTATCCTGCCGATTTGTCGGCCCGACAGCCGAGTAACTTTTCTTTGTTTGGCCAAAGAAAAGTCACCAAAAGAAAAGCCACCCGGATGCCGCTTGTTTCCTGCGCTCCAGAGCTTTTGGCGGGGGTTGGCGAAAGGGGCTTCCTGCCCCTTCGCCAACGTGCGGCATCCCTGCCGCACCCCTTCGGGCTATTCCCACCAAAAGCTCCGGTGCTCGGCGCGGCATACGGGGAAACCCCGTCGCGAGCTCAGGGCTTTGACGTTTCTTTTGGATTTTGCTCGTAGCTCGTAGGGCGCAATAACCAACGGGCATTGCGCCGTGTGTCGATTCATTCGGCGCATTACGCAGAAGCTAATGCGCCCTACGGGCTACTTGTGCAGCCAATAGTCACGCATGAGTTCATGTGACCAGACTGGTTGATGAACTTTCTGGCGTGGCAGGAACTCAGCCATGACGGGTTTGATGTCGAGCACTGGCGTGCCATTGATGGCATCCAATTCAGCGACGAAAAGCTTCGCCCCTTCCACACGAATCACACGGCAGATCGTGCTGCCGATGCGGTTTGGCCGATTCTTACCACGTTGCGCGAAGATGCCTACGGCTGGCCACGCGCTATTGTTCCGAGGGTGGCGCGCGCCCTTGACAATTTTTGATGGCTCGACTTCATGGAAAAGAAACAGTACTTCGACATGGGAAAAATCAGAAATCCCTTGCAATGCCTCAAAAGTAAATTCCGATGTCAGCGCAATACACGCTTCCTCTCCTCCCCAAAAGTCATCTTCCGCATGAAGCCGAACGGCTTCGACAAATCCGATTGCTGTGACTTGTGAGTGCATTGAAACATTTTCCATTTTGATGCCCAACAAAGAATTAGATAGTTAACTGCACATCTAGCACGAATCCGATCTGGCTGCAATAAGCCTATGTTTTATAGAATGTATTTCCTTATGACTGTCTTCCAAGCCATCGAAAATGGCTAGCCGGGTTTCTCCTCGCGGTGAAAAATCAGTGGCGTAGCTGCGAATAGCGAAGCGTATTCGGAGGAACGAGGGGTATGCGAAACATCGTTTGGACCATTTGCGAGATAGCACACGCCCAGAGTGATTAAGGGATTGCCAACATGTGTTCGAACAGCTCGTAGGGCGCAATAACCAACGGGCATTGCGCTGTGTGTCGATTCATTCGGCGCATTACGCTAAAGCTAATGCGCCCTACGGTCTCTCGAAACCCCACCGAAAACCGGGATGGTTTTCTCCCCGTATGCCGCGCCGAGCACCGGAGCTTTTGAACGGATCAGCCCGCTAGGGGCGCCGCAGGGATGCGGCGCGTTGCCGAAGGGGCAGGAAGCCCCTTTCGGCAACCCCGTTCAAAAGCTTCGGAGCGCAGGAAATAAGCGGCATCCGGGTGTCTTTTCTTTTGGATACTTTTCTTTGGACAAGCAAAGAAAAGTATCTCGGCTGTCGGGCCGAGACCCGACATTAAAATCAGCCGTCGCGTTAGCGACACCAAACACGAAAGCCTATTAAACGGGTGGGCATAAAAACCAACGGCTATTGCGCCATGTGATGTTCATTCGGCGCATTGCGCTGTCGCTAATGCGCCCTAAGGGCTGCGCGCCTTTACCTCTTAGCGTCCAGCGACCGAATGGAGGGAGGTTGATCGCTATGTTATAGGCTTGGTGACTTTGCATGAAGCCGAATTATGTGGCGCATAAAAGATGATGAAATTTCAAACACGAACTCGATTTCTTCCTCCACCACAGCGTCATCGTGTTTGATGTATGTGTTTTGGTATTTCGCGTAGTAGTCGATCAGCTTCGAGAACATATTCGAGAATTCTTTCGAACCTCCGGCCTCATTGACGAAACTACCGACATTGCCGAGCTGATTTTCGAGAGACTTATCGTTTTTAAAAACACATTTCAGCAATAGTTCCAAACTGAGTCGGAGATCATCAAGCAAGTTTCTGCTAAAGATTCCGTGTTTGTATTTTTGAATTGCCTGCAAGTACAACTCTAGTGCATTAGGGAAGCTGTCGAGCCAGTGGCGCGTTTCTTCGGTGAGTGTCTCGTTAAGCTTAGAAAATTCGTCTTTTGGTGCGAGGTGCGCGAATTGGGAGACTAGCTTTACCTTTAGTGATTTCAGCTCGTCGTATTGCTTGTTGGAGAAGATTCGGTGATCACACAACTCTCTAATAATTTTGAACTGAAGATGGGGAGGGAAACACTTCAGATTTTCTAGCAGCGCCGTTCGCTTGTTTGGGGCCTCAAACGGATACGCCGCATGAGGAATATTGATGTTGTACTCGACAGCGTAAGCGTTAAAGGATTTCACAACTTCGTTTCCACTCAAGCCTCGGCTGGTATCGGCCAAGATATCAGCAGCGAAGCTCAGAAAAGGGAGAGGGATATGCGACACGAGATGTTTAGCCTCTAACAAGTAATTTGATGGTTAACTGTATATCTACCACATATCATATATTCTCCCGATAAATATATGTTTATTAATGCATATTTCCTTTTGTCTATCGTCCCTGTCTTGCAAATTACCCATCAGATGCTTCCGCAGGGATAAGCGGCAACTCACCCCCCCAACAACGGCGACTGCAACACTATCGCCGCCGCAATCAACACCGCCGCGCTGAGAATCGCCCGCAACGTGCGGGTATTATTCCGCTTAAGTTGTTTGCGTAGCTCCAGCATGTCTTTTTGCTGCTGCTGAAGCTGCTGCTGCATGTGCGCGGCGCTTTGCAGGGCTTGGAATACCAGGCCGGGCACTTCAGGAATTTGTTCGCCGATTTCCGGGAATTTGGCAAACAGCTCCTTGATCTTTTTACCGGGACCGACGCGCTCTTTGAACCAGTTTTCCAGGAAAGGTTTGGCGGTTTGCCACAAGTCTAGATCGGGGTAAAGCTGGCGGCCCAGGCCTTCGATGTTGAGCAGGGTTTTTTGCAGCAATACCAATTGCGGTTGCACCACCATATCGAAACGGCGGGCGGTTTGGAACAGCCGTAACAGCAACAAACCAAAAGAAATGTCTTTTAGCGGTTTTTCAAAAATCGGCTCGCAAACGCTACGGATTGCCGCTTCGAATTCTTCGATCCGCGTCGTCGCCGGCACCCAGCCGGATTCGATGTGCATTTGCGCCACTTTCCGGTAGTCGTGGTTGAAGAAGGCCAGGAAATTTTCGGCCAGATAGCGTTGATCCGAGCTGGACAGGCTGCCGACGATGCCGAAATCCACCGCCAGATATTTGTCCGGCAATTGCACGAAAATATTGCCCGGATGCATGTCGGCATGGAAGAAATTATCCCGAAAGACTTGGGTGAAAAAGATTTCCACGCCGCGCTCGGCCAGCTTTTTGAAATCGGCATTGCCTTTGCGCAAGGCGTCGATGTCGCCGACCGGAATGCCGTAGATGCGTTCCATCACCAACACTTTGCGGCGGGTCAGCGGCCAATGAATTTCCGGGATGTAGAGCATCTCAGAGTTCTTGAAATTAGCGCGGATCGCACTGGCGTTGGAGGCTTCGCGGACCAGATCCAGTTCGTCGAGAATGGTCTTTTCGAACTCGGCAACGATTTCCATCGCCCGCAGCCGGCGGGCATCACTCCAGAAGCGTTCTGCCAGGCGCGCCAGTTCGTACAGCAAGCCGACGTCGGAATGGATTTTGTCTTCGATGTCCGGGCGCAAGACTTTAACGATGACTTTTTCGCCGCTGTTCAGTGTAGCGGTATGCACTTGCGCGACCGATGCCGAGGCCAGCGGTTGCGGATCGAATTCGGCGAAGGCCTCTTCTATCGATTGCCCCAGTTGTTGTTCAATGATTTTGCGGGCGGTGTCGGCGGAAAACGGCGGCACCTTATCTTGCAGTTTGACCAGTTCTTCGGCGATGTCTTCCGGCAGTAAATCCTTGCGGGTGGACAGGGTTTGGCCGAATTTGACGTAAATCGGCCCCAGGTCTTCCAGGGTTTTACGGATGCGGGCGCCGCGCGGTTCGCGGGAGTTGCTGGTCCAGTAGTTGGGCGACAAGAACGCCAGATAGCGGATGGGGCGGAATAGATGGGTTTTTAAAACAATTTCATCCAGGCCGTGGTACATCATCACCCAGTTGATGTGGATGAGGCGCATCAGAATTTTCGGGCGAATCACGGGGCAGGTCCTTGTTATTGAGGCGCGGATGTTGAGTGGAGCGAGTTTTCCAGGCGGTCGAGGCGGGCATCGAGGCGGTCGCAGTCGCTGCGGCAGTTGTCTATTTCCCGGAAAAATAACTCGGCTTCCGATTTGGCCGGCAGCTCACGAGTTTCTTCTTGCAGGAATTCCTCTAAGTTGAGGCGAAAGGTGGTCAGGGTGTGCTGCGTCCAGTCGCGGCTGCCGCGGAACAGCTGGCCCAAGCGTTGAGCAAAGGCGTCGCCGGTATAACGGGCGATTTTGCTTTCCAGGTTGATGTCCAGTTTTTCAAACAGACGTTGCAGGCGGCGCGCGACTTGGGTGTCGCCGTCGATGCGGACTTCGCCTTTGAACAATGAGCGCATCGGTGTGGCGCTTAAACCCATCAAGCCCAAAGCCGACAATGAACCGCTGAGCGTGGCGTCCACGCTGCCCGGATAGCTCTCCAGAATTTGTATGCTTTGCGCGGTAGGGCAAAGATACAGGCTGCTGTCGAAAGACGTCACATGCAGGGCGATGACTTTGCCGGTCATGGGCGTTAGATACTGTTCGATGTGATCGTCCAGCGCTAAATAACGATTCAGTGCGGTTTCCAGCGCGGAGATTAATAAGGACTTAACGCTGCTCGACATCACTCGCCTGTGCTTGCTGTTGTTGCAGAAACTCTTGCATGTCTTCGTTATTAACTCGTTGGTATAAATCGCTGACTGTCACGGTTAAGTCTATTGATTCCAGGGTGAGGCTGTCGCCGAGAAAGTAATGCGCCGACGACCAATTCGCCGAGCGTTTGAATACTTCCACTTCGACATGGTCTTGTTCGATCAACACGTACTCCTGCAAACTGGGCAAGGCTTTGTATGCATTGAGCTTGACGGTCTTGTCGATGCGGCGCGTGGCTTTGGAGAGTACTTCAACGATAATGGTCGGTTTTTCGGTGTAGTACTCGTCGCCGTTTTCATCGGCGCAAACCACCATTACATCGGGGTAAAAAAAATTCGCCGCAGCTTTGATTTTTAAATCGGATGAAAAGGTGGCGCAGGGACTGTCTTGTAAATGATTGCCAACTATCCGGGCAATATTGCTGACTAATAAATTGTGGTTACGGCTGGCGCCCGCCATTGCGTAAACTTCGCCATCGATCAATTCATGCTTGATGTCGCTGATCATTTCGCCGGCCAAGTATTCGGCTTCACTGATGTAATGCTGAGCTGGTTTTAGTGCCATTGGCAATTCTCCGCTTTCACGACCGGCGAACGGGAGCTTAAAATTTATAGCCCCGGTGTACGGCAACGATACCTTGCGTCATGTTGAAATACTCGCAACGCTCCAGGCCGGCGTTTTCCATCATTTGCTTGAGTTCGTCCTGCTTGGGATGCATGCGGATCGATTCGGCCAGATAACGGTAGCTGTCTTCGTCCTTCGCCACCACGGCGCCGATTTTTGGCAGTAGTTTGAAGGAATAAAAGTCGTAGACTTTTTCTGTAATTGGATCGATAGGGTGGGAAAATTCCAGCACGATGACGCGGCCACCGGGTTTTAACACGCGGTACATCGAGCGCAAGGCGGCGTCTTTGTCAGTGACGTTGCGCAAGCCAAAACCGATGGTCACGCAATCGAAGGTGTTGTCGGCAAAAGGCAGGCATTCGGCATTGACTTGGGCGTAGCGGATATTGCCGCTCAAGCCATGGTCGATCAGCCGGTCGCGGCCGGTGCGCAGCATGGCGGCGTTGATGTCCGCCAGTATCACCTGGCCGGATTTGCCAACGCGCTTTTCGTAGAGTTTGGTCAAATCGCCGGTACCGCCCGCCAGGTCCAGCACGCTGTCGCCTTCACGAACATTCGCCAGTTGCACGGCCACTCGTTTCCAGATGCGGTGGATACCCATCGACATGAGATCGTTCATGACGTCGTACTGGCTGGCGACCGAGTCGAACACGCCGCGCACCAGCGCCACTTTTTCCTGTTTAGGAACCTGTTTGAAACCAAAATGGGTGGTATTGTCGTTTGTCATGATGTCGTTTAATTATGGATGGGCGAGCGGCGGCTGAGGCCGGCGGCTTTCAGGGTTTCAAGATACTGCGACCAAAGCAACGGGAACTCCGAACCCAATTTATACAGCAAATCCCAGCTGTAAATGCCGGTGTCGTGGCCGTCGCTGAACACCAGTTTGATGGCGTAATTGCCCACCGGCTGGATGTCGGTAATCGTCACGTCTTCCTTGCCGATTTGCAGGGTTTCCTGGCCGGGGCCGTGGCCGACCGCTTCTGCCGATTGGGTAAACACCCGCAGGTATTCGCTGGGCAGCTCGTAAATACTCTCGTCGTCGAAATGAATTTCCAGGATTGCCGAAACCTTATGCAGCTTGATTTCGGTCGGGAAACGCTGAGTGGGGGTGATTTTGACGCGCATAATTACAAAATGTAGCGGCTAAGGTCTTCGTCGTCGGCCAGTTCCATCAGGTGTGAGTCCACGTAAGCGGCATCGATGGTAATGGATTTTTCGGCCAGATCCGGCGCATTGAAGGAAATGTCTTCCAGCAGTTTTTCCAGAATGGTGTGTAAACGGCGGGCGCCAATGTTTTCGGTTTTTTCGTTGACTTGCCAGCCCAGTTCGGCAATGCGCTGAATACCGTCGGCGGTAAATTGTACGTCTACGCCTTCGGTTTTCAAGAGTGCCTGATATTGCTCGGTCAGCGAGGCGTCCGGCTCGGTCAAAATCCGCACGAAATCGTCGGCGCTCAAGGCGTTCAGCTCGACCCTGATTGGAAAGCGGCCTTGCAATTCCGGAATCAAGTCCGACGGCTTGGTCAAATGAAACGCGCCGGAGGCGATAAACAGAATATGATCGGTCTTGATCATGCCGTATTTGGTGGTGACGGTGCTACCTTCCACCAGCGGCAATAAATCACGCTGCACGCCTTCGCGGGACACTTCGCCGCCGCCCATTTCCGCGCGTTTGCAGATCTTGTCGATTTCGTCGAGAAACACGATGCCATGTTGCTCAACCGCTTCCAGCGCGGCTTGCTTGATTTCTTCTTCGTTGACCAGTTTGCCGGCTTCTTCTTCCTGCAACTGTTTCAAGGCATCTTTAATTTTTAATTTGCGGGTTTTGGTGCGGCCATTGCCTAGGTTTTGAAACATGCCTTGCAACTGGCTGGTCATTTCTTCCATGCCCGGTGGCGCCATGATTTCCACACCCACTGCCGGTGCGGCGACGTCGATTTGAATTTCCTTATCGTTCAAATCGCCTTCGCGCAGTTTTTTGCGCATTTTCTGCCGGGTGGATTCCTCGGTTTCCGAGAGCATGCCGCCTTCGGCGCGTGGCAGTAATATATCCAGCACTTTTTCTTCGGCGGCATCGGCGGCGCGGTTTTGCACACGTTCCATCGCCGAGATGCGGGTGGTTTTCACGGCGCTATCGATCAAGTCACGAATAATCGATTCCACGTCGCGGCCGACATAACCCACTTCGGTAAATTTGGTGGCTTCAATTTTGATGAAAGGCGCGTTAGCCAAGCGAGCCAGACGGCGGGCGATTTCGGTTTTACCGACGCCGGTGGGGCCTATCATTAGAATGTTTTTCGGGGTGATTTCATCGCGCAGCTCGGCGGTAACCTGGCTACGGCGCCAGCGGTTACGCAGGGCAATCGCTACTGAGCGTTTGGCTGCGGCTTGGCCGACGATGTGCTTGTCCAGTTCGCTGACGATTTCTCTCGGGGTCATTTGACTCATGGTTTTACTCTTGTGCCGGTTGGGGTTCGGCGTCTAATTCTTCGATGCGCAGATTGTGGTTGGTGTAAATGCAAATATCGGCGGCAATGCCTAGCGATTTCTCGACGATTTCGCGGGCGCTGAGTTCGGTATTTTCCAGTAAGGCGCGCGCAGCGCTTTGGGCAAACGCGCCGCCGGAGCCGATGGCGATAAAGTCGTATTCCGGTTCGATGACGTCGCCGGTGCCGGAAATGACCAGCGAGGTTTTGCTGTCGGCGATGATCAACAAGGCTTCGAGCTTGCGCAGGGCGCGGTCGGTGCGCCAGTCTTTGGCCATTTCCACGGCGGCACGGGTCAGATTACCACGATGTTTTTCCAGCTTGCCTTCGAAATGTTCGAATAAGGTAAACGCATCGGCCGTCGCGCCGGCGAAACCGGCAATCACTTTGTCGTGGTACAGGCGTCTGACTTTACGGGCATTGCCCTTCATCACGGTGTTGCCCAGGGTGACTTGGCCATCGCCGCCGATCACGACTTTGTCGCCGCGTCTGACGGAAAGAATGGTGGTGCCTCTGAAGTTCGTCATGTCTGTGAATGAGAAAGGGAAAGGCGGCGATTTTACATGTTCTCGGCGGCGATAGGGTAGAAGTTTAAAACCGTAAGCCGGGTGGGTAAAAGGCGCAAAGATTGAACAAAGCAAGAAAACTGATTAAAGTTCAAAGTGCTGGTATTTTAAAGGATGCGCCGCATTGACCGGCGTTTCCAACATTACAATAACAACAAGAGGGTAGCTAGTCATGAAATTGTCAAATCGCTGGAGAGGTGCGTGCTTGCTGGGTGCTATGGTGTTTTCAACGGCGGCCCTGGCTTTATCGCCGGAAGAAGAAGAGCGCTTGAAAGAGTGTAAAAGGCCCAAATTCCGGGATTTTGTGCCTGAACAAAAAGCCGAGGTCGATGCGGGTACGGAAATCTCTTTTCATATCTCCCACAATGCCGATCCATTGACCGTGACCGCCGAAGCGCGTGGCGAAAAAATGAAAGTCAATGTAGTGGATAAAAAGAACTTTTACTTTGTGACCGCGAAATTGCCGCCATTGACGCCGGGATTTGCCCGTGTGCATGTCACCGCTAAATCCGCAGAAAGCAAATTGGAGAGCGGCTGTTTGGGTCAGGATGGCTGGTTGCTTAAAATTAAAGGTGAGGCAACCGCTAAACCGGCGGAACAGCCGGCGGCGGCTCAGTAGCGAATTTTATCTGTTTTGATCCGCCACATTTGGAAGGGGCGATTGGCCGAGTCGAGCGAGAGTTGCTGCATGACGATCCGGCGTTGCAGGGCGGGTTTGTCGATTTCGGTGTAAATAAAACCGTCGTCGAACCCGGCTTTAGCGGCGTCGAAACGGTCGCAAGCAAAGTAAACGGCTTGCAGTCTTGCCCAATAGATGGCGCCCAAGCACATCGGGCAAGGCTCGCAACTCGTGTAGAGCGTGCAACCGCTTAATTGAAAATCGCCTAGTTTTTGACAAGCCAGCCGAATGGCGACGATTTCGGCGTGAGCGGTCGGGTCCAGATCCGGCGTCACCCGATTCCCGCTGGCGGCAATAATTTCGCCGTCTCTAACGACAATCGCGCCGAACGGCCCGCCACCTTGGTCGATGTTATCGCAGGCTAGTGCGATGGCTTGGTTTAGAAAGCCTTCGTGCATTACAAATCCAGCGGATTATCAGGATTAATACCGTCCATGAACGGCAATCGGCGGTCTTCGTTGGTGATCTGATAAACCTTCCCCAGCCAGTTATTAAACACGGCTTTAGCGGAATCCCGCCAGGTGATGTCCAAGTGCTCGATGATTTGTTGCTCAGGCATGGCTTGCAGTGGGCAGTTACCAAGCTTGGCTTCTTTCACGTGTTCTGTGTACTCGGCCAGTAGCTGTTGCACTTCGTTATCGAAATAATGCTCGGGGTAGGGTGGGTAGTCGTCGCGCTCGCCGTTGTAATAACGCAGTACTTCGCGCTTGTATTCTTTGAGCAGGCTAATATCGTCGTACTCCGGATGACCCTGGAAAAACACAATCCGAAAACCGTCCGGACTAACGGCCAGATGCACACCGGCGGATTCGCTGGTCACCAGGACTTTCAGTCCGTGTGTTTCCATGTCGCGCTGAAACACTTCGTTAAAACGCGAATGCGGCACATCGAAGCGGGTGTTGATTTCCGCCACCAGGGGATGCTGCCTATCGACCACTTTATGGGAAAACACGCCCCAACGCTTGGCCGGCAGGCGCGTGCGCTCCACACCGTAACAATGCTGAATAAAGGCATGGGTGGCCAGGCACGAACACAGTACCGAGGTGACGTTTTGCGTGGCCCATTCGAACACTTCGGTTAACGGCCGCCAAAAATCTTCCTCCTGCAAATGGTCGTGGGTGACGTTGGCGCCGCTGATAATCAAGGCATCCAGACCGTCTTGCTTGATTTGCTCGAAGGATTCGTAATATTGCTGAATATGCGCCAGGGCTTGCGGGCTTCTTTCCAGGCCCGCAATCGTAAACGGATGCACATGAAACTGGGCAATCTGATTGCAAGCGCCGACCAAGCGGAAAAACTGGCGCTCCGTGGCTTCCAGCGCCGCGTCCGGCATGATATTCAACAAGCCGATGTGCAATTCTCTAATCGATTGATGGCTGGCGCGGTCCGGGCTGAGAATTTCTTCGCCTTCTTCGTGCAGACGTTGAAAAGTGGGTAAAGCAGTATGGGCAACTAGCGGCATTACAAGAACGGTCTCAAGATTGTTGCCGGGCAATCGCCTCGGCAATCAGACGGATAAAGTCGTCTTCGTTATTGACTTTAGCGGTTTCGTCGGCACTGATGGTATAGCCGTACTGGGCGGCAATCGCTTCGTAGCGCGGTACCCTGGCTTTGAACAACTCCGGAAATACCCAGCTGACGAATTCGTCCGGTGGAATCTGATCGGTAGAACTGTAACCGCGCTCACTCATGAATTGGTCCAGTTTTTCATCGACGAATTCAGGGCGGTAGTACAGGGGTTTGGGGTCTTTTTTGGCGCGGTCGATGATGGTCTGTTCCAAAGCCGGCGGAATTTTGATGTAGACGATCAATGTGTGTTTGGCCAGGTTTTCCAGGACTTCCGGACAATCCAGTTCGCAAACGCTACCACCGGCGTCGTTAATGAAATGTTTGTAGCCGTAGATGTCTTCGGCTTTATGGATAAAGTCCGGCACGTCGTTCATCGCTGCGATTTCGGCTTGATGATGCAGCGCTTGGCGGCGTTTGAATTCGGCTTGCGACAAGCCGCCTTTAGCCGGATCGCCGATTTTGCCGAGAAAGCTGGATACGGGTGCCAGGTTTTCCACGGTGATATTGCTGCAGATGTAGATCGAGTCGGATTTCAGCAAATCGCGCAAAAACGGTACGCCCATGGCTTGCTGCTTGATGTTGTCCAGAATCGGCTCTTCCAGGTATTTGGTACCGATGCGGTAGTCGCCGGAATAATGAAACCATTTATCCCTGGGTAACTTGGCTGAGAGGGTGGTTTTGCCGGCGCCGGACATGGCCAGCAGGGTGATACTCTTGGATTCCCAGTCCAGAAATTGTTGCGGGGTCATTCTCATAAATTATCTCAATCCAACAAATCGCTAATGTCCAAATCTTCCGCATCCGGGCGGGCGTGTCTATCGGGGTCTGTGTAGCCCAGATCGTCGGCTTCCAACTCGTCGAACGGCGCGCTCCAGTCTTCCGGATCTTCGATGTAATCGATAGTGGAGCCGTACCAGGATTCGTTGTCGTATTCGCCCAAATCGCCGTTGGCGAACTGAACTTCCACCGATTCGTCGTTACCCTCAATCGCTACCACCTTGAAGGTGAGATTACTTTCCAGGTCTTTATACCAACGGCCAATGACCGGATCTGTAATAGTTGCCATAGTTGCATCCTCGCTATGTTGATGACTTATCAATGATAGCGAGTTTATAGAAGCTGTGCGAGTGCATGCGGCAAAACTGTCGGGATTTTCGATTAGAATGGCAAATTTACACAGTCAGCGGCGGGACCATGAGCGAAGAAAGATTCATCGAATTGGAGATCAAACAAGCGTATCAGGAAGATTTGATTCAGGCGTTGAACCAAGTGGTGGCGGACCAGCAAAAGCAAATCGGCAAACTGGAAGAAACCTGTAAGTTGCTGCACGACAAGATCAAAAGCCTGGCGCTGGATGAGCGCCAAGCGGGGGCGGTCGATGAGCGTCCGCCCCATTACTGACTTATCAATTACGATTTGCGATGGCTGACGCGGCGTAGCTGCTTCGTCGGGTTGGATGCTGTTGCAAAGCTGGTTCGAGGTTGCGGCGAGGCGCTGCAATCCATATGTTTGGCGCGCAAGCGTCGACAAAAATCCTGACTGTCGTCTTGCTGTAAGCCGGTCCATTGCGCCCGCCAAGATGTGGCGTTTTTGACTTTGGTTTTGACAATGCCGGCCCGCCCGGTTTTAGCTAACGGGCCGAGCGCATTACGCGCACGCTGTAGATTGACATCGGCGTCGATTTTTCTGGGGAAACTTCCCATGCTGACGGTCCAAACATTGCCGCGGCTTTGCGGTTTGGCTTGCGCCAATTGCGTGAGCTTTTCGCGGCGGCTGTTGTATGGCGCATTAATGCGAATCGGCTCATAACGGCTACTGCCGGAGTCGGCACCCATTTGTTCCGCACTGCCGGCACAACGGTTGGACGACAATTGAAACGGTGGCGGCAGGGCGCTGTAATCCTTCAATTGCGAAATATGCTCGCCGAACAGGCCTTTTTCGCTATTGGCAAAGCCCATGTCCAATAAATTACCCATTTGTTCGAAGCGTTCGCCGCTACTGTGTGCGCCCAGTAACACGCCTATCAAGCGGTGGCCGTTGCGTTTGGCCGAGGCGATCAGGTTGTAGCCGGAGCCGCAGGTAAAACCGGTTTTCAGGCCGTCGGCATCCGGATAGCTTTTCAGGATGCGGTTGGTATTGGGCATTACCCGGCCTTTGTAGTTAAATTCCGTCGCCGAAAAATAATGATAATGTTGCGGGAAATCGCGAATCAACGCAGCAGATAACAAGGCCAGGTCGCGGGCGCTGCTGATTTGCCCGTCGTCCGGCAAGCCGCTGGCGTTTTCGAACGAGCTGTTGTACATGCCCAGCGTACGCGCTTGCTGGGTCATCATCGCGGCAAAATTGCTTTCCGTGCCGCCCAGTTTTTCCGCCAGCACGACCGCCGCGTCGTTGGCGGAACGGGTGGTGACGGCCATGATGGCTTGTTCCACCGTCAAACTTTGGCCGGTGCGCAAACCCAGCTTGGAAGGCGGTTGCGAGGCGGCGTGTTTTGATGCAAACACGGTGTCGGTCAGTCGCAGACGGCCATTTTCCAATGCCGACAGGGTTAAATAGATAGTCATGACTTTAGTCAATGACGCGGGATACCAGCGTTGAGTGGATTCGGTTTCGTGAACCACGCGGCCGGTGTCGGCGTCGATCACAATCGCCGCATATCTGGCGGCCGCAGGAGCGCTTTGCAGCATTAGGCAAGCTAGAGAAAGTAACGCTAAATGGGTTTTGGGTAGGGTGCTCAAGTTATTACTTTGCTCCAGATATGTGGCCTAAACATTTGACTATATTATTTAATCAGAATTATCGATTTCGAAAAAGACCCAATTAATGCGGGGATGGTCGGTTTTGATCTGTTTTTCCATTCCGTTAATTAATTCAACAGCTTCCCCCACGCTTAAATCCGCCAGCAGTTCGGCTTTAATGGCCAGCATCACTTGGCTGCCGTGGCTAATAGCCCAAATATTCAGTACGCGATTGACGCAGCCTTGCTTTTCCAGATAACCGCGAACGGCATCGCGAATCCCCGCATCGGCTTCACCGAGCAGCAAAGAATGCACTTCCCGGCCGACTAACACCGCCACGACGACCAACAATGCACCAATCAACATCGAACCCACTGCGTCGTACATTGAATTACCGGTAAGCATAGTCAAGCCCAGCATTGCCGCAGCGATCACCAGACCCAGCAGCGCGGCTAGATCCTCGCCGATGACCACCATCAATTCGCTGGATTGGGTTTCTTTAAACCATTGCCACATGCCCCGTTCGCCGCGTTCGCTTGCCATGGCCCCCAAGGCCGCGCGCAACGAAAAACCTTCCAAAACCACGGCGATAGCCAGTATCGCCAAAGCCATACCGGCGTTTTCCACGGTGTGCGCTTCGTGAAAACGCAAACAACCTTCGTGGATCGAGAACAAGCCGCCCACCGAGAATAGCGTAATCGCGACCATCATCGACCAGATATACGCTTCCCGGCCATAGCCCATCGGGTGGTGTTGGGTTGCCGCCCGCGCCGAGCGTTTCATGCCGATAAACAGCAAGACCTGATTGCCGCAATCGGCAAAGGAATGAATGGCTTCCGCCAGCAGCGAGCCGGAACCGGTCCAGACTGCTGCGCCGGTTTTGATCAAAGCGATACCCAGATTAGCGGCGAACGCATAAATGATGGCTGAGGCGGAATTGCTATGAGACATGAGTGATAGGCCAAATAAAATTAATAATTAGGCAGCGATTATTTGCGGCAGACAGCACCGAAACAGATCAGGTATTTATGCAGATTTTAGATGAGTCGAGCGGATTTGCTGCAAATACTTAGGTGTTGACAGACAACTTGAGTTATTGACTGTCAATTAGGCAATAGAGAGCTTATCGATTCTGTAAGGCGGGCGGTAGGGGCGAGTTTTTTACCGATTGCTGGTGCCGAGGACGCAGTTGCCGGCCGCGGCGTTTTTGCAGCCAGCGTATCACGCCGGTGATGAACAGCAGCGGGCAGAGCAAGCCGGCAACCAACACCAGCAATTGCCCGGTCAAGCCAAACGCCTCTCCGGTATGTAGCGGATGCAGCCAGTTGATGATTGTGTCCGAGCCGCCCAGTTCTTCGGGGTTGCTGACCGCCAACACCTGGCCGGAATATTGATCGACCCAGACGTTGGTTTTGGGAAAGCGCTGACTGGGCTCGCCGGCCTGGCGCAGATTGATGCGGTAGCTGCCATTGGCGTCGTGCGGTGTCTCTATCCAACACAGGCGCGCCTGCGGAAACCGGGCTTGGCCGACCGCGGCGGCTTGATCCAGGCTGATGCGCGCCGGGTTGTTTTCGGTGATGGCCGATTTCGGTGCGGGCGATGCTTGCAAAGGCGAGAAATAGCCCAGTATCGGATTGACGTATTGCGGAATCTCCAAGGCTACCCCGGTTACCGCCAATACCAGCATCACGATCAAGCTGTAGACGCCCGCCAGTTTATGTAAATCATAATTTAGGCGTTCGCGGCTGGCGTGGCGCTTTAGGCTCAAGGCGCTTTTTAATTTATGCAACGGCGGCCACCACAGATAAACACCGCTGATCAAGGAAATCAGCAACAAGCCGCCGACGATGGCCATCAAAATTTTGCCGGGATTATCCAGTAGCAGCTTGTAATGCAAGTCGTAGAGCCAGGTCATCGCAAACTCGCCCCAGAAACGATTGGCGAGTACCGAGCCTGTATAGGGATCGACCGACAGCATCAGCGGCGCAAAGCCGTGATGCTCGGTTTCTTGCGGCTTATAGTAGCGGGCGGTGATGGCGCGCTGTGGATCGTCGGGAATTTCCAGCCGCCAGCCGCGTTGCCGCGTGGGCTCCGCGCGACGTAGGGCTTGAAAAATATCCTCGTAGCTTTGCCGCTGGGCGCTGGATTCGGAAATGATCAACTGTGGATTCAGCCACTCGTCCAGATCGATATAAAACACCAAAAGGCTGCCGGTCAGGCCGACCAGGGCGATGATCAAGCCCAACGACAGCCCGAGGTATAAATGTACGGCCAGCCAGAATTGGCGTCTAGCCTGTTTCT
Source organism: Methylomonas defluvii (assembly GCF_033949435.1). NCBI lineage: Bacteria > Pseudomonadati > Pseudomonadota > Gammaproteobacteria > Methylococcales > Methylococcaceae > Methylomonas > Methylomonas defluvii. Next base: position 66,042 of record NZ_JAXARY010000013.1, on the reverse strand, counting down.
TGTTGGCCGTCGATTTCATGGCGATACGAGCTTAGTAGTCGAACTTGACGTTGACGGCGCCGTAGAAGGCAATGCCGTCGCCGGGCGAGAAGAACGGTTGGGCGGTGGCACCGAATGATTCGGAATACCAAACATATTCCCGGCGAACGTCGGTCAGGTTTTTAGCTTGAAATTGCAATTCCACTTCCTTGGTCACCTGGTAGCCTAAATCCAGGTTGAGTAGGGCGTATTCGCCGTATTGGCCGCGTTGGTTGGCTTGATCGACAAAGTAGTCGCCTTGGCCGCTGGTCCACAGCGAAGAGCGCAGTTGCGGCAGGATTTGGTAGTCGATACCGGCCGAAAACAAATAATTCGGGGTATTGACGACCTGATTGCCGGCGACGTATTCCATCGTGCCAGCCGAAACCGCCGGTGGATTGGTGACTTTAGCTTCCTGCAACGAGTAGGCGGCCCAAACCCCGACTTTATCGGTTGGATAAACCTTGACTTCAATGTCCACGCCCTGACGCAGTGTGGGGCCTATTTGGCTCGACTCCACGCTGGCCAGATCGCGGCTAATTTCGTTGCTGGCTTTTTGCGACCAGTAGGCGACCCGGCCCTCGGCCCACTCGACCGGTTTCAGCTTGATACCCACTTCCCAGCCATCGTTCAACGACGGGCCGATATTCGCTTGGTTACGGCCGATGAAGGTGGCTTGGCCCAGGCCGACCTGGAAGGTGCGGCCCCAGTTGCCGTAAAGGCTGTAACCTTCTATCGGCGTAATCACCGCGCCTATTTTGGGTTGCGAAATCGTGCCGTAGTCGTTAAGGGGGTAGGAGCCAAACGCTGAGCCGGGACGATAGCTGAAGAAGCTGCCGTCGACGATGTCGGCGCGGTAACCTGGCGTCAGTTTCAACCATTTGAAAGGCTTGATGATCGCCTGGATGTAGCCGCCGTAGTTCAAGAAATCCCACTTTTCGTCGTTACGCAAACCGCTGCTACGGCGAACCCTGCTATCGGTTAGATAACGCAGATATTTGTTTTCCTGTTGTTGGAAGTCGAAGCCGGTTTCCAGCGAAAAGTCGTCCAGCCAACTGACCACCGGATGGTAGGTCAGCGAGGTCATCGCGCCGTACTGAATTTCGTCGCGGTCGCGTTCTTGCTGTGCTGCGCCAGGGCCATAGGTGACATAACGCTGGTCGTCGAATAAAGTGCCGTAGACCTTGGACGACCAGAATAAGGTCGGGCTGAGGTTGACGTCCAAGTGGGTGCTGACCTGGCCAACCGTGCGTTTGCCGCCGTCAGTGGCGTTTCGGGTGAAGGTTTGGGTTTGATTGAGTAACTGTTCCTGGTAAGTCATATAGCCGGGTTCTTGGGCGCCGGCTTCGCTCCAGCGGGCGATCAAACCTATTTTGTATTTTTGGTTGTCAGGCGTATAGAACCATTTCCCGGAAAAGCTGTTTTTGTCGGTGTCGCTATGGTCGCGGTAGCCGTCGCTGGCGCGGTAGGAAATTTGATAGTTCTGCGAGAAACCGTCCTTTTCGTAACCCAGTCCGGATTGGATGTCGTGGGTATTGAAACTGCCAAAACTGGCCCGGGCCTTAGCGTAGTTGCCGCCGGTGGTGGTGTTCATGCTGATGTTGCCGGCGAAGGAGTGCAGGCCGTAGCGGGCATCGTTGGTGCCGCGCACCACTTCTATGGACTCGATGTCCAGCGGAAACAGCGAGTCGATAAAATAGGTGTCGCCGCTGTTGGTGTTGCTCGGTACGCCGTCGATCAATAATTTGACCGCGTTAACCCGGCCTTCGCCATTGAAGCCGCGAAACGACATTTTGCCGGTGGTGATGCCTTGGCCGAATTGGGTCACTTGAACGCCGGGCATGCGGTGGAACAAATCGTAGGCCGTTAATACGTTTTGGTCGGCAATTTTATCGGCGTACATGATGTCCACTGAAGTGGCAATGTCCTTGCTGGTTAATTTCATGCTCTCGGTTTGATCACTCACTGTGACCGCACCCAGTTCGAAAGTCGAATCGTCCTTAACGGCTGGTGTTTTTGGCGTGGGGACTTTTTTAACCGCAATGACGCCTTCGCCTACTTGCTCGTACTGTAAGCTATTCTGACTTAACACTTTTTCTAGCGCCTGTTGTACAGTGTATTGGCCCTTCAGCGGCTGGGCTTGCAAGCCTTGCACCATCGAGTCGGCATAGATCAATTTGGTATTGGTGGACTTTGCCAAGTTCTCCAGCGTCGCTGCCAGCGGCTGAGCGGGAAGGTCTATGCTTGCGCTGGTGCTGCCTGCCGCGCTTGCGTCGATTGAAGCGGCTAGGGCCAACGCCAGCAGGGGCGCCTGTCGGCGCGGTTTTTTCGCGGGTGTGGTGTTAAGTTTGCAATCCATGATCGTCTCCTGTTAGTCGTGGGTGGCAATATTTTTTGACTCGCCATACCCCATTAACGAAGCAGACAGGTCAAACTGGACAGGTTTGGGGAATATTTTTTTAACCCAAACACGAACACCTGTTTGTTAGCGGCTGTAAAGCACGACGGTTTGTTTTTGGCGCTGCACGCGGATAGGCAGGATTTTTTCCAGGGCCTGCAGAAACGGCTTGAGATCGGCGCTATTGAAACTGCCGCTCAGGGTTTGCTTGGCCAAGGCAGGATCGGCAAACGCAAAACGCACGGCGTGATAACGCTCCAATTCCGCGACGACTTCCGTCAGCGGCGTGTGGTCGAACAACAGTTGGCCGTTGAGCCATGCCGCCACTTGCTTGGTATTGGTTTTTTCGGGTTTTTGCCAGTGGCCGCCCGCATCTATTTTGCGGCTGAAGCCGGCGGGTAAATTTTCGCCAAACCAGCTGCGGCCGGCATGTAGGGCAACTTCGCCTTCCAAGACCGATACGGCGGTGCCGTGATTATCATGCCGCACGTTAAACACGGTGCCGATGTCTTTAATCTGTAGATTGCCGGTATGAACGGTAAACGGGTGCCAGGCCTGATGGGCGACGTTGAACATGGCTTCGCCTTGCTGCAACTCGATCTCACGGCGCCACCAGGACAGACGTACGCGCAGTTGTGTATCGGTATTCAATTGCAGTTGGGAACCGTCGGCCAGTTGCACGGTTTGCCGTTCGCCTATGCCTGTTTGGTAAACTGTGCTGGGTGCCTTGAAGTCCAGCCATGCGCCGGTCAACACGGTGGCAAGCAGCAGGCTAATGGTTAACATTTTGCCGTTTCGCCAGACGCGGGGCCTTGCGGAACGCGCGGTATTCAAGCCGGCGACCTCAGTGGTTTTTAGCTCGTCCAGATTGCCCCAAAGGCTGGCGATGTCGTCGTAAGCCGTCTGATGCGCTGGATTTTGCAGAAGCCATTGCGCGAATGCTTGACGCCGCTGCTCATCACAGGATTCAGACTGTAACTCCACAAACCACGTCGCGGCTTGCTGAAGAATTTTTGGCGGTTGCGAAAGCTTGGGCGCCGTCATCGATTGGCCGGTTTAGTGCTGCGTGCCGATTAGCATGTGATGGCAGTGCAACATGGCCTTGACCAATTGGCGTTGCACGGTTTTCTCGGAAATACCCAGTTTTCCGGCGATTTGGGCATAAGTGAGTTCGTCGATCTTGCGCAGCAGCAAAATATGCCGGCATTGCCGCGGCAGGCTGGCGATAGCCTGCAACAGGCGTTCGCATTGTTGGCTAAGAATGGCAAAGTCTTCCGGTTGCATCAGCGGGCAAGTCAGCTCGTCGTCCAATTCTTGGGTTTTTGCACCGCTGCGCTGATGGTGGCGAATAAAGTCTATCGACAGGCGTTCGGCGGTACGAAACAAATAACCGGGCAGATTGTCGGTGTGTGTCAGACTGTCCTTGCCCAGCAAACGCAAATAAGTTTCCTGACTCAGATCTTGTGCGGCATCGGGGCACTTTACCTTGCGCAGCAAAAAATCGACGATGGCTTCTTTATGAGTCAGAAATAATTCGGCTATCTGATCGTGCTTAATGGCGATGACGGACAAGCGACTAGCTCCGGATTTTTGTGAACGAAAGACGGAAACTGCCGCAAGCTGTGTGCCAATAAACGCATAAAGCCGTCCAATTCCAATAGTGCTCGGCTGTAAGGTTGTTGAGGGGAGGTGTAGGGGGAGACTTACGTTTAAAACTATGTCATTTAACGCAATTACCTGTGGCATATGACCTGATTTTTCTGTGCAAATCAGCTGCAATGGAAGTCATTCTTCGGTAGGAATCGAGGAAAAGTTGTCCTTTAAACACAATCCAAAAATTGACAATCAATCGATTGATTGATATTGTTTAAATCAATCGATTGATTTTTTCTAACAAGCACTTCCGCAGAGGCAGCATGGTCGCACCTGAAAACTCCGAAACCGAAACTCACGACGCACGCAGCCGGCTGGTCATGGCAGCGTTGCGGCTGTTTGCCGAAAAAGGCTACAAGGCGGCCTCCACGCGGGAAATCTGCGAGGCGGCTGGCGCCAATATTTCGGCCATTCGCTACTACTTCGGCGATAAGGCCGGTCTATATCGCGCCGCATTCTTCGAACCGATGGGCGACGCACGTTGCGGTTCCGATGTCGCGGCCTATGCCGACTTACCGTTGCCCGAAGTATTGACCCGGTTTTTCAGCGAATTCCTGGAGCCGCTGAAAGAAGGCGAGGACTTTGGGCTTGTGATGAAGCTGCACTTCCGGGAGATGATCGAGCCGACGGGCGCCTGGCAGCAGGAAATCGATGCGGAAATCAAACCGCAGCATGAATCCCTGGTGTTGCTGCTCAAGGAACATTTGGGATTGAGCGGCATCGACGACGACTTGCATCGGCTGGTTTTCGCGATGATAGGCATGGCGGTGCATTTCTATGTGGGACAAGACGTCATCTCGATGATTTCCCCGCAAATTTTAAATTCTCCACAAAACATCGACGTACTAGCGGAACGTCTGGCCGGCTACGCACTGGCCATGATCGAAGGCGAAGCCGCGCGCCGGGCTCGGGATGGCGACCATGAACAATAATATCTCGCGGCCGCTGGGTTTGAGTCTGATCCCCTTGCTGCTTTCGGCTTGCGGGTCCGGCGGTTTATTGACGACCGTCGGCCCTGATTATCAAACAGAACCATTGCCGGCGCCTGCGAGCTGGCAAGCGCCGCAAGCCGATGCGGCCAAGCGCCAACAGGCGCATCAAGGCGACCCCGCCGAGCTGATGCGCTGGTGGGAGCGTTTTCAAGACCCGGCTCTGACTCGCCTGTTAAGCGCCGCCGAACAGGTGAGCGCCTCGGTCGCCGACGCCAGAGCGCGCATCGAAGAAGCTAGAGCAAATCTCGTGGGCGCCGATGCGGCCATCCTGCCGAAACTGGATTCAGAGTTCGCCTCCAAACGCTCCTCGTCTTCGTTTGGCGGCACGCCGTTCATCTGGAACCAATTCTCGGCCGGACTGCAATCCAGCTGGGAAATAGACTTGTTCGGCGGTTTGGCCCGGCAGCAGGAAGCGGCCCAAAGCCAACTGGAATCGCGCAACGCCTCCTGGCACGACGCCAGGGTCGCGGTAGCGGTGGAAGTGGCCGATGCCTACCTGTCTTACCGCTATTGCGAAGCGCAAGTGCAACTATTGCGTACCGACAGCGATTCGCGCCGCGAATCGGCGCGGGTAGCGGCGGCTGCCGGCCAGAGCGGGTTCCGCTCACCGGGCGATGTAGCCTTGGCTACCGCCAGTGCCGCCGAAGGCAGCAGAACCTTGCTGCAACAACAAGCCCAGTGCGAACGTTCCATCAAAAGCCTGGTGGCGATGACCGGCCTCGCGGAAGCCGACTTGCGGTCGTTACTGAACGGCTCGGCCGATCAGACGGCGAAACTGCCCATTCCGCCAGCGTTCGAAATCGCGTCCTTACCGGCCAAGGTGTTATTGCAACGGCCCGATGTGGCTGCTGCCGAACGCGATCTTGCCGAGGCCAGCGCCAATATCGGTGTGCAACGGGCCAAACAATTTCCGAAACTGAGCCTGTCCGGCAACATCACCCCGACCCTGCAAAACATCAACGGCGCGGCGCTGATGCTGGCACAGACTTGGGCGATAGGGCCAACGCTGAGCTTGCCGCTGTTCGACGCCGGCAAGCGCGCGGCCGACGTGGAAGTTGCCAAGGTGCAATACCAAGCAGCGGAAAGCCGTTTCCGCGCCAAAGTGCGCACGGCGGTCAAGGAAGTCGAAGACGCCCTGGTGCGTCTGGATAGCACCCGCCAACGCTTGCCGCAAGGCCGCGAGGCGGTCAGCGGTTACCGGGCAAACTTTCAGGCGCTGCAAACGCTCTACCAAAGCGGACTGGGTAATTTGCTGGATGTGGAAACTGCCCGCCGCAACGTGCTGGCCTCTGAATTGGCGCTAGAAGAACTGGAGCAGGAACAGGTCGGTGCTTGGATCGCGCTGTATCGCGCGGCGGGCGGAGGCTGGACCGATGCTGGCGAGTCGCCGAATCCGGAAGCGGCAGCAGCAGGCCCAGCCAAACTTAGAGTCATCGGCAACACGCATTTATATCCGAATCAAAACGACATGCTCAACGGAGGAAACTCATGACCAAGGGAAAAATAGGCGTGCTATTCGCCGCCTTACTACTATTAATCGGCATTGGTGTAGCGATCGGCCGCGTCAGCCAGCCCGCGCCATCTACCGAAGCACCGGCTGCCAATCCGGCGCTCAGTGTGTCCGCGATCCGTCCGCAGACGCATGATATTCCGCTCAGTCTCACGGCTAACGGTTCGATTGCGGCTTGGCAGGAAGCCGTGATCGGCGCCGAAATCGGCGATCTGCGCCTGAGCGCGGTTAACGTGCAAATCGGCGAAGCCGTTAAAAAAGGCCAGGTGTTGGCCACCTTTTCGGACGAAAGCGTATTGGCCGATGTCGCGCAAGCCCGGGGAATAGTGGCCGAAGCCGAAGCCAATCTGGCCGAAGCGCGGCTTAACGCCGAGCGGGCTCGCAAGGTCTCGGTATCCGGAGCGTTGAGTGCGCAACAAGTGGACCAGTACCTGACCGGCGCGAAAACCGCAGAGGCCAAACTGCAATCCGCCAAAGCGCAGTTGGATGCGCAATTGTTACGCCTGAAATACACCAAGGTATTGGCCAGCGACGACGGCGTGATTTCCGCGCGCAGCGCCACCTTGGGCGCGGTCGCCACGAAAGGTCAGGAATTGTTTCGCTTGATTCGGCAAAACCGCCTGGAATGGCGCGGCGAGCTTACCGCCGCCGAAATGACGCAACTGAAACCGGGCAATAAGGTGAGGGTGGAGGTCCCGAATGTTGGCAGTATCGACGGTGAAGTGCGTTTCCTGGCGCCTACCCTGGATGTGCAAAATCGCAATGGCCTGGTTTATGTTGACTTACCTCATGCCGCGCAGACCGGTTTGCGTGCCGGTATGTTCGCCCGCGGCGAATTTGAATTGGGCAGTTCCACGGCGCTAACGGTGCCGCAAGAGGCGCTGTCGCTACGGGATGGCTTTAGTTATGTATTCTTGTTGACCGAACAAACCGAAGACCGGGCTCGCGTCAAGCAGGTCAAAGTGCAATTGGGCCGCAGAAACGGCGACCAGGTGGAAATTTTAGCCGGCGTGGCCGCCGAAGACCGGTTGGTGGCTGGCGGTGCCTCGTTTTTGGCAGACGGCGATAGCGTGCGGGTGGTGACACAATGAACGTCTCAGCCTGGTGTATCCGTAACCCCATTCCGGCGATGATGTTGTTCGTGCTGCTCAGTTTCGCCGGTTTGCTCAGCTTTAAATCGATGAAAATCCAGAACTTCCCTGATCTGGATTTGCCCACCATCACGGTTTCGACCTCGCTGCCCGGTGCTTCGCCGTCGCAACTGGAAACCGAGGTGGCACGGAAAATCGAAAACGCCATCGCCACCTTGCAGGGTTTGAAACACATCACCTCCAAGGTCCAGGACGGCAGCGCCACGATTACCGCCGAATTTCGTCTGGAAAAACCGGTGCAGGAAGCCTTGGACGATGTGCGTTCGGCAGTGTCCAAAGTCCGCGCCGATTTGCCGGGCGACCTGCGCGATCCAGTCGTCACCAAACTGGATTTGGCCGGTTCGCCGATTTTGGCCTTAACCGTCAGTTCACCGCAGCGCGACGAAGAAGCGCTGTCCTGGTTTGTGGAAGACACGGTAGCCAAACGCCTGTTGGCGGTACGCGGCGTCGGTGCGGTCAATCGGGTGGGCGGCGTCAGCCGGGAAGTAACGATTGCGCTGGACCCGGTCAAGCTACAAGCCTTGGGCGCCACGGCGTCGGACATTTCCCGGCAATTGCGGCAAATCCAGCGCGAGAGCGCCGGCGGCCGGATCGATTTGGGTAGCGGCGAGCAACCGGTGCGTACCTTGGCCAACGTGGCCTCGGTCGAGGAAATACGGCCCTTGCAGATTTCACTGGCCGATGGCCGCCATATTCGGCTCGATCAAGTCGCCAAGGTCGACGACTCGGTAGCGGAACCGCGCGCGTTGGCGCTGCTGAACGGCAAACCGGTGGTGGGCTTTGAAGTGACTCGCAGCCGGGGCGCCAGCGAAGTCGAAGTCGGCGCCGGCGTACAAAAGGCCTTGGCCGAATTGCGTGTCGCCAATCCGGATATCGAATTCACCGAAGCGTTTAACTTTGTCACCCCGGTCGAGGAAGAATTTCAAGGCTCGATGACCATGCTTTACGAAGGCGCGTTGCTGGCGGTTTTGGTGGTCTGGCTGTTCTTGCGCGATTGGCGGGCTACCTTTATTTCGGCTGTCGCATTGCCGCTGTCGGTGATTCCGGCCTTCCTGGGCATGGATTATTTGGGCTTTTCGCTCAACGTGATCACCTTGTTGGCCTTATCGTTAGTAATCGGCATCTTGGTCGACGATGCCATCGTCGAAGTGGAAAACATCGTCCGCCACCTGCGGATGGGCAAAACGCCTTACCAAGCCGCGATGCAGGCCGCGGACGAAATCGGCTTGGCCGTGGTGGCGACTACGTTTGCGCTGGTCGCGGTATTTCTGCCGACTGCGTTTATGAGCGGTGTGGCTGGGCGGTTTTTCAAGCAATTCGGCTGGACGGCGGCGCTGGCGATAATGGCGTCGTTGGTGGTCGCCAGGATGCTGACGCCGATGATGGCGGCGTATATTCTAAAAGACATCGACCATTCTGAGCCCAAGGAAGGTGCGGTCATGCGCACGTATATGAAGTTGGCGGGCTGGTGCCTGCATCATCGGTTGGCCACAATGGGCGGCGCGGCAGCGTTTTTTATCGGCTCGCTGTTTTTGATTCCGCTATTGCCAACCGGCTTCATCCCGGCCGACGACAACCCACAGACCCAGGTGTTCGTGGAACTGCCGCCCGGTTCGAGTCTGGCGCAAACGCGCGCTTCCGCCGAAGCGGCCAGGCAATTGATTGCCGGTATCGACTATGTGAAAACGATTTACACCACCATCGGCAGCGGTTCAGCGGGTAGCGACCCGATGGCCGGCAACCAGGGCGCCGGCGAGGTTCGCAAGGCCACGCTGACGATTACCTTGGCCAATCGCCAGGATCGCTCGGTGCGTAAACAGGCCATTGAACAAAATATCCGCCAGGCCCTGCAAAAACTGCCCGGCGTGCGTACCAAGGTGGGATTGGGCGCTTCCGGCGAAAAATACGTGTTGGTATTGAGCGGCGACGATCCGCAAGCCTTGAGCGCCGCCGCCCGCAATCTGGAACGCGACCTTAGAACCATTCCCGGCCTGGGCAGCATCGCCTCCAGCGCCGCGCTGGTGCGGCCGGAAATAGCGGTAAGGCCGGACTTCGCCCGCGCCGCCGATTTGGGCGTGACCACCACGGCACTAGCGGAAACCCTGCGCATCGCCACTTTGGGCGATTACGATTGGTCTTTATCCAAGCTCAATCTGGCGCAACGCCAGGTGCCGATGGTCGTCAAACTGGCCGATGAAGGCCGGCAAGATTTGAGCGTATTGGAACGCTTGGCCGTGCCGTCCGCCAAGCCCGGCATCGGCGCTGTGATGGTCGGCCAGGTGGCGAAACTGGAACTGTCCAGCGGACCGGCCGTGATTGATCGATACGACCGCTCGCGGAATATCAATTTCGAAATCGAATTGTCCGGCCAGCCGCTGGGTGACGTTGCCGCTGCGGTGGAAAATCTGGACAGCATTAAAAACCTGCCGGCCGGCGTCAAACGCATCAATATCGGCGACGCGGAAATGATGGGGGAACTGTTCGCCAGTTTTGGCTTGGCGATGCTGACCGGTGTGTTGTGCATCTTCATCGTGCTGGTGTTGCTGTTTAAAGACTTCCTGCAACCCATCACCATTTTGGCGGCATTGCCGCTGTCGTTTGGCGGTGGTTTCGTCGCACTGCTGTTGACCGGCAAGGCGTTTTCGATGCCGTCGTTGATCGGCTTGGTGATGTTGATGGGGATAGCCACCAAAAACTCCATCCTGTTGGTTGATTACGCCATCATTGCTCGGCGCGAGCAGGGCTTGAGCCGGGTGGATGCGCTATTGGATGCGTGCCACAAACGGGCCAGGCCGATTGTGATGACCACGATTGCGATGGGTGCCGGTATGTTGCCGATTGCGATAGGCATGGGCAACGCCGATTCCTCCTTTCGCAGCCCGATGGCCGTCGCCGTAATCGGCGGTTTGGTGACGTCGACTTTGCTGAGTTTATTGGTGATTCCGGTGGCTTACACCTATCTGGACGATTTCAATAATCTGGGCAAGGCAGTTTGGAAACGCTTTACGGGGCCCAAAGCAGTCGCTGTCGAATCGTGATTTTCGAAACACGGCATCATCCATAGCGCATTCGGAAAGATGAAACAGAAGCGGTCGGGCTAGGGTAGGGCGTCAGGCGATGTTCGAACTATCCTGCCGGCCATCAAGCTTATGCCGGCAATTGAAGGGTGTTGGCGTTCGGAGCATCGATTTCATCGAGGCTACGGTTCGCCGAAACTCTGATCGGCAACATTCTCGCCAGCCCAGTTCAGAGGGAGCCAACCGCGATGGACATAACGGTGAAACGATGAAAACGGCCAATCTTGCACGCATTGCGCCCAACCGTGCTTCACCGGGTTGAAGTGAATGTAATCGATGTGATGCAACCCATCCTGTTCGTCGCGAATGGTATGTTCCCAATAACGGCGTTGCCAGATGGATGCGCTGCCGTCATGCCGTTTGCCGACATCGATACCATGGCTGTTCAGCGCTTGAGTGAACAGCGATTTGATCGATTTCCAACGTCCGGGATAATCGGTATCGTGTTCCGGCAAACGCCAGATGGCATGCAAATGATCGGGCAATACCACCATAGCCTCAATCACGAAGGGTTTTCGGGCGCGGGTTTGCGCAAATGCTCGGCGTAAATCGCCGATATGTTCGACCAGGAAACGCGCCCGACGATCACGCAAAGTCACCGTAAAAAAGTAGGTGCCACCCGCCACGAAATTACGCCGATACGCCACCATCGCCATTCCTTACGTCGATTGAAGTCAGGCCATTGTAGCCTCGATGCAGCGATAGCGGAATCGAGGGCGTTGGCCTGCCGGTCATCAAGCCCACATCGGAAATTGAAGGGGGTTGGTCTTCGAAACCTCGATTACATCGAGGCTACTTGCTATCCTGCCGGCCATCAAGCTCATGCCGGCAATTGAAGGGTGTTGGCGTTCGGAGCCTCGATGCAGCGATAGCGGAATCGAGGGCGTCGGCTTGGAGCTATGGGGCGAGCAGCGTCCCCTTAAGCGTCCAGTTATGTGGAAAGCCTAAGCCAACAAAATTCATGGCTTGGATTCATCGAAAGAAAACAGTGCTATAAATCCACTTATCCAGTATGCGACAAGACTAATTACCAAGATCAATATTTGGCTGGGGCCGCCTGACAAATAATAGCCGTACTCAATATAACCACCTACTGAAATCGCAAAGTAGGCAGAAAATAAAGCAGCTGATTTTATTTTTCCTACAGCGACCGCGAGGGCAACGAGCAACAGTGGCGACACATAGACAATCATCCATTTTATAGCTGAGCCAGCTGGATCTCGAGAAGTACATTCAAATGAAGTATGTATTCCGACTGCTATCAGCGCAATAATGCCTAGGAACGGGATGAATCGAGACGGTTCCGCTAGGAGTTTCATTCGTTCATCACATGGTTAGTTATGAGATGGTTTTCGTCTATTTACCAAAAATACTCTTTGAAGAAGTAATTTATTGATATGCATATAATTGTCCCTTCTGTATATCATCGATGACGAAAAGATTTTGTCTGGTAAAGATCGAATTACAGCCATGGAATCACTGTGGGTGATAGAAGGCAACGGGTTGCAACCAGTCGATCAACAATTTTTCATGCGGATCAACTGGTACCCAATTTCAGATAATAAGAGACTGGCAGGGTCGATTAAACCTGCAAAGCTAACGCGTTAAGCGCGAGTCTGCAGAATAGCGACCGCCGGCAATTCTTTACCTTCCAGGAACTCCAGGAACGCGCCGCCACCGGTTGAGGTGTAAGACACCTTATCGGCGATGCCGTATTTGTCTATCGCCGCTAAGGTGTCGCCGCCGCCCGCGATGGAGAAGGCAGGGCTTTCGGCAATCGCTAACGACAGAGATTTGGTGCCTTCGCCGAATTGGTCGATTTCGAATACGCCGACCGGGCCGTTCCAGACGATGGTGCCGGCGGTTTTCAGAATCTCGGCGTATTGCTTGCTGGTTTCCGGTCCAATGTCCAGGATCAGGTCGTCGGCTTCCACGTCGGCGACGTTTTTCACGGTAGCCGCAGCGCTCTCGGAAAATTCTTTCGCGCAGACCACATCGACCGGTACCGGAATATCCGCGCCGCGTTCTTTTGCCGAAGCGATCAGACGTTTGGCTTCCGGGATTAAATCCGCTTCGTACAGGGATTTACCAACGGAGTAACCGGCAGCGGCGATAAAGGTGTTGGCAATGCCGCCGCCGACGATCAATTGATCGACTTTTGACGACAAGGATTCCAGCACCGTCAATTTGGTAGAGACTTTGGAACCGCCGACGATGGCAACTAACGGCCGGGCAGGAGTTTCCAGGGCTTTGCCCAGAGCGTCCAGTTCGGCCGCCAGTAGTGGGCCGGCGCATGCGACGGCGGCGTGTTCGGCTACGGCATGGGTCGAGGCTTCGGCGCGGTGCGCGGTACCAAAGGCATCCATCACAAAAATGTCGCACAGCGCGGCCATTTTCTGGCCTAGTTCGGCACTGTTTTTCTTCTCGCCTTTATTGAAACGCACGTTCTCGCACAATACGACTTCGCCGCGTCTAACTTCCACGCCTTCCAACCAATCTTTCACCAAACGTACCGGTTGACCTAGTAACTGTGAAAAACGCTCGGCGACGGGTTTAAGGCTTGATGCTTCGTCGTACTCGCCTTCGGTGGGACGGCCCAAATGTGACATCAAAATCACTGCCGCGCCGCCGGCCAATGCGGCTTCCACGGTTGGCACACTGGCTTGGATGCGTAAGTCACTGGTGACTTTGCCGTCTTTGACCGGCACATTCAAATCTTGGCGGATTAACACGCGCTTGCCGGCCAAATCCAGGTCGACCATTCGTTTGATAGACATAAGTTCTCCTTTGGTTGAAATAGTGAAAACATTATAAAGTGTAACGCCGGCCGCAGCCTGAATTAAAAAATAACAGAATAGTCAGGCGCTTGGACTATATTTGCTATCCGTTGCCTAAACTTTTACCGGCGGACTTATGTGCAAGTCGTTTATTTTTACGGTGTTCTGTGTGTTGGTGGTTACTGTTGATTCCGCGCGCTGCCAACCCGTGCCTGCCGCTGCCGGCGCCGACGAAATTCAGGTGTTGATAGACGTATCGGGCAGCATGAAACAGAACGATCCGGACAATCTGCGCATTGAGGCCAGCCGTTTGTTAGTCAACTTGTTGCCGGACGGCGCCAAGGCCGCGTTTTGGTTATTCGCCGAAAAAACCGCGCCGCTGTCCGCTACCGATGCTGTCAATGCAGCCTGGAAACAGCAAGCCGGCAAAGCCATCGGCAATATTCATTCTCGCGGCTTGTATACCCATATCGAAGATGCGATTCAGACCGTTCTGAGCCAGGGCTTTAAGGGCGGCGGCAAGAAACATCTGATTTTATTGACCGACGGTTTTGTGGACATTTCCAAGGACATCATGCAAAGCGCGGATTCCCGCGAGCGCATCCTCAGCGAGTGGATCCCCAAGCTCCAGCAGCAAAACATCAACGTACAAACCGTGGCATTGTCCGAGCAAGCCGATAAGGAATTGCTGGAAAAACTGGCCTTCGAGACCGGCGGCTGGGCGGAAACCGCGCAATCGGCGGAGCAATTGCAACGGGTGTTTCTGAAAATGGCCCAAAAAGCCGCGCCGAAAGAGACTTTGCCGCTGACCGATAATAAATTCCAGGTGGATAGCGGCATCCAAGAGTTTTCGGTGTTGGTATTCAAAAAACCGCATGCCGCGCCGACGCAGTTGGTTGCGCCGGACGGCAAAAGTATCAGTAAACAAAGCATGGTCGCCAACGTGTCCTGGCTGGAAAGCCAGGCTTACGACCTGATCACCGTCAAGCAACCCTTGATCGGTGAATGGCGTCTGGTGGCGGAAGTCGATCCGGACAACCAAGTTATGATCGTCACCGACTTGAAACTGCAACTTAGCGACATCCCTAATTTTCTGGGAGAGAATGAAGCCTTGCCGATTAAAGCGCATTTCACCGACAAGGATAAGCTGATAACCCGCGCCGATTTCCTGGGCATGCTAACCCTGGAAGTGATCCAGGATCAGCAAGCACCGGCAAAAATGCCGGTCGTGCTTGCAGAACCCGGTTTTTACCAGCACAAGACTGAGCATTTAAGTTTGGGTAAGCATTTGCTGAAAATCGTGGCGGACGGCAAGACCTTCAAACGGGAAATTATTCATGAGATCGAAGTGGTTGCCACGCCGATTACGGTCGAGAAGCACGTCGATGCAGCACAACGCCAAGTCACCCTAAAACTGTTACCGGATGCCAAACTGATCGATCCCGCCGGCTTGGTCGTCAATGCGGTGATTAACCAAACCGGGCATGAGCCGGAAACCCGCGCATTGACAAATAAAGACGGGGTTTGGCTGCTGGATTTGGCCGGTTTGCCGCCGCAGACCACCACGCATGTCAATTTTAATGTGATGGCTAAAGATCATGCCGGCAAGCCGCTGGCGCCGGCGATCAAACCGCTGAGTATCGATGACAGTTGGTTTGTTCCTGCCGAGAAAGTCGAGGCTGCCGTACCGGCCGCAGAGCCTGATGCGCATCACGAATCAGCCGATCATGAAAACACCGATCACGAAACCGATGCCGAGCAACATGAGCAGGCTGAGCATGAGCCACATCCGCCGCCGGACGTCCCGGAAACCAATTGGTTGTTGGTTGGCGGCATCATGTTGGTAATCAATCTGATATTGGGTGTGGGTGGATTTTTTACCTATCGATACCTGAAAAAAAGCCAAGCAGACAAACATCAGCAGTTACTGGAGAGATTGTCATGAATCCATTCGATTCCGTGGTAGTGATATTAGCGGCGGAGGCGTTGGGGGTTTTGACGCTGTTGGTTATCGTGCTGTTTTTTATCTCGAGAAACCGGCGAGGGAAGGAGATGGCCGAAATTGAACATTTCATTACCGAGCTTGAAGAGCAGTCCATCGTGAAGACTCGCTGGTTGGAGCAATTTCTGGAAGAAAACTGCGGGTTGGCTACAGCGGAGATTGAGCCATTGTTGCAAGAAGTCAATGCATCAGAACGCGCTGTGTTTGAAGGGGTTATTCGCTTGTTTTTAAAACGCGAATTGGTGTTGTTGAGTGAGATTGAGCAACGTATCGGTCGGCTAACCGAGCCATATCAGAATTTGCTGGCGAATCGGGGCACGCTTGCGCCGGTTGTTGCGGCGCAGGATTCTCCGCAAGCGAACCAATTGGCCGGCTTGGAGCGGATTAACCAACAACTGGTGCGGCAACTGGATAACGCGATGAAAACCATAGACGAAATGTCCGCCGAATATACCCGAGTGTTTAGCGGCAATCAGACCGCCTTAGAGTTGGAAAACAGCAGTAAAAAGATGCTGCAAATTTTTCATGATGCCGAACGCGGTGTGCGTGAAAGCATTACGGAGCTGGGGAAATGATGCAATCTCTGCTGCTTATCGGCTTAGGAGAGCTATCGCTGGTGTTGTTGACCGGTTTGATCGCGGTGTTATTCGTTAATCGGCGGCATAAACGTCGGCGGCTGGCCGGCATCGAAGAGTTGCTGGAAGACATTAAGGACCGGCAGGAGCGGCGCGGCGATAGGTTGGCCTTGGCCTTGGCCGGTAAGCATCACTTAGACGAACCAACCGCGGAGGCTGTCAGCGAAAATTTGATTGCGGCGGAAAAGCAGTTTTTGTATGGGTTTATTGAGCAGCAAATGCAGCAGCAGACCGTGGCCGGTTTTTACGAAAACCTGTGCCTTTTGCTGGATAGTTATCTGGACGGCTTACCCAAAGTGGCTGAAAAACCGGTTGCCGACGAGCCGGCTGCCAAGACCGAAGAACAATATGCCGACACCGATTCCGAGCAGCAAAAACCAGCTGACTCTGACGCGACCCCAGCCGAAGAGGCCCCACCACCACCGGATTGGGGTGATGTATTTGATTGATGATTTTGGCAGCTTGTTGTCAGGGCGCACCATAGCATACCCTGACAACAGGCTGTTTCATTAACTTGTCGGTATCTCCGTCGCCGGCTGGTCGAGCAATTTGATGCCGGTCAATTTGCTGAAAAAACTGGCGGACCGTTTCGCCACGCTATCGCCACCCTCGATACCGGTTTGATGGGTGTTTTCAAACACCACAATGGAGTGCGGCTCCACGGTATACCAGGGTCTGCTCAGTGCTTTTTGCTCGGCCGGCTCGATAATGTCTTTGGGCGATGTTTGCGCGGTATCCACGGCCAGACACCAGCTCTTGCCCTCAACCTCCGGTAGCTGCAGATTGTGTTTGCTGTCGGACATGTTCATTATTGCGTGCAGGTCGGGTTCATCTTTGCCTAATGCCGCCAGCGTAAAGGCTAGAATCCGCGTGTTCGGGTCGTCCCAACGCGGCGGTTGATCTACTTCCAGGCCATGCCAGCTGATGTCGGCCATATCCTTGTCTTCCATTTTCCGGCCGGTGAGGAAGTTTCGGCGCATCAAGGCCGGATGGCGTTTGCGCAAACGGATCATCTGCTGCACAAAATGCAGCACGTCGGCATTTTCCTTGGCTTTATCCCAATTCAGCCAGCTTAATTCGTTATCCTGACAATAGCAGTTGTTGTTGCCTTGCTGAGTGTGCAGAAATTCGTCGCCAGCCAGCAACATCGGTACACCATGGCTAAGCAGCAAAACCGTAAAGGCGTTTTTCACCTGTTGCCGCCGCAGTTTGACTATGGCCGGGTCGGGGGTTGGGCCTTCCACGCCGCAGTTGCTGCTGAGATTATTGCTGCAACCGTCTCGGTTGTTTTCGCCGTTGGCGGTATTGTGTTTTTCGTTGTAGCTGAACAGGTCTTTTAACGTAAAACCGTCGTGGCAGGTAACGAAGTTAATGCCGCTGATCGGCAAGCGGTGCTGATGTTGATAGAGATCGCTACTGCCGCAAATCCGGGTGGCCACTTCGGCAATGATGCCGGTGTCGCCGCGCAGGAAACGGCGAATTACGTCGCGGTAGCGGCCGTTCCATTCGCCCCAACGGTAGCCGGGAAAGTTGCCGACTTGATATAGCCCCGAGGCATCCCAGGCCTCCGCAATCAGCTTGGTTTTGGCCAGTTGTTCGGATAGTTCTATGCCCCAGACCAGCGGCGGATCCTGCAGTACGCTGCCGTCTTCGCCGCGCGCCAAGGCGCTGGCCAGGTCGAATCTAAAGCCGTCGACATGCATTTCCCGCACCCAGTATTCCAGGCAGCTGATGATGAAGTTGGTCACCAGCGGGTGGTTGGCGTTCACGGTGTTGCCGCAGCCGGTATAGTCGTGAAAGATGCGTTTGTCGTGCTTGTCGGTCAAATAAAAGCTGTTGCCGGTAATGCCTTTGAAATTGATCACCGGACCGTCGGCGCCGGCTTCGGAGGTGTGATTGAACACCACGTCCATGATCACGCCGATGCCGGCCTTGTGCAGCGCTTTCACCAGATCGCGGAACTCACGGATATGCGTGCCTTGTTCCGGCGTGACGCAGTATCCGGGATGCGGGCTAAAGAAGCTGTGCGTGCTGTAGCCCCAATAGTTTTTCAAGCCCAGATCGGCGGTATGCGGCGGCACGTCTTGCTCGTCGAAGGCCATGATAGGCAGCAGTTCGACATGGGTAATGCCCAGCTTTTTCAGGTAAGGGATTTTTTCGATCAGGCCGATAAAGGTGCCGGGGTGTTTAACCTTGGCGGAGGTGTGGCGGGTAAAGCCGCCGACATGCAATTCGTAGATAATGGCTTTTTCGCTGCGAATGGCCAGCGGTGTGTCGCCTTCCCAGTCGTAACGGTCATCTACCACCACCGCGCGCATGGCATGTTGGCTATTATCACCGGGCTTGCAGGCGGCGGCGCGGTTCCATAATTTGTCGCTGATCGCCCGCGCCCACGGGTCCAGCAATAATTTTTCGCGATCAAACCGCAAGCCCGACTCGCGCGTGTTGGCGGGGCCGTCGATGCGCCACGCATACCAGGTGCCGACCGGCAGTTCTTCGACAAACACGTGCCAGGAGAAAAACGTATGGTTTTTCTCTTTTTGTAAGGGTATGACTTGTAAAGGTTTTATGCTGTCGGATTCGGCAAATAACAGCAGTTCCACGTCCGTCGCATGGCGGCTGGAGATGGAGAAGTTGACGCCGCCCTCGCTGACCCGGGCGCCGTGAGGATAGGGACTCCCTGACTTTAAACTGTATGGTTTGTGCATGCCCTTTACCGAGAAACTGTGAATTAGTCCTGATTTTACTGCATATAAGGGCTGCGGGCCTACGCCTTGCGTAAATAATCGACAACGGTTAGAGTCTATAAAGCCTGGTCGCTGCGGCGATACGTCGCGGAGTGTCCGCTACCCACAGGATAAAACCTAGTCACCCGACCCGTTAACATTGCCGATGGCCTTTTCCTCCTCACCGTCTCAAGTCCGCATGCCGCTCTCTGCGGAGGAAATGCGGGTTATCAGTCTGGAGATTAGCCGGGGTTTTGCACCGCGCCGGTTTAGAGCGGGCGCGGCGCGGTTGACGAGTACCGGCTTCTCGCCGCAAGAGTTGTTAAGCATTAGTCAGCAGATTAATCGCGAATTTGCTCCACCCCTGCAACGCGCTGCCGCCAAAGTTGAAAGCGCCAAGCTGGTGGCGTTGCCGGTCGATCCGGAACATATCCATGTCTATTGGCAGCTTGATGAAGCGGCTCAGGCGTCTGTGCCGCTTGCCGAACCGCCTGCAGCTGTCCAACCTTTGACCTTGCGCGTATACAGTCATCCTGCGCCGCCCGAAGCGGTCTCGTTGCCGGCCGAATCGGCCAAAACCTGGTTCGATGTGCCGGTTGCCGCCGAACGCAGCCAACAGCAGATTACGCTGCCCAGCGGTGACACCTGCATCGCCGGGATTTACCAGGTGGCGATTGGCCGGCTCAATGCTCAGCAGGAGTTCAATCCGTTGGTGTATTCGCAGGCTGCCGCAGTCGCGCCGCAAGTGCCGCCGATGACGGAAAGGCTGTCGCCGGCGATGGCGCAGTTTATAATGCTGCCTTCCCAGGCGTCTTCGGCGCTTGCCGTAACCGCGTCCGGCCAACAAAACTAATTCCGCGATGAACAAAGGCTATCTCAGCATCGTTTTGCATGCCCATTTGCCCTATGTGCATCATCCCGAACATGCCAGTTTTTTTGAAGAAAACTGGTTGTTCGAAGCCATTACCGAATGCTATTTGCCCTTGTTGGCGATGCTGGAACGTTTGCATGTCGATCAAGTGCCGTACCGGCTGACCTTATCTCTGTCGCCGACACTGATGACGATGCTGCGCGATCCCTTGCTGCAAAATCGCTATCTGCATTATCTGCAAGGCCGGCTGGAGCTGGCGGAGCGGGAGTTGGAACGCACCCGCAGGCTACCGCAGTTTGAGCCGCTGGCGCAGATGTATATGCAGTGGTTTCAGGATGCCTTGCATCGCTACCAGCACCGCTATCAATGTGATTTGCTGACGGCGTTTCAACGGCATCACAGCGCGGGCTGCCTGGAGTTGATTACCACCGCAGCCACCCATGGCTTTTTACCCTTGTTAAATGTCAGTCCGGTGTCGGTGCGTAATCAAATCGGCGTGGGTATCGCCAGTTTTAAGAGCCAATTCGGCTTTGCGCCCAGCGGATTTTGGTTGCCGGAATGCGGTTACTATCCGGGCCTGGAACAGGCGCTAAAAGCCGAAGGCATCACTTATTTTTTCGTCGATAGTCACGCGATCATGGATGCCGACCAGCCGCCGCGCCATGGTGTGTATGCGCCGTTGGATTGCGGCAATGGCGTGGAGGCGTTCGGCCGCGATCCGGCATCCTCGCGGCAGGTGTGGAGCGCAGAGGAAGGCTATCCGGGGGATGGCGATTATCGCGAATACTATCGTGACATCGGCTTTGACTTGCCCTTGGAATATATCGCGCCTTATATTCTGGACGGCGAAACCCGGATCAACACCGGCATCAAGTACTACCGGATTACCGGCGCCAAGCAAACCAAGCAGGTGTACCAACCGGAGCGGGCCAAGCTGAAGGCGCGCCAACATGCCGAGGATTTTATCCTGCGCCGCCAGCAGCAAATTGACGCGCTGACTGCGGAAATGCCGCAAGCGCCGCTTATCGTCGCGCCTTACGATGCTGAACTATTCGGACATTGGTGGTTCGAAGGGCCTTTATGGCTTGAACAAGTGTTACGCTTGGCAGCGAGCAGCGAAAACGGTGTGCAGACCGTCAGTTGCGGCGATTATTTGCAATTGCCGTTGCAGCATGTGCAGGCCAGGCCGGCCGCTTCCAGTTGGGGCGAACACGGATATTCCAGTTACTGGCTGAACGAAAGCAACGACTGGATTTATCCCCTGTTACACAAGGCCGCCGCCGAAATGGAAAAGCTGGCCAACGATTTACGCGGTTTTACTGTGAGTGATTTACAGCAACGGGCGTTAAATCAGGCTGCCCGGTCATTGTTGCTGGCGCAGTCTTCGGATTGGCCGTTTATCATGAAGGCCGGCACCACGATCGACTATGCGCGCAAACGCATCACCGACCATTTGGCCCGTTTTAATTATCTGCACGATGCGATTCGCAAAAACCGTATCGATGAACGCTATCTGACCGCGCTGGAAATCATGGACGATATTTTTCCGGACATCGATTTTCGCCATTATGCCGCCTAGACAAAGGCCCGTTTTGGGCACTGCTTAACCCAACCTCCAGGGGGAGCTATGGATAACATCCAATTGTTGTATGTAGCCAATAACGTCACCGGCAAAGCCGCCGCCTGTCAGCAATCCTTGCAATTTTTGATGCGCGTCGCGGACCTGGATTATCACAAGCAAGTAGACGTGCTCTGGGCCGGCGAAGATGGCGTCTGGCATGTTTTGCCGGCCTTATTCAACCGTAAGGCGGAAGACGGGCAGGAGTATTGGCAGGCCGACATCCTATTTCCGCCGCAGCCGCATGCCGACATACCCGGTGATATTCGTTTTGCTTTGCGTCTGCAAGCAGCCGGCAGCGAATATTGGGACAACAACGAAGGTGGTGATTATTTTAGCGGCGCGGGTAGTGGTGCTAGATTGACCAACGCCGCGGCCATGCTGCAATTAAGCCACGCCGAACAACTGCAGGACGGGCAACATTCCGTGCCGGTCAAACTGGCGGTGGACGCTGCGCTGGAAATAGATCATGTCACGATCCATTGGACTATCGACGATTGGCAACACAGTCATACCACCAGCTGCCGCCGCCAGGCGCAAAGGAAGTCCGCCCATAAAGCCCTCTATGCCGGCTTGCATCTTGCGCAAGTGTGGAACGGGCGGATCAGGGTAGGGGATGCGTTTCGTCTGCAATACAGCATCTGCTGTGAAAGTAAGCAGCAACGCCTGTGGGATAACAATGCCGGGCAAAATTACGCGCTAAGCCGCACGCCGCTGCGGCTGTTGATTTTGAATCTGCACTGTTACCAAGAGGAAGACCAAGACCGGAAATTTTGGCAAATTGCTAACGCTATCGACGAGTTGGGCGCGGATGTGGTTTGCCTGCAGGAAGTGGCCGAGTATTGGAATGACGGGCGCGGCGATTGGCCGTCCAATTCTGCGAATATCATCAACCAGCGCTTGCCGCAACCGTTTCATCTGTACACGGATTGGTCGCACCTGGGGTTCGACAAATTCCGCGAAGGCGTGGCCATTCTTAGCCGCTATCCCTTTATGGAGCAAGAGGCCCGTTACGTATCGGACAGCCACGATGCCTACAGCATTCATTCCCGTAAAGTGGTGTCGGCGCGGATCAAGGTGCCTTATATCGGTACCCTGGATGTGTTTTCCGCGCATTTGAGCTGGTGGGAAGACGGCTTTCAGCAACAATTTCAACGGCTATCCGCGTGGGCGAACGACAAACGTAGCGCCGATGTGGATGCCACCTTGCTATGCGGTGATTTCAACATCGCCGCCGGTTCGACGGGTTATCAATTGGTGGTCGACGGCCATCAGTACGAAGATCAATATCTCGCCGCCAACGCCCCGGCGTTGTTCGAACAAATTTTTCGGGTTAACGATGCGCATTGGCGGGATTATCTGGCCGACGATTATCGAATCGATTACATTTTCATGGACAGGAATAGCGGCTTGCGGGCCAGCTCGGCGCGAACCGTTTTCACCGAGCAGGATTACGGGCCGGTATCGGATCATTGCGGCTATCTGTTAACCTTTGAGCCGTTATAAACTGAATTGCAAAGGGGAAACCTCTAAAAATCCCCTCTCCCTCAGGGAGAGGGTTAGGGTGAGGGATGTAAACAATTGATTTTAATCCCCTCATCCCAACCTTCTCCCTGAGGGAGAAGGAGGTTTTTAATGTTTTGAGGCCCCCGCAGGCGATTTTACAATTAAGATAAAGCTTGTTTAATTAGGCAGCACCATATGCAAGTAGCAGAACATTACGCCAAACCGGTATTTGGCAAATTGGGCGGTTGTTTTCAACGCGGTAACGATTTTCGGGAAACCTTCGACGTTCGCTGGGGCAAGATAGACTTTCATATGTCGCACGGCATAGCCGCTAATTTGAAGGTGGTGCTGAAGGTCTATCGGGAGTCGATTTGCGAGACCTATATCGTCGACACCGATGCTTACGATGTGGAATGGGACAAGCACAAACGCTCGACGCGGGATTTTTACGTGATGCCGCACTCCGGGCAATTTGGCAAGATCAGCTGCATCAAGTTTTCGTTTATCGTGCATTTGGGCGAGCATTCCATCGCCTCGCGCCACGATTATATATTCATGGACGGCGACCAGTTACGGGACAATCACCCGCAGCAGCGCCATATTAACGAGCATTGGGCCACGCCTAACCATTTTCGCAGTTACGAGTTGGATCCGGGCCAACTGCAAAGCGATGTGGATTGGTACAACCATCATTTCGACTCCTTGCAACTGACACCCAAATTTACCAAGGGCCAGCAGTTTCATCCCTATCATCCCAAGCGTTTTATTCACGATCATATCGATAAAGTCATCGCGGCCAAACACAGTCAGCCCGACCGCTTATGCACCATCAAAGTCAGCGTGGATTGCATAGACGACGGCGACTTTATCAACCACTTGATTCACGCCAGCCAGCAGGGTGTGTGGGTGCAATGCATCGTCGATTGGCGGAAGATGACGCTGACCAATAGCCAGAATTATGCGCGCTTGAAACGCTCCGGCATCGAACTGGTGGGGGTGTTTTGCACGCCCAAACACCACTTGATCGAAGTCGAGCCGGACATGCACACCAAGTTCGTGATCTTCAACGACGAGGATTGCATCATCGGCTCGTTCAACATCACTTTTGATCGTTGGTGGGCGAATTGGGAATCCGGGATGAGTTTTCATTCCAAGGGCGTGTGCCGTTTACTGGACAACATCTTCCAGAGCCAGCGCGGCGGAGTGATTCAAAAGTATGGTGTCGACCCGCTCAGCCCGTTCAACTTGTTATATACCTTTGGCCGCCACACCATGGCTAATGGAAGGGTTTACCGGCCGCATCACGCTATATTAGCGGAAATTCATAGAGCGCGCCGCTCCTTGAAGTTGTGTTTGTTTTTGATCGGCGATTTGCTGGGCGATCATCACGACAGCGTCGTTAACGCCTTGATCCAGGCCCGCGACCGTGGTGTTGACGTGCAACTGCTGTTCAACGGCCACTTGGCCCGGCAAGGCAAAATCGGCGTGGAACGCAGTATGGCCGACGAATTGGCGCGACCACTGTTGCCGGCCGTGCAACGCTTGCGCGATGCGGGGATTCGAGTGGGATTGGTCTATGGCCAAGACGACTTGCCGGTGCCGTACTCACCCATCCA
Organism: Methylomonas defluvii; assembly: GCF_033949435.1. NCBI lineage: Bacteria > Pseudomonadati > Pseudomonadota > Gammaproteobacteria > Methylococcales > Methylococcaceae > Methylomonas > Methylomonas defluvii. Next base: position 41,492 of record NZ_JAXARY010000013.1, on the reverse strand, counting down.
TAGCAAATATTGCGTGATTGACGATTACATCGTCATCGACGGTAGTTTCAACTGGTACAACACCTCGGTGTTCTCCCACGACTTGATCGTCGTCGCCGCCAACCGCGACGTGGCGCAGCCGTATTTGTACGAGTTTGGCCAGATCCAGCGTTTGTTTAGGGTGTTTTACTGAAAAACATTACAGGTATACGACGACTCATATCTTCCTGAATAACGTTTTCGGTCAAACGCTGTCTATCGTGGTGGATTTTTGAATGAACGATTAACGCCAAAATAACTGGCAAATTAAAGCGGTGTGACGATAGGAGCGCCGCTTTAATTTGTCAATGTTGATTTTCTGGTTAGGTGATTGTTATGCATTGCCTACCCTATAACCAAAATACCCAATTTGTCTGGAGTTACTTTGCTGCACCATTGTTTGATGTGTTCCCCTGTGCTCATTACAACCTTTGGTTCAAACCTCCAGTCCTCAGGCTTTTCGTCTTCATCATAAAACTTAGTGACGTCACTTTCAGCGAAATTGGCCTCTTCAATATTTTCAATAATATTTTTTGCAATTTGATAATCGATAATAGCGGCACTGCCGCCACAGTACTCTGAGAGTTTGTTTGATTCCGGCATGGCAAGGTCAAATATTGATTCGGCGACTTGAGATAGCATTAAGTCATAATCAGTCATAACCATGCCCGATAGCTCATATGCAATTTCCTCATGAGCGTTTTCGTTTAGAAAATCGAGCCACGGGTAGACAACCTCTGTTTTTTGCTTCATGAAGGGTATTAGAGGATTCTTTCCAACTTTTTTCTCTATAGGTTTTGATTTTGACAAAAGCTCAACGAGCTTAATTTTATCTAATGTCCAGAAAGTAGATATAAGGCTCATGATGTCTCTTTTTGCCTAGCGTTTGAATTCAGCAGTCGCCGAAGGCGATCCGCTGGAGTGAGGGGTTGGGCTTCGCCACAGTTGCAACATTATTTCCCGATTTTCTTGAAATCTAGCCATGGTAATAGTGCATTTTCAAGAGCCGCCATAATCGTGTGCAAATCTGGTTTCGACTGCTTCCGTTTTGACCATTCTTTATATTCATCTTGGTCTCGTGGTTCCGTTTTGAATTTCCTGTCGAACTGAACAAGGAAACCCAATGTGTCTTTCAAAGCTGTTAGCTCCCGATACACTGCTGAATCTGCACCAAACAAAAATATTGACTCACGATAGACGCGAATAAAATCTCTCGCGCATGCATCGATGAACTCCGCGTTGGTATCCGATGAGTAGTAAGACTGAAAATATACGAGCGCCTTTTCATAAACAGAGAACCGCCGATTGTATAAATCTAGACGGAACTTGTGATTGTTAATTCTGTATTGGAAGAAACCAATTAGTGCAACCGCACCAGATATAAATATTGGCACAAGGACTAAAGCCCAGTCGTAATAGCTCTTTTGATCAGCGCTGCAAGTCATGTGCATCCTCGTTCGATTGACGCCCAACAAGGAATTAGATAGTTTCGGTATATCTACCGAAAAATGATCTTTGGCACGATAATTTATTGATCTGCATGTGATCTTCCTTTCTGTATATCATTCGGCGGAGAAATAATGACCGGTAACGGCCAGACTGTTGCCATTGAATCAGATCGAGCCATAGTCCGCAACGGCTCGATAGAAACAGATTTAAAAAGCCCGGCCATTAATTCTACTTTGTCAGATTTGCCCGCCGGGATGGGGGTATCCAGTGCCTGGATGGCAAGCTTCGATCCGTCCGTGGTGTCTGGATTTCGGCTATCCCTGCCGAAATGACGAGCACTGCCGAGAATCTGACAAGGCAGAATTAACCACTCGTAAGCTCCGGCACATAGCCAATCGCTAAAGCGCCAAATGTGTGGTCAAGCTGGCGCGTCAAAGATAGGCAGCCGAAGATGAGATAAACCGGGAGGTTTCGCTATGCAAATCAGCCAAAAGCTCATAATATTGAGCGAAATTTTGAGCAAACCAATCAGGAGTCGTTATGAGTATTGCCGTGGCCGATATAGTGCCGTTTTCCGAGGCCAGGACCCAGTTATCCGCTTTGGTAAGCGAGGTGCAAGCCGGTAAGGAAAAAATCATTACCAAAAACGGTGAAGGCGTTGCCGCGTTGATCGGCGCGGAACGCTTGGATCACTACCATCGCCTGGAACGCGCGCATATCCACTTATTGTTGCTCCATGAAATCGAACGCGGACTGGCCGATGTCGAGGCGGGGCGTCACCAGGATGCCCGTGAAGCGTTAAAGCAACTCAAACAAGACCGGGCTAAATCCGCATCCGTCTGATCCATGCAGGTCCGTTTTACTGATAACTTTCTCGCCAATTTGCAAGACATCGACGTCTATTGGCAGGCAAACAATTTGCCGCAGGCTTACGACCGGTTGCTGGAGCGTTTGAGCGACCCGGTCATTCCAAATCTTGAGCGTTATCCGGAAATGGGTTGGTTATTTGCTCGCCATAACCCGGACTCGGTCGAAGCGCTGACCGCGATCTGGCGAATCGCCGACCGCTATCCGGCGGTCCGCGAATATGTTTTAGAGGATTATTTGCTGTTGTATTTGCCGACTGACGCCGTGTATCTGCTCGCCATCAAACACCAACAACTCGGCTATGATTTGGCTGGCTTGTGGCTAAATCGTTAAACCTTTATCGCTATGGCTAAAAAATCAAAATCCGCTTACGTTTGCACCGAATGCGGCGCCGATTTTCCCGGCTGGTCCGGGCAATGCAATCAATGTGGAGCCTGGAACAGCATCAAGGAAGTGAAGCTGGGTAGCGGTAAATCAGCCCGCGATAACTCCGGCTATGCCGGTAGCCGCAGCGAAGTGCGATTATTGTCGGACGTCAACCTGGCCCAAGCCGAACGGATTTCCACCGGTCTGGCGGAGTTTGATAGGGTGTTGGGCGGCGGCATTGTTACCGGCAGCGTGGTGTTGATCGGCGGTGCACCGGGTGCCGGCAAGAGTACCATCCTGCTGCAAGCCATCGGTCATATTGCCCAGCAACTGCCGGTGTTGTATGTGTCGGGCGAGGAATCGCTGCAACAAATTGCGGAGCGCGCGCACCGTTTGCAATTGAATACCGCCGGCATCAAAATGTTGGCCGAAACTTCGGTACAGCAGATTTGCCAAGTCTTGGACGAGGAACAGCCCAAGGTAGTCATCATCGATTCGATTCAGGTGATGTATACCGCCGATTCCGATTCGGCGCCGGGTTCGGTGTCTCAGGTGCGCGAGTCCGCGAGCTATCTGACCCAGTATGCCAAGCGTAGCGGCGTGTCGTTTTTCATGGTCGGCCACGTGACCAAGGACCAATCATTGGCTGGGCCGATGACCTTGAGCCATATCGTCGATGCGCAAGTGGTGTTGTCGTCCACGGACGATTCAAGATTCCGAGTATTGCGCGCCGACAAGAACCGCTTCGGTAGCGTCGGCGAATTGGGTTTTTTTGCGATGGAAAGCAGCGGCTTGAAGGAAGTGAAAAATCCGTCGGCGATGTTTTTATCCCGCGCCGAAAAGCCCTCGCCGGGCAGCGTGGTGACGGTGCTGTGGGAAGGCACCCGGCCCTTGCTGGTGGAAATTCAGGCCTTGGTTACCGAAAGCCAGTACGGCAATCCGCGCAGGCTGGCGGTGGGTTTGGATCAAAACCGGCTGGCCATGTTGCTGGCGGTGTTGTCGCGCCACGGCGGGATTTTTACCGGCAATGACGAGATTTACGCCAACGTAGTCGGCGGCATCAAGGTGTCTGAAACCAGTACCGACCTGGCAATCATGGTCGGTGTGGTCTCCAGTCTGCGCGACCGGATTATTCCTTACGACACGGTGTTCTTCGGCGAGGTGGGTTTAAACGGTGAAATTCGCCCGGTCGCCAACGGCCATGCTCGGCTCAACGAGGCGGCCAAGCACGGTTTCAAAAAGGCGATTATTCCTAAGAGCAACAAACCCAAGGATCCGGTGAAAAACTTGCAAATCCATGCAGTCAGCAATATTCAAGAAGCGCTGGCCGTGCTGGCGGATTTATAATTGCTGCCCATAATCAATGCCAAACTTCGTCAGGGAACGATATGAAAAATACAGCAGCCGCCAACGCTAAATTTGGCCGTAACGATCCGTGCCCATGTGGCAGCGGTAAAAAATACAAAGCCTGTTGTTTAAAGCAAGCCGAAGCGGCGGCGAGGCCGGTTCAACCCAGTGTGGACGCGGCCTTAAAGCAAGCCTGGCAAGCCGTGGCCCGGCGCGATATGGCGGGTACGTTGCATGGGTTTCGGCAAGTGTTAGCGATCCAACCCAATCATGCAGAAGCACTGGCCGGATTGGGACAGGCTTTGTGTTGGCAGCAGCAGCGCCGGGAAGGCTTGGCCTATCTACAGCAGGCTGCTCAGCAACTGGAAATTGACGCTCAGCAAACCCGCAATATCCGTTTTATTTTGGAGTTGGCGGAGCAATTACATCACTGGGGTGACTTGGATACGGCGCTGAAACTGACCGAGTTGGCGGTCAAACTGGAACCTGAGAACCCTGCCGCGCTGAATAATCGCGCCCTGTATTTGACGCGGGTTAATCGATTCGAAGAGGCTTTGCCTTTTGCCAGCAAGGTTTGCGAGTTACGTCCGGATGATCCGGCCTGCAATAATATGCTGGCGGTGCTGGAAGCGCATTTAAACCGTTTGCCGGCAGCCAAGCAGCGCTTTCAGGCTGTGATAGCCGCCAATCGCAATATGCAGCAGACCGCACGCGCCTGGCAGGAGTTGGTCGGGGTGTTGGATAAATTGGAAGAATACGATGCATCGTTTGCGGCTTGCCAGCAAGCTAAGGCTTTGTATAAGCAATTACCTGAACTCAGCTCACTTGACGCCGGACAGGTATTTCGTGCGATTCAACGTAACAAGCAGGGCTTTGATCAGGCGTTACTGCATCGATGGGCTCTCAGCGACTTTGCCGATAACTTGCCGGCCCCGACGTTTCTGCTGGGCTTTTTGCGTTCCGGCACGACGTTGACCGAGCAAGTGCTGGCGGCGCATCCCGAGGTGTTTACCTCCGATGAAAATGATCTGATTCATGGTTTGATTCAAGAGCTGCAAAGGTTGAGCGGTGTGCGAGAAGACATTCCGGCCGCCCTCCGCCAGCTTGGTCTGGATGATGTCCGAAAGTTACGTGCGTACTATTGGCGGCGGGTTGGCGAAGAATACGGCGCGCATGCCTTGAATAAATGCTTTATCGACAAAGTGGCGCTAAATAGTATCGATATTGGCCTGATTAGCTGCCTATTTCCGGAGGCCAGGATTATCTTTGCGCTACGCGATCCGCGCGATGTGTGTTTGAGTTGCTTCCAGCAGGCGTTTAAGCCGTCTAGCGTGACAGTCAATCTACTGAGCTGGGAAGGTGTGGCTAAGCAATATGCGGCCGTAATGGATCTGTGGTTTTACATAAAGCCGATGATGCAGCCGCGTTATATGGAATTGCGTTACGAGGACACGGTCAACGATTTCGAAAACAGTTTTCGCCGGGTGTTTGCCTTATTGGATTTGGAATGGGTGGCCGAAGTTAGCGCGTTTCATGAAAAGGCTAAGGGCCGTTACATTGCCACGCCGAGTTTTGCCGCTGTCGCTCAGCCGATTTATTCGCGCTCGGTGGCGCGTTGGCAGCACTATGAAAAGTTTTACGAACCCGTATTACCGATTTTAGCGCCGTATATCGATGCGTTCAGTTACGAATGAAGCGAATGGGCAGGGTTGTTCAAGCTTTTTGATCAAGTAGACTACGATCAAACGGCTGTAAAAATGGAGCTTCCGTGCCCCCGGTCATCCTTGACCGAAACCGATCCAATTTCTTGCTGATTAACCTGGCCCTTGATCACACTGGTAATTAAGGGCGCCGGGTTAAAAATCAGCTTTAAGTGACATAGATACGTCTCAGACGTTTTCTGTGGTTTTGCGTTTGCCGAAACCGACTAAGCCGGCCATCGCGCTACCGAACAGCCAAACCGCACCGGGTACGGGTACCGGTGATGCGGCGGCGGAGATGGTAGCGGTATAGGCCAGATTGGCGCCGCCTACCGTGCCGTCGTAACCACCCAAAATCAGTGTGTAAGTACCGGCAGTCAGGAAACGGGTCAGCGTCGCGCTGGCGGTGGTGCCTTGAGTGGCTGCAAAGGCCCAGGCGTTTGCGTCAACCAAAGCCAGCGTTGTGCCAAGTGGGCTGGCAGCCATGGGATTCAGAGCACCGTTGTTCAGGTATTCTTGATGACGACTGCTGCTACCCGCGGTATCCCAGCCGCTCCACAAACCAAAAGCCGGGCGCAGATTGGAGCCGTCCGACGATACGGTGATGGTCACTTCCGCATCGGCATGCAATTCAAACAAACCGTAATCGGCGGTATGCCCCCAGTTTGTCGCGCCGTCTTTATAAGCTTTGGCGCCCATGCCTATGCCGTGGCCGCTGGCGGTTTGCGAGTTGGCAACGCCGCCGTCATTGTGGATCATCGCTACCCAGGTGGCGGGCAAATTGCCAATATATCCTGGATCGCCGGCCGACCATGGGCCTGCGGCAGAACCGTCCGGTAAGGGATCTCCGGAAGCCAAATTGTAGGTTACGTGAGCGCTAGCCATGCCGCTGATCGACATTAACGCGCCCATGGCGCCGGCTAATGCTAGTTTCTTAAAGGTTAAGTTTGCTGTCATTTTGGATCTCTATTGAATCAAATATATGAGCTAAAGCCTGTTGTTAAACAGCGCTTGGTGAGGGGATTGCCGTAGTTTGGCGGCAATCCCGCTGGGTAATTAAGCCGCTAGTGCTTGTTTGCGGCGGCCGAAACCGATCAAGCCGGCCATCGCGCTGCCGAACAGCCAGACTGCGCCTGGAACAGGCACTGCCGAAGTGGTAACCAGTACGTCGTAGGTCACGCCATCGAGCGCGCCGCCACCGTGCGCGCCGACCACCAAGGTATAAAAGCCATTGGTGTGCAGCCCGGGTGTGCCTGTGGCATTCCACTCGGCTTGGTCGAACACAAACGAGTAGAACAAGGTGTCGGAAGTGCTGCTCATGCTGGCTGTCCAGATAGCTTCGCCCAAGCTTGAGCCTTGCAGGCCCGTTTCGCCGATTGTGGCAGCCGCGTTACGGTCAGATGTGGAACTGCTGTCCACATTGCGATACAGGGCCACGTCCAATAAGCCGTTAAATTGGCTGTAATCGGCGTCGTTTTTCACCGTAATGGTGGTTTTGATATTGCCCGCGCTGGCGCAGTTAGCGCTTGCTGTGTTTGCGCCGCAGCTAATATGAATCAAGCCGTAGTCCAGTCCCAGGCCGGTTGAAGCTGAATTGCCTGCTACCGCCAAGTAAGGATGGTCGCCATCAGCCGGTAGGTCGGCCATGATGGTGCCCCAGGTGGCGGCGTTGGTGCCGCCGTTTTTGTCCGAGTAAGCTTTCCACAAGCTACCGATAGTGTTGGTGCCGAAGCTAGGGTTTGAGTTAATAAGATTTGCTGTCAGTGCGCCATCGTTGTCTGTAGCGCTGGAGCCGGTATGTAATTCGCGTTTGGTGAAACCTGTAGCTGTTGTATGCTGACCTGAATACCACATATAGGGCAGGTTGCCTGCTACTTCTGTGGCTGTCTCAGCCGCGGTACCTGTGCCCGGAATTAAGGTGTTCGCGTTTAAGTCGCCGACTGTATAAACGTTGGTACCGTTGGCGACTCTATTGGTGCCGTTGGAGTTTGCAGATACACCGTCTGTACCGTTGATGCTGTTGGCGATGCCGAAGCCGATGGCGGAGTTACCGGAGGCTACTGTGCCCGCGCCGGTCAGGTTGTAGTAAGAGTGCGCGAACGCTTGGCTGGAAACAGCCGCCAGGCCAGTTGTCAAAATAGCTGCTATAGCCGTTTTATGAAAGATCATGATCGTCCTCTTTTGTTATTGGAATTAAAGGTAACAGCGAAACTGACAAAACTTGACCAACAGCAGCGAGCCAAACTTTGCCCTCGCCCATGGCGCGCATGGGGGCAATCCGGCCTTCTTTAAATCGTTTTTTAAGAACCGTGATTTTCCGGCCCCGCCTCACGACGGGTGTGGCAATGCTTGCTTTCAGAGATTTGCTCATTCCGCCAGCGGCAGACATGGCAGGGATAGAGACCTACTAACCGCTTTTCGGAAAGCAAACCACGAAGCAAGTACACTAGTTACAGCGAATAGCGGGCCAACTTAATAAAATATATAAATATCATTGTATTGCTGCTTATTTTTCCTGGGATGGCATGAGTGAGCGGCTGGCGAAATTCAGCGAAATAGCGCATGCGCTTATTTTAAATAACACAGTTCAATTGTTGGGAGATAATCCCCGCTTGGTGGTGAAGTTTGTTTTGGTGGATTTGATCAGGAATTTCTTTATTTTCTAGTCGTTTATTGTTAGGTTGTTGCGCCGCTAATTGGGTTGGCACGAGATTTTTCTGTGGAGAGATGTATGCAAAAAACCGATAAAACCCCGCTGTGGGTGTTCCTGGCCCTGTCGAGTATAGAAACCCGCAAAGGCGCGTTACTGTTGATCTGGAGTAGTATTGTTTTTACTCTTTACTGTGTGCCTTGGCCGCTCTATTTCGATGGCAACGGTTGGGTTGCCAAATTATTTTTGATCGACGATTGGGAATGGTTTGCGATGATGCTGCCTATGACGTTTTGGTACTGGCTGAGCATGAGGTGGGTGGATAAAAACGGCGGCTGGCGTTTGGCTGGTGCGTGATATGCCGCACTATTTTTTGGGAGGGCATGATTCGTCAGATCGTGACGCTTGTTCCTAAAAGATCAGCTCGTAGATTATCTTTCGATCTTGTAAGCGACTAGCCTAATTCCTTATTTGCCATGGCATGTAGCGGTTGGAGTGAAGGTTGCTATCAAAAATCGATTGAATACTTAGGTGGCCGCCATCCAGGTTTGGTCGGCTTTCCACCTTCTTAAGCAAGCGGCGGTCGTATATCGCTGCGATGCTTTCTTCAATTTAGTGTTGTTTCTATGCTTTCACACATTCTGCCCAAAGCCGAAATATCCATTCGCGAAAACCTGCGTTGGTTATACATTCTTAGAAATTTGATGCTGTTTGCCGTTACGGTGGCGGTGTTTATTGCAGTGAACGGCCTGGGTATTAATTTGCCGCAAAACCAGCTGTGGCTGGCGATTTTTGCGATTTCCATACTTAATCTTTACACCTGGCTACGGCTGAGGACGCCGGAAGAAGTTACCGAGCACGAGATTTTTTCGCAAATATGCATGGATGTACTGGCGTTGGCCTATTTACTTTATTTGACCGGCGGCGCGTCAAACCCGATCATTTGGGTGTTTCTGCTGCCTTTGATTGTAACTGCCATCATGCTGCCGCAGGCTTATGCCTGGAATATGGTGATCATTACCTCCTGCGTGTATACGGTGCTGATTGCCTACAACGTACCCTTGCCGGCTGTCGAGCCGCACATGGCCCATCCGGCGATGACGGAGATGACGCCGGAAATGAGCCTGCAAATGCATTTGATGAACGACAGGCGTTATTTCAATCTGCATGTATTCGGTATGTGGTTTGGTTTTGTGTTTAGCGCCGGCTTAGTCGCCTTTTTTGTGGTCGAACTGTCCAAGACCTTGAAAGAGCGGGAGCGTAATTTAGCGGATGCCCGCGAGAGTGCGCTACGCGACGAGCGCGTGGTGTCCCTGGGCACCTTGGCGGCCAGCGCCGCGCATGATATGGGTACGCCGCTGGGCACGATCGCCATTTTGACGCATGAGATGGCGGAAGAGCTGTCGGCACATCGCTATCCGGAACTGCATCAAAAACTGATGATTGTGCAGCAGCAGATTGATCGCTGCAAACAAGCTTTGTCGGTGATGTCGGCCTCCGCCGGCGAGATGCGGGCGGAATCCGGCAAGGTGATGCTGGTGAGCGAATATATCGATGAAGTATTAGGCCAGTGGCGCACGCATAAAGCCGCTACCAGGCTCAAGCTATTTATTTCGCCGAATGTGGATATGGAAGCGCGCGTGATTGCGGAACGTACGGTGACTCACTCCATCATTAATATCCTAAATAACGCTGCCGAGGCATCGCCGGTCGATGCGGGCATCGAGTTTCATGTGGAATGGGATGAAGCAACGCTAAACTTGAAAATCCGGGATTTCGGTCCAGGCTTGCCGGCTGAATTTATCGAGTTTGCCGGACACCAACCGGTCAAGAGCAATAAGCAAGGTATGGGAGTTGGCTTGTTTTTGACTTATACCACTATCAAGCGACTCGGCGGTAAAATACAGTTCAGTAATTTAGAGTCGGGCGGTGCTTGCGTTGAAATCAGTTTGCCGCTTTTAGCTAAGGAGAGTATGCATGAACCAATTACCTATGGATAAGCCCAATTTATTGCTTGTCGATGATGACGTCACCTTTTGTTCGGTGTTGAAGCCGGCGTTGGAAAAGCGCAATTTTCAAGTGACTGTCGCCAATGATGTTGATACGGCGATGAAACTGGCGGAGCAAACCGAGCCTGAATACGCGGTAATCGACTTGCGGATAGGTTTTGACTCCGGTTTGGAAATGGTCAAGAAACTGATTTCTTTAGATGACAATACCCAAATCGTCATGCTGACCGGTTTCGCCAGTATCGCCACCGCTGTGGAGGCTATCAAATTGGGCGCGATTCATTATCTGACCAAGCCGGCGAATGCCGATGAGATTGTTAGTGCCTTATATAAAAACGAAGGCGATGCGTCAGTTGCCATCAGTGACAATCCGCTATCGGTAAAGCGCTTGGAGTGGGAACACTTGCAAAAGGTGCTGATGCAACACGACGGTAACATCTCAGCTGCCGCCAGAGCCTTGAATATGCACAGAAGAACCTTGCAAAGAAAGCTGGAAAAAAGGCCGGTAAAAGAGTAGGTGACCAGCACCATTTAGGAAAGGAAGATATTATTTTTGTATTTATTACAATTAATCGTTGCAAAGCTAATATTTCTGAGTATAATGGGCGGCTCATTCAGGGGGTCGTTAGCTCAGCCGGTAGAGCACCGCACTTTTAATGCGATGGTCGTGCGTTCGAATCGCACACGACCCACCATCAATTCGATAGTAAAATCAACCAGTTAACTTTCGCGGGCAACTGGTTTTTTTATGCTCAAAATTTACCTTGCGTGATTTTTGCGTGACCTGGGATTTTTTATCCTAACCAGCTTTTGCTCTTTTCAGCACGGTAAGCGAAACACCACTTCCCATGTCGCAAATACTGTTCACCGCATCAATCAATTCTTTCAGCTCAGCCGAAGAATAATGCGTGGTAACATCCCCCGTCGTATGATGCAAAAGCACTTTACGGGTTTCAAATGAAACTCCTGCGGCTCTCAATCGTCTTCCAAAAGTGTGCTTCAAATTATGAGGCCCCTTATTGAAAGAACCATTGCAAGGCAGACTTGCATTTTTCCAGGCGTTTTTCCATGCCGTGGTGTGCATTCGTTCCAAGCGCTTTTCTTTATAGGGAAAAACATACCTGGAATTAAGTCCTCGCTGCCCATCCACGACCGATTGAGCAATCCGGTTTAGAACGACGATTTGGTCTTCCTTGTTTTTTTCTCCCGGCCAAATACCATCGTCATAAGCAACCGGTTTGCCAGGTGTTATGAAAATCGATGTATTTAGAGCAGGAACCTTAACTTCCCAATCCCATCTCAGCCAGCAAACACCTTGTTCACGCAGACCTGTGTTTACTTTAAAGAGCGCCATCTTGTGAAGATAATCAGGCATTAGCTTGAAAAACCGCCTCTGTTCTTCCCAGGTTAATGGATAAGGTTCAGCAGAATCTTCCCAGTCCGGCAGTTGTAACAAAGGCGGCGTATCAATCCAGGGTAAATTATTTTCATCCCGCCAAACTCGCGCTGATAGCGTGAGAATTCGCCTAACAACAGCCAAATCTCGAGCAACTGTTCCGCTTTTTATCCCGTGCATCTTTCTAGTCTCGATGTACGGTTGGAGCGTACCCATATGCACTTTACTGATATCCATATCGCCAATGAATGAATCCAACTGTTTTAGGCAATCTGCATCTCGATCCAAACTGCGCTTGGTTGATTCATTCAGGAATTTCGTCGCCGCCATTCGAAAAGTTCTGACAGGCCTTACTCCGTAGACAGAGGCTTGCCGGATTTCTTCGATTTTGCGGGCGAGATACTCTTCCGCTTTGCCAAGGTCGCTTTCGCCAGTGCTTTCGCAAAGGCGTCGGCCTCGGACTTGTTTGTCGATGTGCCAGCAATCGCCACGTTTGACGAGCCCTGGTGTTTTTTTGCGTCCCATGATGAACCTCCATTAGGTTGATCAAGACGCCCGTTGCGGGCGATATAGTCGTCCGCCCAGGCGTCCAAGTCAAGCCTGTCAAATGCAATGCCCTGCTTACCGATTGGGACCTCTGTAAGTTTGGGACGAACAAGGCTATTAAAACGGTTCCGATCCATGCCCAAATAAAATGGCGCATCTCTTAGCCGAATGAATCTAGGTAAAATGCTTGGCGACTTCTCTTTCGACATGTTCTAATCTGGCCCCAACGCTGCAGTACCAAGGAATCAAGACATTTATCGAGATTCCATATTGGCTTTACAAACCCCGCAACGTTCGGACAAATCTTCTCGAGCATTCAGCAACACCCAGGATTGGCAGTGCGGACATTTGGTGATTTGAATGGTTTTATCTCTTAAGTCTTGGGCAATAACCCAGGCGTCAGAAAAATTCAATTGGCCGGCAGGATTGGATTGTTTGTAGATATCAAAAGCTGCAATTACTCGATGCGCATGGCTTTCCAGGCGCTTATTGTCAAACGCCCGAAAGCACACGGCAAATAGCGTTACTTCTTTAAATTTCAGATTGCTACTGGTGACGCCACGGGTGGAAAATTTCAAAGAACCACGGCCAGATGAACGCCCATGGAGTTCTTTATAGGTTTTTCGGATCACTTTGATCGGCAATCCGGTTACCTGTTGCACAATCGTGGCTCGTGCTTGCCGGTTTAACAGTTCCATTGCCAGAGCGAGTTGTTTATATTTTTTCAGCATCGTTTCTCCTTCATCTCAGTTTGAAGAACCGCTGAAACCCAGCATGATCTCAACCGGTTGCCGCTGATGACTTTCCATGGTTTGGATAAAATGGGTCGAGAAGCGAGGCGAGAAGCACAACCAGTTAGTCTGTGCGAGGTATTGAATATCGTCAAATGACAGCTGACTTAACGCGCTCAGCATGTCTTCATCGTCAATTCCTAGAATTAATCCCGCTAATATGGGATTTTCTCGGGTAATTTCGCGCGACTTCGTTAGCCAGGCCAGGTTCATGGAATAGATGTCTTCGTCGCAATTTTCATCGTGGATATTCGTGCGTTTTTCGAAGTAAGCATCCAAATTGCCAAAGGCGGCTTTCATGAGGTCGTCAATGTGCGATGTCATATTCGCGACCATCAATCGGGTTTTCAGATAATCCGCCCCGAATTCCGCGACCAGCGGCAAAAATAATTCGTGGCAAAAACTCTCAGGAATCGTTTTGATACCTTCAAAATCAAGCGTCAGTGTTTGATGATTAGCCAAGCATTCACGGGCTAATCTGGCCAGACTTTTACCGTGGCACGATTTAGGGGTATTCAGTTCGGTGATGGTGTTGACAACGATATACACGCGCTTTTCTCCTAAGCAGCTATTGAATCGTTCTCAACCGAACGTCTTGTTTGTTTTTAAATTCGTCATTTGTGATTTGACGGTTATCCAGCGCCGACGCCCAGATCGATCAGTCCAGACATCGCAAATGGGGCATTGGTAAAACGGAGTAGGAAGATTTTTAATACCGAGATAACGTGCTTGGCAGCGATAGCACGTCTTGAACTGGATATCGCTCGTGTCGAGTTGTCTGCTCAGGAACCAAGCGCGATTAATATCTAACGGTATTGATTGACTGCCATCCTGGTAAGTTTTGTTATGGGCTGGCGGCGTTTTAGCGATAACTCGTCCGTAAAGTTGATAAGCGGTGATGAAAGTACAGGTACTCAAATCGGCTGGACTCGACAGGAGTAATAGATCGTGTCGAATTCCCAGAAAAATTGACGCATGGATGTTATTCGCTGTCGAACGGACAATCCATGAGGTATCGTAGGGCAACATACCTTGCTTGGGGGCGTGTTGATGTATGTTCTTATAAATGCGAATGGCCAGTTTCCGGCTCAAATTGCATAAGGTACTGACAATGGGTGGGCGGGCACCCAATCGAATCAATTGCTCAGCGGTGATCAAGTCGTTGCCAAAGTTCGCCGCACTATCGAATGACAATCGAATCATTTACACACTCTCCGCAACGGTTGGCAACATGGCGGAATACAACCCAACAGATACGTTTTCAGGGCTTTTGAATGGTAGCAACTTGACGGCAGCACGGCAGTTGTCGGCAAGTTCCCTGATTTTCTCTATTGTCAGCGTGGCAAGGATTTCAGTTTGCCCACGATCCATGTCAAAGCGCCAGGCAGCCTCAACCGGATTGCTACGCGCGCATTCGCGCGCCAATAGTAAATATTCGAAATTTAGCCTGGCAAGATCGTGATCCAGTGTTGACATAATGTTCTCCGCGTTGGTTAACGACTGTGAACGCTATGCTAGGGGGACTAAGTAGTAATGTCCCGGCCGGTAAATGACCTAAATTGGTCACTTATCTCGGGAAGGCTTGTCGATCGTGGCATTCAAACTTTTAAGAAATGCCAATACCGCGTATTTGCTTAGAAAACGACTAGCCAGTTGGATAGGTCATTTTGAATGATTAAAATAGGCGCGCCGCACAGAGGCACGCCAATCTGTATACGTCCAGATTGTGAAAGAGCTTGGAGGGAGTGGAATACGGTTCACTAGAACCTGGAGAGTGGATGCCTTAACAAGTAAGTTACTGCTCAACCGTCACAAACGACAACTTGCCGACCCCCGAACGTTGGGCGCTAGCCATCACCTTGGCCACCGACTCAAACACCGCCGCCTTGTCGGCTTGCAGCTGGATGCTGATGTCGGGATCGCGTTGTTGCAGGGATTTGAGTTCGGTTTCCAGGCTGGGTAGTGGAATGGGTTTGTCATCCAGCATGGCTTCACCGCTGGCCGTCACGGCCAGAATGGCGACGTGTTTATCCGGGGTCGGCTCGGTTTGTTCGGTTTTGGGCAGTTTGACTTTGACGACTTGGGTCAGTAGCGGTGCGGTGACGATAAACACCACCAGCAGCACCAACATCACGTCCACCAAGGGCGTGACGTTGATGTCACTCATTTCGCCGCCTTCATCTTCGCTGGGAAATTGCATGGCCATGTTAGATCTCCTGAGGTTGTGATGCTGGTTGGCTTAAGTCGTTTTCGATACAGCTGCGCAAAAAGTCGGTCGCGATATGCTCCAGGCTGGCCAGTACCTGACGGTTTTGGCGCAGGAAGAAGTTGTAGGCAATTACCGCCGGAATCGCGACGGCAATGCCCAACGCGGTGGCAATCAGGGCTTCACCAATCGGGCCTGCGACCACTTCCAGACTGGCGTTGCCTTGCGCACCGATGTCTTTCAGGGCGTGCATGATGCCCCAGACCGTGCCGAACAGGCCGATAAACGGCGACGTACTGCCAATACTGGCTAACCAGCCTAGGCCAGAATCCAGCAAGGCTTTTTCCTTTTGAATTTGCTGACGCAACGCGCGTTCGATCAGTTCGTGCCAGGCGGCGTGCTGGGTTTGCCGGTCATGCGGCAGGCTTTGTGCGCGGGCATAGGTTTGCCTACCGACGCTTAGTACCCGTCCAGCTTGAACCGCCAAGGGGTTTTCCGGATGCTTGTCGATGGCATCCAAGGTTTCCAGGGATACAGCACCACTCAAGCCTTGCAGCAGTTTATGGTTACGGTAGCGGTGCCAAGTGATTTCCCCGGCTTTCAATAAAATCACGCTCCAGGTGACCAGGGAAAAGCAGCCCAGCATACACAGGGTGCCATCGACGATGGCGGTTTCGGAAAAGCTAAAAATGTGGTCCATAAAGTTCTCGTTATTGTTTTATTTTTAAAATCTTGGCTTGGCCAAACATCCATGCAGCACCTGGATCATCCTTAATCCAGGCCTATCAACGTCCGTGTTGTCCGCCCCAGGTAGGCGGGTCGGGCTGCGTACCTCTTGGGGGAGGTTCATCAATCCAGTTCAAAGACAATCGGTACCGTCACCCAGCAGGGTTCCGGCGTATCGCCGCGTTTGGCAGGTACAAAGCGCCATTGCTTCACCGCATCTAATGCCGATTCATCCAGCGTGTCGTGATTGCTGGAACGCTGCAGGTTGACTTGCAGAGCTTTGCCATCGGCGCCGACATAGACCCGCAGCAACACCGTACCTTGCCAATGGCGTTGCCGGGCGATCATCGGGTATGCCGGCTTGGGGTTATTCAGATACGCGGCATTGCTGTCCGCCGGCACATAGGTATCATTGCGCGGTGCCGCCAAGGCATTGTGGTTCAGGGTTTGTGGCGCAGCCGTAGCGGGCATCGCCGGTGCAACCTGTTCCGGTTCCACGGCTTTACGCTCTTCCACCTGCTTGATCAGCCGTTCCGACGGTTTGGGCTTCGGTTTCGGTTTGACCTTGGGCTTGTCCGGCTTCGGCGGAGCTATGGGTTTCGGTGGCTCAGGTGGCGCAATCGGTTGGTTGACGACTGGCGACGGCGGTGCCGACAACTCCATTGAAATCATCGGCAACGGCGCTGCCGCCGAAAACGGCAGTGGTTCGGGACGCGATACATACCAGAACAACAAGCCGCCGTGCAGCAAGGCGGCAACCAGCACGGCTGATGTCACCGCAGCGGAACGTCGATAGCGATTGCTGGGCATCGGTGCCGACACCAAAAATTGATGTGGATCCGGCAAGCCTTGTGCCGTTTGGATAAACGAATGCTGGGTCATCGACAGCCTCCCTGTTTGCGTCATCGATTGCCACATACCCAAGTTCATCGCCCACCGGTCAGATTAAGACCCGGCGCGTCTTTGTCTGGCACGGTATGTCCCGTAGTCAGACGCTCAAGCGGGCTTTTGCCTGGTGCATTCAGGCGCAGGCCGTTGGCGGTGCGCGGCAAGCGACTTTCCAGCTGTTTCAGTTGCTGCTGGAGCGACTCCTGATTGCTCAGGATCAACTGAATCTGCTCCTGCAGAAACTCAAAATGAATCTGAAAGTAACGCACGGCCGGAAACACATCGGCGGCTTGTTCGGCAGGCACCACCATGGGTGGTTCGAGCCTTGCTTTCTTGCGGGGTTTGCTTAACATGCGACTTCTCCTCCCTTAGTGCTCGTTATGGTTATAGGCATGGCGATCCGCCGGCTGAGCAAGCGACGGATTGGAATCAATAGGGATAGTGGTAAAAGGTTGTAAATCGGCATGTGACTCTGGCCGTGCCAAAATCGCATAGCACACCGGTGTCAGAATCAAACTGGCGGCCATGCCGATCAGCAAACCGGCCGACAGCGACAAGGTCATCGGAATCAGGAACTGCGCTTGCGGGCTGGTTTCCAGTAGCGTCGGCAGGAAACCGGCAAAGTTGGTCAGAAACGCCAACAGGATGGCGCGAAAGCGTGAGCTGCAGGCATCGACGATCAAACGCTCAACTGGCTGGTCATCCTCACCGTGCTGGCGGATATAATCCAGCAGTACCAGGCTGTCGTTGACCACCACGCCGCTGGCGGCAATCATGCCCACCAAGGATTCCATCGACAGCGGCAAACCAAACGCCCAATGTGCCAATACTGCGCCGCACCAAGCCACGGGAGCTGCCAGCAAAAAGATCAAGGGTTTTGAATAGGATTTAAACGGCACGGCAATCAGCGCATAAATCACCAGCAAGGCCATCACGGTGTTTTTGGCAAAAGCCGCCAGCATGGCTTCCTGTTCCTGGCGTTGTTGACCGATTTTGACGCCTAAACCAGGGAAGGCTTGTTGCAAGGCCGGTATCTGCGTTTGTTCCAGTTGTGCATACAAGGTATTGGCGTCGGCCTGCGTCGGATTCACGCGGGCCTGCACTTTGATGACCCGTT
Organism: Methylomonas defluvii; assembly: GCF_033949435.1. Lineage (NCBI taxonomy): Bacteria > Pseudomonadati > Pseudomonadota > Gammaproteobacteria > Methylococcales > Methylococcaceae > Methylomonas > Methylomonas defluvii. The sequence goes on along the minus strand of NZ_JAXARY010000013.1, from coordinate 23,416 downwards.
GCCGGTCTTCCCGTACCAAGCTGGAATAACCTTGAGTCAATGTCAACTCGGCCAAATCGCTCAAGGGTGCCAGGACACCATTCGGCAAGCGGATCGGCAGTTGCTTCAGGGTATCCAATGATTGCCGTTCCGACAGCGGATAGCGCACGATCACCTTGACCTCGCTACGACCCCGCAGAAAGCGATGCACTTCGTCGCCGTAATAGCCGTGATGGACTTGTTCGGCCAGTTGCTCCAGTTTCAATCCCAAACGTTCGGCATTGGCTTTGAGGCTGAGTTTGATTTCCGGTTTGCCGGGTTCGCTGGAATCGATGACGTCATAGACACCGGGTTGTGTATTGAGCTGCTGTTTCAGTTGCTCGACCGCACCCGTCAGGGCCTGACTATCGTTACCACCCAGCAACAACTCGATGTCATAAGGCTCATCGCCTTCTTTGTAGATGAAATCCACTTTGCCGCGGCCGATGTCGCCGATACGCTCACGCCACTGGCTGATAAAATCTTCCACTTTGACGTGTTGCCGACCCTCTGGCGAAAACTCCAGCCATATACCGCCACCGTGTTCCCAGATGATGGTTTCCACCCCGACAATCACGCTCTCGGTTTTGCCTTGATCCAATTCATCGCGCAAACTGAATAGAGCCTGTTCCACCTTGGTTGCCAACGCCTTGGCTTCGCTATACGGCGCACTCTGCGGTAACTGCATCGACACCCAGAAACTGTCTTTGGTGACATCGGGATTGATGGAGTGGCGCACCGCATTGCTGGCAACCAGCGCCGCACAAAACACAATCAAGCCAAAAAATACCGAAGCGGTGAGATATTGCCAGGCAATGGCGGTTTCCAGAAACGGCCGGTAGACCCGCTCGACAAAACGATCCAGCCGGTTATTCATGTCTTGCCGAATGTGTTGCAGCCAATTCTGTTGGGCGGTTGATTCGATAACGCTGACCAGATGCGATGGCAGAATCAGCAAGGCCTCGACCAACGAAAACACCAAAGTCAAAATCATCACCAGACAAATCGGTTTCATCATCTGTCCGCCCCAACCGGGCAGAAACAGTCCCGGCAGAAAGGCAACCAGCACAATCAATACCGACAGAATGACGGGCAAGGCCACGTCTTGCACACCTTGAATGGTGGCTTGCAACGGTGATAACGCTCCTTTGCTTTGATGACTATGCACGCTCTCGCCAATGATGATGGCGTCATCCACCAGAATGCCCATCGCCAGCAAAAAACCGAACAACGACAACATATTCAAGGAAACACACAGCGCCGGCATCAACCAGAATGCGCCCAGCACTGAGGTGAAAATGCCCACACCGGCCCACAACGCCACCCGTACCCGCAGGAACAGCGACAACACAAGACACACCAGCAAGAACCCGCTCAAACCGTCTTCCAGCAAGGTGTCGATACGTTCATCGTAAGCTTGCGAATCGTCCCACCAGGTAATCAAGCTCAAACCCAGCGGTAATTGCTGACGCAATTGTTCGACTTTGGCTTTGACCTGGCGGGCGACCGCCACGCTGTCTCGTGCCGTGTGTACTTCCCAGCCCTGAGCCGTTTCACCATTGTGATGCCAAGCCCAAAGTCGTTCCTGTAAGGCGTCTTTAATCACGGCGATTTGATCCAGGCGGAGTTTTTGGCCATCGGGCAGGGTTTTAACAATCAAGCGGCTGACGGCGTCGGCTTGTTTGGCGCGCTGATTAACCCGCAGCACCAACTCGCCGTCCGGATTTTTGATGACACCACCGGGTAAATCGACCGATGCCTGACGCACCGCCTGCGCGACTTCATCCAGCGTCAGTTGATATTGCCGCAAGCGTTCCGGTTGCACCTCAATACTGATTTCATACGGCAATTGACCGTAATTCTTTGCCAAACTGACGCCGGGAATGGCGGCCAATTGCTGCTGGATCTGTTCACCATAATTCTGCAGCTTGAAGGCATCGATATTACCGTGTAATGCCACCCAAATGACGCCATCGTCGTCTTTACGGTCGGCCGGTAGCACCTGGATTTTTTCCAGCTGTTTAGGTAGTTGGGTGATGCTTTGCAACCGGCTTTGAACGCTGGCGATCATTTGTTCGCGAGCCACGTCCGGGAAAATTTCAACCTGAACGCTGCACTCGTTGCCGCGAATTTCGCTATGCAAGTGTTTGACGCCCGCAAGGTTGTAAATGGCTTCCTCAATGGGAATACAAACAGCCTCTTCGACTTCCGCGGTACCGGCGCCGGGATACTCGGTCTTAATCTCAATTTGCTGCGGACTAAAGCGGGGAAACACTTCCTTATCCACCGCAGCGATACCCAGCAGGCCGCCGCTCATGATCAGCAGCATTAACAAATTGGCCGCGACCGGATTGGCGGCAAACCAGGACGGTAAATTAGTAGTGCGCAGGCGCTTAGTCATTGACGACCTTCACCGCTGTGCCTGCAATCGCCATCGGCAGTTCCGAGACAATGACGCGATCACCGGTTTTTAGACCCGATTTGATCACCGCAGAATCGGCGTCGGTACGTAAAACTTCGACTGATCGAATCTCCAGCTTTTGCTCGGCATTCACCAGTTTTACGGTCTGAGTCGGATTGACCGCGCTACGCGGCAGGCGATACAGATCAGAGCGTTCCTCACCTTCAATCTCGACATGGACGAATAAGCCTTTGACCAACGGTGGCCGATTGGCAATCGCTTGAAAAGGATCGGCCACTTGCGCCACCAAATACCACTGGCCGCTGTCTTCGGACACCGCCGCTTCACTGCGGACAATCTGGCCCAGCCAGTGGTGCTGGCTGCCACCCAGTTCAGCGCTCAATGTCACCTTAGGCCACAAGCTGGCATCACTATGCGGCAAGGCTAAGGGCAAATTCAAAAACGCCAATTGCTCGCTGCTGACCGGCAAGCGGATTTCAGCCTTGTCGCTGGCGTAAATCCGCGCTACCGTAGCCCCCGCTGGTAAAAACTGGCCAATGCCGGCTTGTTTGGTCAGCACCCGACCGGCGAACGGCGCGCGCAGCTCACAGCGGCTGCGGTTGAGTTGAGCTTTAGCCAGATCGGCCTGAGCGGCCAATAATTTAGCCTGGGCTTCGGCTAGTTGTGGTTTGCGCAAGGCCAGTTCGCTGGCTTCACCATCGCCTAAGGCCTGCCATTCGCTGTGCGCTTGTTCCACTTGCGCCTGTTCGGCAATCAATACTCGCTTGGCTTCGGCGATGCGGGCTTGAGCGGAGACGATGGCGTAATCGTAATCGCGGGGATCGATGCTCAGCAGTAACTCACCGGCTTTGAAGAAGCCACCAGCTACCAAGGCTGGATGGGTTTGCACCACTTTACCGGCTACTTCACTGACCAGGTCGATTTCTTCGCGCGGTGTAACCACGCCTTGCGATTGCACATTCAGGCGTAGGGTTTGCGGTTCAACGCGCAGTACGCTGACTTCGGGAATGGCCGAAACACTGGCTTGCGGCTCAGGCTGTGTACGCAAGGCAAACACGGCCCAACTGGCCACACCTGTTGCCAGCAATACGGCGACAGGCAACACGGTTTTGAGGGATGCAGACGACCAGTTCATACTGCACCGCCCAACGCCAGATATAAACCAATCCGATTGGTCAGCAATTGCCGCTGTACCGCCAAATGGGCGCTTTGCGCATTCAAGGTACTGCGGTAGCTGTCCAGCAAGGTCAAAATCTCGATCAGTCCTTGCCGGTAGGAATATACCGCCAATTTACGGCTGGCCTCGGTTTGCGATACGGCTTCGCGCAAGGCTTGTTCCTGTTCGCGCAAACGGCTTTCGGCGGCCAAGGCTTGCTCGACTTCACGAAAAGCATTCAGGGCCACGCTTTGATATTGGTTATAGGCCTCTTCGACATTGGCTTGTTTGAGGTGGATATCCGCTTGCAAGCGGTCGCCGGTAAACAAAGGCTGCGCCAAACCGGCGACCAGATTCCAGGCGGCGGCGCGCGGATCGACGATGTCGGCCAAGGCCGGACCCACACTGCCGCCGGCGGCAGTCAAGGTGACGCGCGGCAGCAAGGCTTTCTCGCTGCTGGCCAGGCGTTGATCGGCGGCTTGCAGGCGTTTAAATGCCGAAACCACATCTGGTCGGCGGTTGAGCAATTCCGATGGCAAACCGGCGGTCAGCGTTGCAGGCGGTTCAGATAAATGCAGTATCTTGGTAGGTGCGAATTCATGCGCCTGATCGCAAATCGCCATGGCATCGGAACCCGGATATTGTCCCAGCAACACCTGTAACTGCTTATGCAAAATCTGCACATCATTGTGCATCTGCGCGGACTGAGCTTCAGCATTGGCCAGGTCGGTCAAAGCCAGCCGCAAATCCAGGCCACGGGTTAATCCCTTGTTAAAACGACCGCGTACCAGTTCCACAATCACGCCACGATCTTTGACCGATTGCGTCGCCACTTCGGCTTGCAAGCGGGCCTCAGTCCATTGAAAGTACACCTGGGCAATCCGTGCCGCTAACGACAAACGTGCGGCTTGATAGTCTTTACTTACCGCTACCGCATCTTCAACCGCGGCTTGTTGAGAGGCTTTGATACGGCCCCACACATCCAGCTCCCAGCTTAAGTTGAACAAGGCCAGAAACTGACCGGACTCGCTATTCAAACCATCCTTGCCACGCTGATAGCCCGGTGCAAAAAACAGTTGCGGCAATCGTCCGGCACCGGCAATTGTAGCCTGTTCCCTGGCGACATCGATGCGGACAGCGGCGGAACGCAAATCAAAATTTTGTCTCAAGCCATTTTCCACCAGCGCGGTTAATAGCCCATCATTAAAGGTGGCTAGCCAATGGGTGACTGATTGATCACCGGGCGGTACCGGACTTTGCCATTGTGCTGGCAATGCAATATCCAAAGCACTCGGGTCGCGCTTTGGCGTCGAATTACATGCAGGCAACACAAAAAACGCCAACATGGAAAACATCACCAACCATGATGCGTGATTTTTCGCCATGCACTGTTCCCAGTCGACGATTGACAGCGAAGACTGATAGCTCGATTTGTGTCTGGGTAATCGTGGTCTCGACATTAACGGCGCGTCTTTAACCAGATGATGACGCCTGTCACCGATATGAGCATCGCTAAACCGGTATAGTGATGCGCAAGCACCCAAAATGGGCGGATTTTCATAAAAACTCCAAATTCTATATCTTTCAATAAGGTGCAATCCTAAAAAAGAAGACGATTTAGTCGTGAAAATACCGCCTACCGAATGCAAGAATTCAATGATGAGTAACTTAACGACAATAATCGTCTTCATTATGAAGCAAAGACACTTGTGGCTTTCGAGGTTACCCTCTTCATCATTGATTGGATTCATACGCATGGAATATGGCAAAAACATTGTCTGGCACCATTCTCAAATAGCATGATCGCACCGGGAATCCCTGAACGGACATCGCTCGGTCATTTTGTGGTTTACAGGGTTATCTGGCGCAGGAAAATCAACCATCGCGCACGCAGTAGAGGCACAACTGCATCAGCAAGGTTGCCGTACGTATGTATTGGATGGTGATAACATCCGCCATGGACTTTCGAAAGATTTAGGCTTTGAAGATGCGGATAGAAAAGAAAATATTCGCCGGATTGCGGAAGTCGCCAAATTAATGCTTGATGCGGGAAGCATAACCCTAACGGCGTTCATATCGCCTTTCAGGTTAGAAAGGGAGCTCGCCCGACGTGCCGTGGCGGATGGCGATTTTATTGAAATTTACTGCAAATGTGATTTAAGAGTCTGTGAGCAACGGGATGTTAAAGGACTTTATCAAAAGGCAAGACTCGGCGAAATAGCCCATTTTACCGGCATTTCCTCCCCTTACGAGTCACCAGAAACCCCAGAGATTGTGATCGATACGAATCAAATGAGTATCGAGGAATGCTCGGCTCATATCCTTAATCACCTGAAAATAATGGGCATCCTCCCTCCCTGCGCCATCTAAAATTTAGCTTGTCTGAAACAAAATGGCCAAGAAGTGCATATTTCACCCTAAATCAACTTGAAAACCGCCACCTGTTCCGATGTAAACCTAGCCATAGCTAACTGTCGCCTATGATATACGGAATGAAAAACTTTTGGCTAATCAATAAGTAGCATAGCCGGTCATTATCGGATAAATATGCCGTGAACAGCTTAACAACTTAGACCACGCAACTCGGGAGAAAATGATGTTTAAAGCAATTGCATGTTGTTCTTTAGTTTTATTTTGCGCTGGTTGTGCATCGAACTTAAAAGTCTTTGATGCACAGCAAAAAGAAGCGAAAGGCGTTCCAATAGCAACGCCGGTTCTTGTTAAAATCACGACGACAACAAAATATGTAGTCGATCCGAAAAATAAAGACTATGAACAATATTGCGTTGACGAGCAGTCTGAAACATACAAGACATTGCCACTCGGTGACTTGTATTTCGTAAACTTTGATTCAGCAGAATTTGGTAAATCTGAATTTGCAGTCAGCTTCAATGATTCTGGATTGCTAAAATCTGTAACGCTTAACTCCGATCCGAAAATTGCTGAGAATATCGATGCAACAGGAAAATTAGTATCTGCTGTTGCAGGAGCGGCAAAAACATTTTCTCTATTAGGTGTACCAGAACCAGCAGCCCAAGAGAAAAAGGATAAATTTTGCATAAAGAAGAGCGAGTCGACCCAAATCGAACGAGCCGTGCTGCCATAGTGCAACGTAATACTATGCAATACTGTTGATAAGCTGTTTTACTTAACGTATCGGTCTAACGCAACACTCCAGCGGAGCGTTGCGTTTAGGTATCATCAAATAATGGTTACAAAAGTGACAAGAAAATTTGAAGTATATTTTTCCTCTGCTACCTCGTTATCGCCCAGCATCGTTTACATTTCGCCGAGCGAAGGCTATACAGAACACTTTTCCGTTGGCATTCTTTATCAAGTTAACTTAACTGGCACATTCGACTCTGCCTCTGGAATTATCAAAAATTTTGATTTCAAACAAAACTTAACCAGTAGTGAGCAAGAGGCTCTCGATTGGGCTACTACCTGGCTGACTCAAAAGTCAGGTTGCATAGTCTCTTTAAACGAAGTCACCGTATGAAACCTTATACGCCCCTTAGCTGGCAGTAAACGGGCAATTTCCGAGATCAACAGGACATCCAACTGGGCCAACAATATTTCTTTTGGGGATCTATTTGCAACGACTTGCAACAATTCTGCAGCCTCTGCTGAAAGTTATAGGGCAGCGATTGGCTGTTTAATTGCCCACAAGCAGGTAGAAGTAATTTCTGAAAATGATGCCAAACGCAATCCTATCCAACAATAACAACCCAGTCGGTTACATAAGTCATCTTAACATCCATGGTTCGTTGCAACACTTTCAGCATATCATGGGAATCCCTGATGCTGAGACGTCCATTGATTTTTAGTTGCCGTAATGAATCATCTTTAAAGAAAACCATTCCTGGGCGATACCGATTGATAGCATTAATGACCGACTCTAACGTTTCATTTTCGTACGCCAAAAATCCGTTAATCCAGGAAGTGGCCAGTTTCGAATCCAATTTTTTGGGTTGACCAATCTTGGTATCGAAAACGGCTACCATTTCATCCTCGCCTAAAACGACGGGATCTTTCCAAGCTTGATGAGCAGATACTTCGACACGCCCCGAGAGTACTTTGATCTCGTCACTCTCTTGTCGATGATTAACAAAAAATCGGGTACCCAATACGCGCGTCGTTGAATGATCCGCGTGGACCAAAAACGGGCGACTGGGATCAGGTTTAACATCAAAAAAAACTTCGCCTTTGAATAGCTTCACAGAACGTTTGCCGTCTTCCATATTGACAGCAATTGCGCTGTCAGTGTTGAGCATGGCCGTGGAGCCATCCTCCAACAGAACAGTTTTACGTTCCCCAATAGCCGACGAATAATCCGCCTTCAATAGAACCTGTATTTGACTGGAAAGCGGCAGAGCGAGGGCCAAGCAAGCTGCAAGAGCCAAAGGGATTCTTGGGTTGAAGTAACGTTTTTTCTTCGGCTTTGGGGCAATGCCGTGTGATTTTGCATTGATTCTCAGACTGTTTAACAGATCTGTGTCGCCCCACATGACGCAAATTTCATCGAACGCACGCCGGTGAGCAGTGTCTTGTTCAAGCCACTGATTGAAAGACGTCCTATCCTCGTTACTGACGTTATCAGCCCGTAAGCGAATAAACCACGCTACAGCCTGTTCGTCTATATTGTCATTCAGATCGGATTCCAAAATATTCTACTTTTATTTGACCTGCATAAAAAACAACTGGACATTTTATCGCAGCCTGTTCAGTAGTGCATTTAATCTTTGCCAAGTCTGACTATTCTGGTTTTAGCACCATTTTATGCTGGGACTTTCCAGTCACCAAAGACATTGGCAACCCCTCTACCCAATAAGCTTGTTGATCCTTATAAAAGCTTGATAGCGGATGTCCGGATTGTCCGCCAGGCATATGTAAAATGCCTTCAGATAAATGATTGGGTGATACCACTAATCGCTCGCTAGCCCCAAAATCTGGGCCCGTTACCCGCACGCAGAATCCACCGCACCCAGCTAGCGCTTGATGGGGCATATCTAATGCAGAGGAAAGCAAAGGCAAGGCTTTGGAGAAAGGGTGAGCGTGACCGGCAATATTCTGCTTACCCCACGTCAGATCAGCCAAACCGACATTGGGGTGACGGGACATCACTGTGGACGCACTATTCTCTAATTGCGTCAGAATAAATTGATCCCAAGTCTTGTGATGGGCGGCTTCCGGCAATAATTGAGCTGGTCTTTCGTTCAACAAAACTTGCAAAGGAGTGTCAACGTAATTCCACTGAAAGACAAAATTTTTGTCGGCTTGCTTACAACCATTTAAAAATGGCGTAAAAACCGAATCAATCAGTTGTTTGCGGAATTCCACCAATATCGGCAATCCCAAACTTGCAACATCAGCTCTACCGTTCCAGCTGACCAAATAATCCCGTAACGCGATTAACTCGGGCTTTTGCGCTAAAACTTCCGGAGACAATGCTTTCAATGCCAGTTGCTGGTAATAGTCATAAAATTCAGTCTCAGTATCTTGTTGGAGATTGAACAATGACCATTCGCTATGGGTTGTCGCTTGCTTGAGCCGTTGATTAATACGGTACGCCCGGTAACCATTAACAAATTGATGACCAATGACGACTGGAAAATCCGCGGAGAACCGCCTGTCATTGGCCGATACTAAAAAACCCTCCGTTGGATCAATGGACTGCGGCATTTCATCCGGTCGAATATACTCTTGCCAACCCGTTTTACCATCTGCCCATGAATGACTGATAGCCCCATCACCACCAAAACGGCGAGGAATCTTGCCTGTCAATGTCCAGGCAATATGCCCATGCTCATCTGCCAATAAAACGTTCAACTGCGGCCCGCCTGCGCGCTTCACAATGGCCAAAGATTCGTCCAAGGATTTGCTGCCTTCCAAATCCGCAATACCGACATTGACCGCATCCGTATCCAAAGCCACCCAATGTATGGCAACAGGTTCATCCAATAGCGCTTGCTCCGCGACTGGCCCCCATTGCGTTTCTCTAATCGTTAAGGCTTTAGGTTCTGCGCCTTTGATGTGTATCGTTTCGTGTCGTTCGACAAAGTCTTGCCATTGATCGCCCACCCGATATTGCCCAGCATTATCAGGATTCATTTCAAGTTTGACCAAATCCAGAAAATCTCCAACCAGGTTGGTCACCCCCCAGGCAACATGCTGGTTACTGCCAGAAATAAGAAAAGGAGTACCTGGTAAATTTAAACCGACTGCCCGCACCTCAGGATATTGAAGTTCAACGCGATACCAAATATTCGGAACACTGATCCCCAAGTGCATATCATTGGCCAATATCGCTCGGCCATCCCTCGATTTGCTGCCACTGACTACCCAAGCGTTGGAACCTGCTAACGTTTCCTCCGGCGCCTTGGCCAAGCTTCTTAAATCAGCCGAATTACCAGCTAACAGTGATTGCATAGCAGAGTAGGGAATGCCTTGTGGTGGTCTACGGGACTGAGTGAATTTCATCAAATCGTCGGTAAACCGATCACTGTCCGGCGTCAAGAATGCCAAGACCTCAGGTGGTAACGTTTGATCCATAATACTGAGCATCCGTTCGCTACTCTCAGTCCAGGCCGTCAAGTTTTCAAACATCCCCAACACAACCAGCAAGCAATCTTCAGCTTGCCACGGCTCAGGCTGGTAACCCAGCACTTTAAACTCGAAGGGTAGCGTAGGATTTTGCTGCAGATAACTGTTGATGCCATCCGCATAAGCCTCTAAATATTGGCGATGAATTGCAGGCTGCTTGAATAAAATTTGCCGGGCTCTGACACTGAAACCATAGGTTCTGGATTGCAAGTCACTTTTGATAGCCATTTCGCCAAATATCTCAGCCAATCGCCCAGCGCTTTTGCGCCGCATCAAATCCATTTGAAACAAACGATCACGGGCGGCCACATAACCTAACGTGCGCGTAGCATCGATTCGGTTACTCGCAGTTATGAGCGGAATACCGTGAGAATCGGTGTCGACACTTACGGGCGAAGATAATTTAGCCAATTTGAATTCACCGTCCAGGGTAGGCAGTGATTGCAACCACCAGCGATAACCCAATCCGCCAGCAACAACCAATAATCCAATTGAGCCCAGCCCAATACTCAGCCATTTTTTAGGTTTAGCCATAGTCCCTTCCTGCATCATGAAATCGATGTTTCAGTATGAGTCGAACGCAGCCAGTCAGCGTTTGCCGTTGCGTGTTCGGGGTGTCCCTGAGGATATTCAATCGCAGCAACATGACCTTCATCAAGCTTGATGCATCGATCTGCTAAATAGAAATACTTTTCATCGTGCGTAATCGCCAAAACCGTTTTGCCTTGCGCTTTTAGAGCAGGTAATAGCTCGGTATAGAACAAATGTTTAAATTCCGGATCCTGATCGGCAGCCCATTCATCAAACACATAGAAAGGCCGATCCTCCAAATAAGCAACCAACAATGCCAGACGTTTACGCTGTCCTTGGGACAGGCTCACTGATGAAAACTGCCCATTGACAATCTCTACCTTATGATTGAGGTGCAAACGCTGCAAGTAGTCGTCCATGGCACCGCGATGTTGCTCCGCATTAACGCCATACAACTCGTCAAATAGATAAAAGTCCGAGAAAATCACTGAAAAATTCTGCATATAAGCATCACGATTGCCCGCATCAACGGGACATCCGTTCCAGGAAATCATGCCTCGTGCTGGATGATAAAGTCCGATCAACAGCATCGCCAATGTCGTCTTGCCGCTGCCATTACCCCCCACGAGAAAGACTAATTCACCCGGACGAAATTCAAGATCTATTGGTCCTAATGTGAAATTCCGGTTTTCCTTTTCCCGATGAAAGCTATGGGTTATGCCTGTCAGAGTCAATGACGTAAAGCTTTTCTGTACCGCCAATTTAGCCAGACGTTCGGCAAGGCTTTGTTCTACAAGTTTTTCATCTAATTTCAGGATACTATCCAGCGAAACTTTCGCTCGACTGAAAACAGGCAAGCTATTCGTCACGATGGTTAGAGGTGACATCATGAATAAAAACACTAAGACATAGCCACTGACGATTTCTTGAGTGAGTGTTTGCCAAAGTGGAAACGCATACAAAATCGCGCCGATAGTCAAATAATAAAGAAATTGAACCCATTGATTTATCCATAAGTAAGCGACAGCCGCGCGGAAAGAATGCTGTCTGTAGGCTTCAGCACTATTGGAAAGTGATTGGGAAACAAACGCTTCGCTTCTACGCCGGTGAAGTTTTAATTCTCGAACGCCCTCGGTCAACGCCGTGAAACCTCTGCTAAGCACATCATATTCGTCGCGTGCGTTTCGGACAGACCGCATCGGAATGTCATTGAAAAAATTAAAGGTCGTCACACCAAATAAAATGATACCGGCAAGAACCAGAGCCAATTGCCAGGACAACCAACTTAAATAAGCCATGCAACCAATCAGGATCGCAAAATTGATACAGAGCACAGGAAAAAGCTGGCTGGCGCCTGCTATAGCGGTAACATCTTCAGTAAGATGACTAAGTAACGCCGATTTACCCATCTTTTGCAAATTTGGATACGGCGCATTCAAAATTAACCGGCTAATACGCAACCGGAGATCTCGTACCAACTGCGTACTGAGTTGATTTAACAAATAATGCGATAGTGTTTGACTGATCAATACAGTAAATGCCAATCCAGCAAACCACCAAATGGCATGTGCAATATTCATTTGGCCAACTAAACTGGTGTTGATAAATGCAATTAATGCAGCATTACTCAGGCCACTGGCAACGCCTGTCAGCAATACACCGGAAATAATGATCCATGATGAGCGCCATAAAAATAGCAGCATAATAACTCCGTTATATAGCTAAACCAATTGACAGGTGGCAATCGTTACGATCAAGAACGCATCTTCTATCGATTACAACAAACTGCTAACAGACATTTGAGCATCGTCCAATGCAAAAGCCTAGTTCAGTAGAGATAAGGTTCTATTCATTACGTTATGCTCGCAGCCACTAAGAAGATAAATCAGAACGTATTTTTGTGATTAGGATTGGACTCATGTCATATAAGAAGACGCTTAGATCGCAAAATAACCCCAGCCATATTTGGCTAAACAAGTCCGCTGTTGACTGTAATCAATGCTATCTACAGTAGCCCTGCTTAATAAATCGACATGATTCGCTCACTTTTGAAAGCAAATGGTCAATAGGTTAGAAGCAGCGATTGACTTAACTGACTTAAATCAGCAGGGAGAGGCATCCACATAAATTACTTAACTGTGTTATTTAACGTATCGAACTGAGTCATTTCACTTACTAGATGGCCAGATTCACTCGCTATTGAGCTATAACTTATTGTTTTAATGTAAAACATTGGCTTGGCGCGTTTTTTGCTTTAACTATGGGTTATCAATTTAGTTTTAATGCCTGTATCTGCTTGAACGATAACTTTTAACAATCATGAGAATTACGCGCCCTTAGCGAAAAAAACCTAGTCATATAAAACTTTGCCGCCCACGTCAATGCAATTGACTAAGTTGGCAAAACAATCAATAGGAAATTGAGTATGAATTTTGAATCTGTGTATATCGACCATCAATCGGAACTACAACTCCACCTATCACGTATTGTTGATTGTCCAGATATCGCAGCAGAACTCGTGCAAGAATGTTTCATTATCTTTTCAAGAGAGGCTCGCAAGCAGATTATCGAACACCCAAGAGGCTTCTTGTTTCAAACAGCTAAAAACTTAGCTTATGACCATATCAAACATCGTAAAGTCGTTGAGAAACATCTAAACAACACAGACCCAACACTGGCGATATGCGACGAACTACCTTCAACAGAGCACTTGGCAATCGTCAATGAAAAGTTATCGATATTTTCCAATATCGTTGACGAACTTCCTGATCGCGCCAGAGAAGCATTTATTTTAAATCGCGTTTATGGCATGACATATGCTGAAATAGCCATTGAAATGAATATTTCGGATAGTGCAGTCGAAAAACTTTTAGCTAGGGCGCTATTGCATTGCCGAAAACAATTCAAAATTCATCAGGCTGATTTTTGCAACGACTGAGGACAAAGAAGGTTTAGGTCGTCTTCTTAATTAAAGGCTTTAATGTGTAAAGCAAACAGCTTTACTTCTTTTACACCTGAACTATGGAGAAAAAGATGAGTTGGGACGAGGAAGACACTTCGATTTATCAGGTCGTTGTCAATGACGAAGAGCAGTACTCCATCTGGCCAGACTATAAAGATATTCCTGGCGGTTGGCGAGCCGTTGGCCCAAAAGGACCCAAGCAAGAATGCTTGGACTATATCAAAGAAGTCTGGACGGATATGCGTCCGCTAAGCTTACGAAAACACATGCAGCAAGCCGGATTAAATTAATTTTTTTAAAAAATCGACACAAGGATGTGCCGCGATTTGTGAATGCAGGCTTTTGAATTACAAGAGGGATTTGTAATTTATGCGAGGTGCAATACGAGAATGAACAGTAATAGACCCACTCAAGCCATGAGCTAATTCCAAATCGATCAGACTCCAACTTCCCGACATACCACAGTTAGCGGGTAACGATAGAAACTCACTAACTCCTGTTAATGTAGTTTCCACGCGCGAAATTTCCAATTCGAGTCCTAGGCCAACAGCTTTTACAAAGCTCTCTTTCCTTGTCCAGAGTCTGAAAAAAAATTCTTGTTGCTGCTCATTTGGTAAATTCAACCAAAAGCGAATCTCTTCTTCAGAAAAACATACCGCTATAATCCCACAATAATCGACCCTATCCGTCCATACTTCAATATCGACACCAATATCATTGGCATAACTTATACCAACCGCCATATGATCGCCGGAATGAGCCATATTAAATCTAATGCCGCTGGACCTATCGCAGGCGACAAAAGGTTTTCCGTGAGATTGTATTGTAAAAAGGATTTTTTCAGGAGGGGTGCCCAGATACTTCGCCAAAATCAACCTGAGCTTCCCGTGACTTGCGACATAGTCCCTACGATATTTTGTTTGCACAAAACGCAAGGCTCTCTCTTGCTCATTTTTGCCTAGCAACGACCAATAATATTGGTATTCCTCATCTGTAACTGATAACTCTTCAAGCCATAAGTCAATAACCATACAAAATATTCAGTACTTTGAATTAGGTGTACAACACCAATCACAATCGCGGCAATTCCCATAACACCTAAAGTCACTATTGCTTTGATAATTACAAAAAGTCTTTGGGACTAAATATTATTCGCATATTGCGGATAAAACCGTATTATTCATAAAGACAGAGACGATATTTCATATTAATAGCACTCTGTAATTTCATCCAATTATTGAATGTGAAGACATATCTATAACTTGATCAGATAATGCTGGATGTTTAATGTATAAATCAGTTGTAAAAACTCTACTTCACTTAGACCGATGTTATTTTGTTGTAAAACTGCAAAAATTTCTCTTAAACTGTTATTTCCATTGATGCACTCAAAAATCGTTTCCAACAACATAGCAAAATTGGATGGAATAGAGAAGAAATGTCCTGCCAAACTAATTTCTAAGGATTCTCTAACACGACCTAGCTCATCGAAAGACCTTCGCCTAACAAAATCCAGCTCTCGCCCTTTAACAATTTCAGGAATTTCATGCCAAATATTATCATTTTGTTTGAAAAATCGTTGAATCGATTTTTCATTTTTAGAAAAATCCGGAATATCTTGGCTTTTCCTTAAGGTAAGAAAGTGGACCAATTGCTTAGTATTTCCGGTTTCATTGCAAATTTTTTCAACATTGAGCAGGGTAAAATGTTCAATTTCCATGCTAACTGGCTCAAACCCCATCTTTTTAAAAAAATCAGGTAATTCATTTAATTTTCGCCAACCCAATTCAACGGGATCCCCAAGAACCCTAAAGGGGTTTGAAAAATTAATCCACATACCATCAGGTTTTAGCACCCGAAAAATTTCCTCAGATAGGCGTTTCGGATTGCTAGCGATATCCAGCATATACTGGGTAATTACTACAGATAACGAAGCGCTCTCAAATGGCATGTTCATTACGTCCGAAACAATATAACGAATGTCGTTTTCTGTTGGTTTCGGCGAAGCGAGTTCAATATAATGCCAATCTGCCGTTTGCAGATGGAAAGTTAAGGCTTCCCCTTCAATAAGCATCTTAGCGCTTAAGAGAGTTGGCAAAGACAAGTCCACTCCATAAGATACCTGAAAATTATCAGAAATATTATATAGTAAGCCGCAGGCGCCCGCCCCCAATACCGCAACAGACTCTCTATCTTTACAGTGCTCGTCAAGGGTTTTAGCAAACAATTTTCTTACTTCTGAAAAATCAGGCGTTCCAAACCAGTCTTGGTAAAAATACGGCAACATATCGTGAAACGTAAAACCGGACTTTACCGAACTCCACGCCAACGCATTATCTTGACGAGTTCGATTTTGCAGAAAATCCATTATTGGTTGGCAGGATTTTTCCAATACGCGTATGTTTCCATCTATGCCTTCTTTAATCGTGCGGATTCTGCGCTCAAATGTACCTGTATCGGAACAGCGTTCAAAGTCCTCCAGACTTTGATTAATTTTTGTAAGTGCGGCCTTGGCTTCTTCCATTTCCATAACAAAGCCTTGCAACGATGAAAAAGGGTCCGGCAACAGAAAAAAACTAATCCCATTAATAATGGGATAACTGGTTCCACAATGAGAACAAATTTTTATGGATGGCGATTCGTCAATCAAATTTCCCCGGCAGGCAATACACTGATACATGGTAGATCCTCTGTTAATTATATAACCCATAGCACTTCAAATTTTGGCCCTTTAATTTCCTCTCCTGTTGGATAAGGGATGTATCTAGTAAAGCAATGCGGGAACAATTGCCGAGAGGATTGAGGGGGATTCAAATACCGAAATTTAAAGAATAGAAAGTATAAAAAATGTCATTATTCCGATATCGCCCGTAATAACGGTTGATTTCTATTTCATCACAATAAACTGTCGGGCCTATCCACGAATTGACTTTAAAATTCGTTTTAAGATACGATTTCCCTTGAAAAACCACGAGCGAATTTCAAACACCGGTACGTAGAACCATGGAATACCAGCTGGCGGAAACCATCTCAACTTACGAGGATCATCCCAAAAAAAAACTACCGCAGTACTGAATTCCGGTGTTTCAACGCCATGCCACCAGTAAATTGGAAAAAATAGCATTTCTCCTGCATTGACCTCGCATTCGTAATATTCAGCCTTTTCATACAAGGGATATTTTTCTAAATCTACCGGCTCACCTTCAATCTTGCTAAAATTCAATTTTTGGTAAAGCAGTGGGGTTTGATCAGGAGCAAATAGCTTTACCCGCTTGCGTCCCGTAACTTGGCACAGCAACGCCTTTCCGAAAGGGTGAAAGTGAATTTGCGAATGTACACTACTACCGATATAACTAACTATGTCAATTTCTTTTGAATCAATGTAAGCAGGAATCGTGAAATCGCCAACAACTTCTGGCAAAGTACTCTCGAAACTTTGCTCGCTTAAATAAACTCGCTCATTACCAACTGGTTCTTTATTAACGATATCTAAATAATCTGCCAATTTCATCGATTCGGAGCGAGCTTCTAAGTAGGCGCCATTGCGCATACGCTTGACAGGAACTACCCGCTCACCAGCAAGCGAATTGAAATATTGTGGGTTCCAAAGTGAGCAGGCTTTCCATTGGGAAACAACCCCTGTTATCAACACGGGCTTACCCGGTTCCGCATATAATTTATTAAACTCTTCAAACGATGGTTTATGAGCCCTCTCCACCTGTAATGGTAATTTTTCACTCGAATACATTGTATAATCTCCCGCCATTCAGTTGCGCCACAATATTACACCTTATTTATTTTTTATAAAACTAACGATACATATATCTCCAATAGTTAAATGTTAAATTCGAAACGTTAAAAATACGATCAACATAATTTCGAGAAGAAAATGCATTTTTTGTCGTTCTATTCGGTAATTCAAACGCCATTTTTCAATATCAGTAGACAATGTCTATTTAGCTAACAGAAACATCACATTCGGATGCGACTTGATACTAATGGCGAAATCGCTGGTGCCGTTTTTTTGGGGGCAATAACACAGAAATCCGGTGAAGTTCACTTGCCATAAATTTTGAACGAATCTACGCCATGTAGGGATATAGTCAAAATAATGTGAAAATAATTTATATTCAGCCAACTTTAATGAAATTCAATTTTATATACCATTTTTTATCACCATAAACATATTTATTATGTAAGCCAATGTATTCGGTTGCTAACAGATAATCCCGATACAATATTTTCCTTTTTTAGAAAAATAACTCTCATTCATCTATTTAAAACCTCTTTTTTTAAAAAAATTTATTGAATTATCTTTTTTTCAATGCAATTTAAATAGTTTTACGATTTGCTCTACATTTATGTCTCCAGCGCACCACCCCCGTTACAAACAAAAATGGGCAAAGCAATCCCGACAGGAATACCAATAGTCGCCCGGTCATTCCAAATGCTTGACCGGAATGCAGCGACCATTGCCAGTGGGTGAAGATTTCACCCGCGGTTGCAGTCGGCAGGCTGGGGTCGTCCAAATCCAGAATTTTTCCGGAATAGCGGTCGATCACCGTGCAACGACGTTGCAGCATACTGCCCGCCGCATCGACGCCATTTTGACAAACTGTGTAGGTTTGAGTCAGATTAGGCGCGCCATAGATCGAGTGCGGCCTGCCATGCGGGTATTGTTTTAGCGCAATGCTGACCGCCTCATCCATGCCGATGGCCGGTGCATTGGGAGACGGTGGCTTGGATTGAAACCAGTAGCGGTAGGTCACCGGCGAAAATAACTCGATTACCGGCGCCACGTTATGCGGCAATACCATGTAGATACCGGAAAACAACACCGGAATCATGATCAGCGCGGTGTAAAAACCGCTGGTCTTGTGCAGGTCGTAATTGAAACGTACCTTGCCGGCTTTGGCTTTGAAGGTCAGAGCATTGCGCCAATGCCCGGTCAATGGCCACCAAACGATCAGGCCGGTCAAGATGGACACAATAAGTAGGGCTGCCGATAATCCGACAATCGGGCTGCTGATATGCCAGGGCAATAACAGCGCGTAATGCAGTTCGAAAATAAACTCGATGCAATCGTTAGGCATCCAGTCTCCCGCGCGCCATTGCAGATGCTTATTTGTCACCTTGGCGGTGTACGGATCTACGCCTACTAACCAGCGGTCTTCGTTACCGTCCTCCTGCGCTAAGCTGAATCTTAATAGAAATGCAGCGTTAGCATTGCGCGGATAAACTGCAAAAGTGTGTCTAGCTTGCGGTGGCATGGCATTTCTGCCAGCTTCGAAAATCTCAGACAAAGGCCGATATTGACCTTCTTCCGGCGGAGTAACTTGCAGTAGCTCTGGGCGCAGCCATTCGTCAATTTCGGCGTAAAACACCAGGATGCTGCCGGTGATACCGTAAATCGACAGCAGCAGGCCCAACGTCAACCCCAGCCAAAGATGGACGGTCAGCCAATAGTGGCGACGGCGTTTCAACGCGGATAAATTCTGCACGCTTGCAAGCTGCTTGAATGGCGAGATGTCAAAGCTCATAGATTCGTGAATATACGGTTTGGTTATCGGAAAAATGCGTTTTAGACGGTTGGGTGGTGAGGCACGCCCCCCCAACACGACAGCTTTTCCATTACCCACCAAATTTCGACAGCGGGACACAAACCCACAAAACGGCGATTGATATTGAAAAATCGTACCGGCCAAAACGTTGGGGTTATGCCCGGATGGGTACACCCCAACCCAACGTACGCGGTGAGCGAAGTTAAAACCGATACTCAACGCCACCCATCACGGAGCGAGTACCACCCGGATTAAACTGCGCCATATCTGCTCCACCTGCGTCGCCTAACACCCAAATCGAAGAAGCATAATGCTCATCAGTCAAGTTACGGCCATCGATGAACAACTTCCAATGTTTTCCGTCGTCCCAACCGGCTCGAACGCCAAGTAATGCATAGGGTTTAGCCGCCAAAGTATTGGAAAAATCCGCCCAATTGGAGCTGACAATTTGTGCATTAGGGCCGATATAAAAACCGCTGGGGTGTTTATAGACTGCTTCCAGTCTAGCGTTATGCTCGGGTATTCCGGGTATTTTGTTATTGCCCAAATCACGGTCGTTGTCAAAACGGAAATTATTCCAAGTGTAATTACCGGTCAAACGCAGTTCGTCGCCATTGGTCACCACGTTCAAAGGCAAACTAGACTCTAACCCAAGCTCGATACCTGTATGTAACGTCGTGCTATCCGCATTGGTCGCGGTAAACGCGGAGCGATCGGTTGGGCTGCTAACGATCAAATATTCGTTGTTAACCCAGGAGTGGTAAAAGGCCAAATCCCATTTCAGCCGATCCGTTACGCCCCTTGTGCCGATTTCCACCGTACTGGCGGTCTGGATGTCCCTGGAAGGCTTTAAAAACAAATTGGCCAAGTCTGCCAATGGTGGTGGTTCAGAACTGCGGCTCAAGTTGCCGTAAAGTTGGGCTTCCTTGGTGGCTTGCCAAGTGAATCCCAATTTTGGATTGGGGACGAAAAAGTCTTTATCAGCTTGATTGCTGGGTCTGGCTGCGCTGACCACATAACCTTCATAGCGTTCATAATCGACTTTACGATAATTCAGCTGGAGGCCAGCAACCAAGGTGAACGTATCGGTCAGGCTAAGTTGATCTTCCAAATAACCTTCCACATTGAGCCATTTGTCACGCTCCGCATTTAACAACCGACCGCGCTGGCGATTAACCGTAGAATAGTTCCAGTCGTTGACAAACATCCACTGCATCAACCCGCCCCAAACCACCCGGTTTTTCATGTCCAATAGCTCGCCGTTGATTTCGTGCCGCCAGTTAAAACCGGTGTCTTGCCAAAGGTCTACAGGACTAGCGCCTGTCCATTGATAGTTAAACTGCCTGCTTCCGTAATAAGCGCCAACGTCAAAGTGGTCGCCATTGTCGAACTGAATCGAATGTTTCAAATCCACCCGGTAAAACGGAAAGCCATTCGGCAAAGCCCAGTTAGGCCCATACAAACTCTGGGCATTTTGTTGTGGGTTGTCCTCGATTTGCTGTTTGGTCAGTGGATCCAGCCCTGTAAAATTATGATTCTGAATATCGAAGTACAAACGGGTTTCTTGATTTTCGTTCCAGCGGTAACCGACATTGCCGTGCCCATAGAACTGCTCCTGTTTGTTGTTATCTCGGGTGGTGTCGGTACTTAGATAGGAGAACGAACCGTAAACATCGAAACCGTTGTCGAACACTTTGCCAACGCTAAACGTTGGATTGACGTAATCGTAAGTACCCCATTTCATACCGACTCGCACACCTTCGGCTGTATAGCCGGTTGGGGTTATCAGATTGATGGCCCCACCAAGATTGCTGCCGCCATATTCAAGCGCATTGGCGCCCCGATACACGTCGACATGATCAATGGCGTACAAGTTGAACGTTTCAGTATCGGAAGCACCATTTGCACTGGTAAAAGGCATGCCGTTGCGAAGTATTTTCAATCCGCGGATAGGAGAAATAATTGAATTGGCGTCGGAACCTCGAATGGAGATACGCGAGCCGCCAGCCGATCCGGTGCTGTAGTCACCGACATACACACCGGGTGCGTTGGCAAATACGTCGTTCACCGACAATGCCGAACCTTCTTTTATTCGTTCACCATCAAGCACCGTTGTTCCACCTGGAACACGATTTAGCTTGGCCTTTGATTCGGCGATGGAAGGCGTGGTCAGGCTGGGGCTTTCTCCCGAAGCAGTGCCAACGACAGTTATAGGTTTTAATGTGATCTCGCCGGTATTTAACTCTTTCGGTGCCTCAATTAGCTTTACCGTATCGTTATCCGTGTATTGATAAGTGAAATTGGAGCCCGCCAATAGCTTCTGTAATGCCTGATCCGGAGTGTAGTCGCCTGAAACCGACGACGACTTAATACCGGATACCATTTTTTGAGGGTAACTCAGTTGAACGCCTGTAGTTTCGGAATACACAAACAATGCTGAGGCTAAATCGTTGGCCTGAATATTAAAATGCATTTGCTTGTCTTTATCTGCCGATAGTGCCGGCATAGCTAGCGCTACCGTTCCCACACAAATACTTCTAGCCAAACAGTTTTTTATCGCTCGCTCCAAATCAAAACTGGCTGTTGTCACAGCCTTTGCAATATTCCTTTTTTTTCTCATGGTTCTACCCGTTTTATCGTTAAAAAACAAACATTTCAATATCTCCATCTGGTAGACGATTTCTTTCGCCAATCTCCCCAGTACATTCAAATAATTTTTAGTCGGGCCAACTCTTCACTATTAGTGATCAACCATAAAACCTCTTCTGACAAAGTAGTCTTGATAACGAGCCATAATCTTACGATCCAACAACTCATACTCCACGTTCAATGCCGACAACACCTTATGAGTTGCTCGGCTGTCATATTGAGGCATACCATCCTCCGGCAATTGCGTATGTCCATCATGGATTTGCTCGGCAAACATTGGCAATAGCGGCGCTAACGCAAAACCTTCAGGGTTATAACTCCCAAACTCCAATACTTTTTCCAACCAATCGCGATATGGAATACGCTGCAATCGGTAACCCAGGCTTGTATAAAAATCCAGCCATTCATCGGAATAAGGCGACTCGGGGAGATTCAAATGAAAAATATTGCCGACGGTATCGACTTTCTGGGATAACGCCACTATTGACCGACTCATATAATCGACCGGCGCCATGTTTATGCGAATGCGCTCACGTGGTGCATAACCCATTTGTACACAGCCTTTAATCAGGCGACACCAATAATCACCTGTATTCCATGCTCCAGTGCGACTGTCTCCGGCTACAATTGCAGGCCTGTAAATTCTGACTTGAAAACCTCTCTCTGCTGCGGCAACCACCAATTTTTCAGCAACCCATTTGCTTTCTGCGTAACCGTTCGGTAAATTCCCTCGCTGTTCAGGTTCGTCAGTTTCCTTGTGACCCGTTACTTGACGAGGTATCTCGCTAAATACCGAGACCGTCGACACGTAATGAATGGCCTTGGGTCTGCCCTGGCAAGCCAAACGCAACACTTCTTCGGTTCCTTTCACATTAGCAGCTTTCAATGTTCGGTAAGGCTGAACAAAATTCACGAGCGCACCGTTGTGGTAAATCACCTCGCCGCGCTCGGAAATTTCCTTGTAGCGACTCTCCGACAGACCAAAATTTGGTTTGGCCAAATCGCCACAGACCGCGATGATCCGGTTAAAATCGATACGATCAGTCAATTCATAAAGTCCAACTTGCTGTTGCAGGCGAACCAAGGCTTGATGTTCGTCTTGCGCTCTGACCAAACAATAAATATTGGCTTGGCTCTGCTCCAGTAGATCAGCCAATAAAAATACGCCTAGAAAACCGGTCGCACCGGTCAAGAATATTGTTCGAGCAGTTGCGGAATCGATTACATTGAATCCTAACGGTTCAATAGTGGGGTCCAATATGGATTCCGCATCAAAATCGATTGTTTGTCCAACACCCATATCAATCAAACGTGCTTGAGCGGCTACCGTCGGCTCGGTCAAAAACGCGTTGAGCGCGATCGTAGCCACGATCCGTTTTTGCACAAGGAAGTACAGTTGCGTGGCCAACAAGGAATGTCCGCCCAATTCGAAGAAATCGTCTTCGATGCCTACCTGCTCGACACCCAAAACCTCTTGCCAAATCTCGGCCAAGACTCGCTCGGTATTGGTACGC